>JBBQAT010000091.1:0-16482 GCA_038316625.1 Burkholderiales bacterium
TAGCTTCTACGCAGCTCCGGCCTGGCTTTCGGCGTTGATCGCCAAAGGCGCGCTGGGGCAGAAAACCCGCTGCGGGATCTTCAGGAAAGACGGCAAGACGATCAAGGTGCTCGACCTCGCGACGCAGGATTATCGTGACTCTGCGGGCGAGATTGCGCCGGAGGTGCTGGACATCCTCAAAACGAAGGATGCGGCCGAGAAATTCGCCCGTTTGCGCGCCAGCGGCCATCCGCAGGCACAGTTCATGTGGGCCATCTTCCGCGACGTTTTCCATTACGTCGCCGTCCATCTGGCCGAGGTCGCCGACAACGCTCGCGATATTGATTTTGCCATGCGCTGGGGCTTCGGCTGGACGCAAGGTCCGTTTGAAACCTGGCAGGCAGCTGGGTGGAAAACTATTGCCGATGCGGTCAAGGCTGATATCGATGCGGTCAAGGCGATGAGTACGGCGGCACTTCCCGCCTGGGTGTTTGCGCGCGACGGCGTTCATTCTGCCGAGGGTTCGTATTCAGCCAGCGCTGATGCGCTCAAACCGCGTTCGACCCTGCCCGTCTATCAGCGTCAAATTTTCCCCGAGCGGATCTTGGGCGAAAAGCCCGTCGCTGGAACGACGGTATGGGAAAACGACAGCCTGCGCTTGTGGACCTTGCCGCAGGTCGATCACGAAATTGCGATCCTCAGCGTGACGACGAAAAATCATACGCTGGGCCGTGACGTCATCACCGGCCTGCCGCTGGCGGTGGCACGCGCCGAGGCCGACTTCAAGGGAATGGTCGTCTGGCACGATGCGCCGTTTGCCTTGGGTGCCAATCTCAAGGAGGTGGTCGCGGCCATCGATGCAGGGCAGTTTGATCAGCTTGAAGCGATCATTGCTGAATTCCAGCAGGCGTCGATGGCGCTCAAGTACGCCAAGGTGCCCGTCGTTGTTGCCGTTCAGGGCATGGCCTTGGGTGGTGGCTGCGAATTGGCGATGCACGCCGCCAAGCGGGTGCTGGCGCTGGATAGCTATCTCGGTCTGGTCGAAGCCGGTGTCGGCCTGATTCCGGCCGGTGGTGGCTGCAAGGAGTTTGCCATTCGTGCCTGGCAGAGCGCAGCGAAAACCGCTGGCAACGATCCTTTCGAGTTCATCCAGCCAGTGTTCATGACCATCGCCATGGCCAATGTGTCCCGCAGTGGCTTGCACGCCAGGGAGTTGGGCTTCGCCCTCGATACCGACACCGTCGTTTTCAACGCCAACGAACTGCTCTACATCGCCATGCGTGAAGCGCGCGGCCTGGCCGAAGCCGGTTACTTCCCGAAACTATCGCCGCGCAACATCAAGGTGGCGGGGCGTACTGGCATTGCCAACTGCGAAATGATGCTCGCTAACATGAAGGAAGGCGGCATGATTTCCGGGCACGATTATCTCGTCGCCAAATATGCCGCGACGGCCCTGTGTGGCGGCGATGTCGAGACCGGCTCACTGGTTGACGAGACGTGGCTGCTGACGGTTGAGCGCAAGCTTTTCCTCGAATTGCTGAAGACCGAGAAAACCCGGCAACGCATCCAGCACACGCTGGATACCGGCAAGCCGCTGCGCAACTGAGCGACAGGAGACTATTCCATGAGCAAACAGATTCAGGATGCCTATATCGTCGCCGCCACGCGTTTGCCAGTCGGGCGGCGTAAGGGAATGTTCGGCCAGGTGCGTCCGGACGACATGCTGGCGCACGCCATCAAGTCGGTCATGGCGCAGGCTCCGGGGCTCGATCCGGCACTGGTCGGCGATGTGATCGTCGGTTGCGCCATGCCGGAGGCGGAGCAGGGCATGAACGTTGCGCGCATCGGCTTGCTGTTGGCCGGGTTGCCGAACACCGTCCCGGGCATCACCATCAACCGCTTCTGCGCATCGGGATTGCAGGCGGTGGCCGATGCGGCGGCGCGTATCCGCCTCGGCGAAGCCGATGTAATGATCGCCGCCGGGACGGAAAGCATGTCGCTGATGAACCAGATGATGGGTAACAAAATCGCCATCAATCCGGCGTTGTTCGAGCAGGAAGAGAACACCACCATCGCTTTCGGCATGGGCCTGACCGCCGAGAAGGTTGCTGAGCGGTGGAGTATTTCGCGCGAAGACCAGGATGCCTTCGCCGTCGCGTCCCACCAGAAGGCACTGGCGGCGATTGCGGCCGGGCATTTCAAGGCTGAGATCTCGCCTTATGCGATCAAAGCGCGGATGCCGGATCTTAAGACCGGCCAGATCAAGGTCAAAGAATATCTGGCCGATACCGACGAAGGGCCGCGTTCCGATAGCTCGCTGGAAAAGCTGTCCAAGCTCAAACCGGTGTTCGCCGCGCGCGGTTCGGTGACGGCCGGTAACAGTTCGCAGATGTCCGACGGTGCCGCCGCCGTGCTGCTCGTTTCGGAAAAAATCCTCCAGCAGTTCAACCTCAAGCCGCTAGCACGTTTTGCCGGCTTTTCGGTGGCCGGCGTGCCGCCCGAGATCATGGGTATCGGCCCCATCGAAGCCATTCCGCGCGTGCTCAAGCAGGCCGGGATCAGCCAGCAGGATGTCGACTGGTTCGAGCTTAACGAAGCCTTTGCCGCGCAATCGCTGGCCGTGATGCGCACGCTGGAGCTCGATCCGGCGAAGCTTAATCCGCTCGGTGGCGCCATCGCGCTTGGTCATCCGCTCGGTGCCACTGGGGCGATCCGCACGGCCACTCTGGTGCATGGCTTGCAGCGCACCCGGCAACGCTACGGCATGGTGACCATGTGCATCGGCACCGGGATGGGCGCGGCCGGCTTGTTCGAAGCGATGTTCTGAAAACGATAGGCCTGGAAGCCGCGTCAACTGGCGTTCTGCGGGATGTGTGCCGCGAGATCCGCATGAACATTGGCCTGGGCAGCTTCGATCCTGAAGATGGCCGTATTTCCTCCGTTACGGGCCGGGTATCGTAGGAGCGCAGTTCTACTGCGCGAAGATCGGCGAGTACTGCAATGCCGTTTCGCCCAGTAAAACTGCGCTCCTACAGTGCAGTTGCCACGCATTCGTCGTTCTTCGTTTCATTTTGAAGCAGGTGAAAAGCCTGTGGAAGTGTCTGGCATAATGACGCCCAGACACTTTGACGCAGGCTGGTGATGGATTTCGATGCTTTGACAAACTTGAGCTGGCGCGAGGCGCTGATCGCGGTCGTCGCGTTGCTGGTGCTCTATGTTGTCATCGCTTTCTGGCGCATCCGTCGTTTGAAGCGGCAGAAAGTGGCGGCCAGCACACACGATTTGCTGGCTGCTCAGTCGGCGGTCGCCGCTTACGCGGCGGTGCAGGAGCCGGGATTGTCCGCCGTGCCCGAGGCACCCGTATTACTCTCCGAGCCGTCGGAAGCGGCTTTCCCCTGGAACGAGCCACCGCCGGAAATTCCGGGGCAACGTCTGATCGAATCACTGGAGCGTGAAATCAAGCAGCTGCGCAAGGAGGTCGGTGGCCTGCGTGCTGAAGTGCTTGTGCTGCGGGAGCAGCAGCAGCGTGAGATATCGCAGGCAAAAACATTCACGCAGAGTAGTGTTTCGCCGCTCTACAGCGATGCGATGCAACTGGCGATGCAGGGGAACGACGCTGCGACCATTTCGCTGCACTGCGGTATCGCGCGCGCCGAAGCCGAACTGGTGGTGGCGCTGGTGCGCAACCGGGATATGCAGGAATAATTAGAAACACTGGGGGAAAGCATGGCGACAAGCGAGACCAGTAACAAGGATGCGATCAAGGAAACATCTGCGGACGTTTCCGACATCAAGCGCAAGCTGGCCTGGCGGATGGGGTTTGCCGGGCTGATGATCGTTGCCTTGCTCGGTGGGCTGGCCCTGTTCGACTACATGGGAGAGCAAGGCGTTTCCGAGTCGAGTGCGCCGCCGCCACAGTTTACCGAACCGGTTCCGGTTGCCAAGAAAGTGATTACCCAGCCGGTAACGCCGGCCGAACCCGCGCCCGACGCCCAGAAAGACGACAAGAAAGTGTCCGAGCCGGAGGCAACGTCAGCTCCGGTGGACAAATCGGCACCACGGCTTGAGCCACCGCCACGCCCGGAGGTGGCGGCGCAACCCGTCTTGCCGCGCGCTTCGCAACCAGCGGCACGCTCTGCCGCCGCATCCAGCCCGCCGGTGCCGCCAGCTCCAGCGAAACCTGCTGAGGCGAAGACCGCAGCGCCGGCGGCTATTGCGCCAGCGCCGATTCAGCCCCAGCCCCCGATTCCACCTGCTCCGCCGAGACTGTTCTCCGGTTACGCCTTGCAGGCGGGCGTCTTCGCCGACCCGCGCCGCGCCGAAGAACTGCATGCCCGCCTGGTACTGGAGGGCATTCCGTCGACCATCGAAGCCCGCGTGCAGGTTGGTCCCTTCCAAAGCAAGGAAGAGGCCGAGGCCGCACGCGTGAAGATGAAAGCGCTCGGGATCGAGGCAGTGATGCTGCCGCCGAAAGGGGCTAAACGCTAGCAGTCAGTCATGTTGAAAGGCAAGGAGAAATGCTTCACCACCAAGACACCAAGAGCACAAAGTTACACCAAGAAAACACGATGACAACTTGGTGGCCCCTTGGTGCTCTTGGTGTCTTGGTGTCCCCCAGGGGGATTTCCTTCGGGGCATCTTGGTGGTTTGCACTTCTTGTTGGCTATCTGCTCGCTTTTGAGGTGTCTTCGTCGCGTTGCATGCGCAACCGTTTGGCAAACACCCTCATCTCCTTGGCGGCTTGAATGTCGCCTTTCCCTTCGGCAACGCCGAGGCCCTGTTCGTAAGCATCAAGTGCGGCCTGGATGTCGCCACTTTCGGCCAGTGCTTTGCCGAGCAACTTCCAGGCAGCTGAATAGTTGGCATCGCGCTCGACAGCGTCATGGAAACAGGTGGCGGCTTTCGCCGGGTCGCCAGCCTTCAGCCACTCGTTGCCAAGCGAGTAGCGGAGCAGTGCGCCATCGCGTGGACCACCAAGCATTTTCTCCAGATTGGCGATAATCGCTGTCGTCATTTACTATCTCCACTTTCATGCTCCATCTTACAGAGGACAGCAAAATGGCCAAAACGATCATTTCCACCCCCAACGCCCCGGCCGCCATCGGCACTTACTCGCAGGCCGTAAAGGCGGGCGATACCGTCTATCTTTCCGGGCAGATCGGCCTCGATCCGGCGAACATGCAGATGGTCGAGGGAATCGACGCGCAGATCATCCGCGTATTCGAGAATCTCAAAGCGGTCGTTGAAGCGGCGGGCGGTTCGATGGCCGATATCGTCAAACTCAACGTTTTTCTCACCGACCTCGGCAATTTTGCCAAGGTCAACGAGGCGATGGCGCGCTATTTCTCCGAACCCTTTCCGGCGCGTGCAGCGATTGGCGTAGCCGCGTTGCCTCGTGGCGCGCTGGTTGAAGCCGACGGCGTCATGGTGCTAGGCGGTTAATGACCGCCGCAGGCGAGATCAAGGCACCGCCCGCGATTCAGGCCAAGCTGCGCAAGCTGGGCCTGATCCGGAGCGATGATCTTGTCCTGTACTTACCATTGCGCTACGAGGACGAAACCGCCGTCACACTGATCGACGAGGCCATGCCCGGCGTGCCGGTGCAGGTCGAGGCTGAAGTGCTTGATGTCACGGTGCAGTATCGTCCGCGTCGCCAGCTGGTGGCGAAGGTTGCGGACGCGAGCGGCGAACTGACGCTGCGCTTCCTCAACTTCTACGGCAGCCAGACCAAACAGCTCGAACGGGCGCGCGACGAAGGCCGGCACCTGCGCATCTTTGGCGAAATCCGCCACGGTTTTCTTGGTGCTGAAATGGTTCATCCGCGTTACCGTGTGGTGGCCGAAGACGAAGCGCTGTCGCAATCACTGACGCCTGTTTATCCGACCACCGCCGGCGTTTCGCAGAATGCACTACGCAAACTGATCCTGCCGGCGCTTGCGGACGTTGATCTGAGCGAATTGCTCGATGCGCGCTGGTGCCATCAGCATGAACTGCCGCCGTTTGCCGACGCCGTGCATCTGCTGCACGCGCCGCCGCCTGATGCGTCAGAAGCCGAGTTGCAGCAGCGCACGCACCCGGCCTGGCAGCGCATCAAGTTTGACGAGGTGCTGGCGCAGCAGCTTTCATTGCGTCGCGCCTATCTGGCGCGACGGCAAAAAGGGGCACCGCTGCTCAGGTCGGCCGGCCAGCTTGCGCAGCAATTGCTCGCTGCCTTGCCCTTCGGCCTGACCGGTGCGCAGCAGCGGGTAAGCGCCGAAATTGCCCATGATCTGGCGCAGCCTTACCCCATGCAGCGCCTGTTGCAGGGCGACGTCGGCAGCGGAAAAACCATCGTTGCGGCGCTGGCGGCGTGTCAGGCCATCGAAGCGGGTTATCAGGCGGCCTTCATGGCACCGACCGAGATTCTGGCCGAACAGCATTACCTCAAACTGCGCGCCTGGCTTGAACCGCTGGGTATCCAGGTCGCCTGGCTGACCGGCAGCCTGAAGAAAGCGGCCAAGCAGGCGATGATTTTGCAGACGGCGACGAGTGCACAGCTGATCGTCGGAACCCATGCGCTGATCCAGGACAGCGTTGATTTTGCCCGACTCGGTTTGGCCATCGTCGATGAGCAGCACCGTTTTGGCGTCGCACAGCGGCTGGAATTACGCAAAAAGGGTGAGAAGAACGCCTTCCCCCCGCATCAACTGATGATGTCGGCGACGCCGATCCCGCGCACGTTGGCGATGAGCTATTACGCCGACCTCGACGTTTCGGTGCTCGACGAGTTGCCGCCGGGGCGTCAGCCGATCAAAACAAAACTCGTCTCCGGCGCCCGTCGTGACGAAGTGATCGCCCGCGTCCGCGATGCAGTCAGCACCGGCCGGCAAGCCTACTGGGTTTGCCCGCTGATCGAAGAGTCCGAAAAACTGCAACTGCAAACCGCGCTCGATACCCACGCGGCACTTTCCGAAGAACTCGATGACCTGCGTATCGGCTTGGTACACGGCCGCCTCAAAGGCGACGAGAAGGCCGCCATGATGGCCGCCTTCGCCGCTGGCGAAATCGACGTGCTGGTGGCCACAACAGTCATCGAGGTCGGCGTCGATGTGTCCAATGCCAGCCTGATGGTCATTGAACACGCTGAGCGTTTCGGTCTCTCGCAGCTTCACCAGTTGCGCGGCCGGGTCGGGCGCGGCGCGCATGATTCGGTGTGCGTTCTGCTCTTTCAGAAGCCGCTTTCGGAAACCGCCCGGGCGCGGCTCAAGATTATCTACGAAAATACCGATGGCTTTGAGATCGCCCGCCAGGACCTGCATCTGCGTGGCCCGGGAGAGTTTATCGGCAGCCGTCAGTCGGGCGTTCCCCTGCTGCGCTACGCCGATCTTGAGGTCGACACCGAGTTGGTGGAACTGGCGCGTGAGATGGCCGAAAACCTGTTGCTTAATGCGCCGGATCGGGCGCAACAGCATCTGAAGCGCTGGCTGGGCAGTCGGGAAGAATTGCTAAAGGCATGATGTATTGGTCCGAAAGGCGTATTCGCCGGCTACGGCTTGGTTGTCGCGACACTTGGTGGTACGCTGATCCCATATGGGAAACCGTTGGATCGCGCACCTTGTTCCGTGCGCTTCTCAAGGGCCGCAGTATCCATTGATGGGGAATGATGCTGATGAGCGTATTTGCGGAAGATAATTGGCTGGATGAAACCGAAGAAGTCGAGGTTCGTTCGCTCTGCTGGAAGGTTCTGATCGTCGACGACGAACCCGATGTTCATCAGATGACCCGGCTCTGTCTTCGCGATTTCAGTTTTGCCGGCCGCAGGATCGAGTTGCTTAGCGCCGAATCCACTCAGGAAGCGCGCGATATTCTTCACCAGACCGACGACATTGCCGTGGCATTGATCGACGTCGTCATGGAGGCTGATGACTCCGGCCTCAAGCTGGTCGAGGAAATTCGTAACGACTTCGGTTTCCTGCAGATGCGCATCATCATTCGCACCGGCCAGTCCGGCCTCGCGCCTGAGCGCTACGTGATCGATTATTTTGATATCGACGATTACAAGGACAAGTCCGAACTGACCTCACAAAAGCTGTACTCGTCCGTGCGGCTGGCGCTCAAGAGCTATCGCAACCTTGTCGCTCTGGAACGAAATCTGCAAGGTTTGCAGCGGATACTGGCCGTCACTCCCGATCTCTACAACCTGCGCAGCGACAAGCTGGAAGATTATTTTCGCGGCGTGCTCCTGCAATTGATCGGAATTTGCAAGCTTGGGCATTCCGGAATGATTTCGACCATCGACGCCCTGGCGATTACCCTGGATGGCAAGGAAGTGCACATCCGGGCAGGTGCCGGCGATCTTGAGCATGGGAACAGCGAGCGTCGTCACGAAATCGTCGAGCTGTGTTCCGAAATCGCCTTGGGCGACAAGCCGCTGGTCAAGCTTCGCAAAGGTGCCCTCGTTGCTCCGCTTGAGGTCAGAGGAGAGGTTCTCGGTTTTCTCTATATTGAGGCCGACCAGGAGTTGAGCGAGAGCGAGCGTGAACTGATCCGCGTTCTGACCAATCAGTGCGCGGCCGGCCTGGACAATTTCCGTCTGCACCACAATCTGGATGAATGTTGCGAGCATCTGGTCGACATGCTTGGCCAGGTGACCGAGTTCAAGGAGGGCGCAGGGAGCGGTCTGCGTCGCATTCAGGAATATACCCGCCGTCTGGCGTTGGATCTGGGCTTGTCGGAGGCGGAGGCTGAGCATTTCGGCAAATCAGGTCGCCTCCACGATGTCGGGAAGCTTGGGGTGCCGGACAGTATTTTGCAAAAGCCCGGACCGCTGGGCGTAGACGAATTCGAGGTCATCAAACGCCATTCCGCGATCGGTGAAACGATCCTCAAACGCAGCAAATCGATGGCGCTTGCCAGCGTGATCGCGAGGTCTCATCACGAACGCTGGGATGGGAGCGGTTACCCGGATGGCCTGTCCGGTGAGGCCATCGCCTACGCCGCGCGCATCGTGGCCGTGGTCGACATGTTTGATGCGCTGATTAGTCCTCGGCCTTACCGTGAGGCCTGGCCGGTCGATAAGGCGGTTGGCGAAATTTTGATGGGTTTGGGGTCGCATTTTGACCCGGTTGTTGGCGAGGCCTTCGTGGCACTTGTCCGGCGAGGAGCGTTTGACGATCTTCTGGCGACTGTGCCCGAGAAATGATTTCCGAATCGACGTCGCATTCCCAGTTTTCCCTGCTCAAAACCCGCCGTTTTGCGCCCTTCTTCATCACGCAATTTCTCGGCGCGTTCAACGACAACCTGTTCAAAAATGCGTTGGTCGTACTGCTCACGTTTCACGCGGCGAGCTGGACGACGATTGCGCCCGAACTACTGACCAATCTGGCGGCCGGGATTTTCATTCTGCCCTTCTTCCTTTTCTCGGCAACCGCCGGACAACTGGCCGACAAATTCGACAAGGCAAAACTGGCACGGCTGGTAAAAGTGCTGGAGATGTTGATCATGGGCGTCGCGGCGCTCGGCTTCTTCGTGCAGAGTCTCCCGGTTCTGCTGGGGGCGCTGTTCCTGCTGGGCCTGCACTCCACACTATTCGGCCCGGTGAAATACGCAATCCTGCCGCAGCATTTGCGGGAGGAAGAGCTGGTTGGCGGCAATGCGCTGGTCGAGGCTGGAACGTTTGTCTCGATCCTGCTCGGTACGCTGGGCGGTGGTTTGCTTGCCGGAATGGGCGGGCATCCAAGCTGGGTCGCTTTTGCCGGGCTGGTGGTTGCGGCGGCGGGTTTTATCGCCAGTTGTGGTATTCCAGCCGCGCCGGCACCGGAACCAGGCCTCAGGGTAAACCTTAATCCCTTGTCCGAAACCTGGCGCAATATCGGTTTCGCGCGCAAGAACCGCAGAGTCTTTCTGTCCATTCTCGGTATTTCGTGGTTCTGGCTCTACGGAGCGTTGATTCTTGCGCAGATTCCGGTCTATGCCAAGAACGTTCTTGGCGGTGATGAAACGTCGGTGACGCTCCTGCTCGCCGTTTTTACCGTGGGTATCGGTCTCGGTTCGATGCTCTGCGAGAAGTTCTCCGGCAAGCACGTTGAAATTGGTCTGGTGCCGTTTGGGGCCATTGGCTTGACGATCTTTGGACTCGATCTGGCGTTTGCCTCACCCAGTGTGTTGCCGGCAGGCGCACCGTTGGCGTTCGCCGGTCTGCTTGGCGTGCATTCGACCTGGCGAGTCTTGTTCGATCTTTTTGCGATCGGGGCCTTTGGCGGCTTGTTCATCGTGCCGCTGTATGTGCTGATGCAGGTGCATAGCGAACCGGAGCATCGGGCGCGCATCATCGCGACCAACAATATCCTCAATGCGCTGTTCATGGTCGTCGGCGCACTCGGGGCGGCGGCGCTGCTCGGCAATGGCGTGACGATTCCTCAGCTGTTCGGGATTGCGGCGCTGTGCAATGCCGGCGTGGCGATCTTCATCTACCGGCGGGCGTCGGCGTACTTCCTGCGTTTTCTGGCCGGGCTGCTGATCCATACGGTGTATCGGCTGGAGAAGACGGGGCTGGAGAATATTCCCGACGAAGGGCCGGCGGTGCTGGTTTGCAACCACGTCAGCTTTATTGACCCGGTGGTGATTCTGGCCGCCGTTCGGCGGCCGATCCGCTTTGTCATGGATCACCGAATTCATCAAGCGCCCTGGATCGGCTTCATCTTTCGTCATTCGCGCACCATTCCCATTGCGCCGGCCAAGGAAGATCCGGCAATGAAGGAAGCCGCCTTTGCCGAGGTGGCGCGCGCGCTGGCGGCGGGCGAGTTGATCGGACTATTCCCTGAAGGCGCGATTACGCGTAACGGCGAACTCAACCATTTTCGGTACGGTATCGGGCGCATCGTGGCCGAAACGCCGGTGCCGGTGATTCCGATGGCGCTGCGCGGCCTGTGGGGGAGTTTCTTCAGCCGGCGCTATGGTCCGGCGATGAGCAAACCCTCGCTGCTCCGACCCTTCTCGAAAATTGGTCTGATCGCCGATCTGCCCGTTGCGCCTGAAAACGTGACTCCGGAATCCTTGCAGATCCGCGTGACTGAACTGCGCGGCGATGTCTGGTAAGCGGCTAAAATAGCGGGCATGCACCTTGACTACCTAAAACTGAGCGAGCGCTTGAGCCTGTACGAACGCTTGATGCGCCTCGACAAACCGATCGGCATCCTGCTCCTGCTCTGGCCAACGTTGTGGGCACTGTGGTTCTCCTCGCTTGGCCGTCCAGACTGGATGGTTGTCTGGATCTTCGTGCTCGGCACCGTGCTCATGCGCTCGGCCGGCTGCGTGATCAACGATCTGGCCGACCGCGATTTTGATCCGCACGTGGAGCGAACGAAAGAGCGGCCCATTGCGGCGGGCAAGGTCTCGTCCAAAGAAGCCTTGATCCTGTTCGCCGTACTGGTGATTTTCTCGTTCTGCCTGATCCTGCCGTTTCGCAGCTGGAACATCGTCGGCCTGTCGGTGGTGGCGCTGTTTCTGGCGGCGAGTTATCCCTTTACCAAGCGCTTTTTTGCCGTTCCGCAAGCCTACCTCGGCGTGGCTTTCGGCTTCGGCATCCCGATGGCCTACGTCGCGCATCTCGACATGATTCCGCCGGTGGCGTGGATACTGTTGCTGGCCAATGTCTTCTGGGCGATGGCCTACGACACCGAATATGCGATGGTTGATCGCGCCGACGATCTGAAGATCGGCATCAAGACCTCGGCCATTACCTTTGGCCGTTTCGATGTTGCCGTTGTGATGCTTTGCTATGCCGTAACGCTGGGCCTGATTGCGCGTGTCGGTTTTCTGCTGCACATGGGCTGGGTGTTTTATGCCGGGCTGGGCGTTGCCGCCGTGATCGCTGTCTATCACTTTACGCTGATACGGCAGCGTGATCCCGTGCGCTGCTTCAAGGCCTTTCTGCACAACAACTGGATTGGTGCCAGCCTCTTTGTCGGCATCGTGCTGGATTTTCTGCGTCAATCAATGCTGGGCTGAACCATGAAATATCACGATCTGCGCGACTTCATTGCGCAACTGGAAAGTATTGGCGAACTCAAGCGCGTCAGTGTCGAAGTCGACACCCGCTTCGAGATGACCGAAATCTGCGACCGCGTGCTGCGCGCAGGTGGGCCGGCTATCCTGTTCGAGAAGCCAAAGGGGCATTCGTTTCCCGTACTCGCCAATCTTTTCGGCACACCGCGCCGCGTCGCTCTGGGTATGGGGCAGGAGTCGGTTTCAGCCTTGCGCGAAGTCGGCAAGCTGCTGGCTTACCTCAAGGAGCCGGAGCCGCCGAAGGGTTTGAAAGACGCGTGGGACAAGCTGCCGGTGCTGAAACAGGTGCTCAATATGTCACCGAAAGTCGTTTCGTCGGCACCGTGTCAGGAAGTGGTGTGGGAAGGCAATGACGTGGATCTGTCGCGTCTGCCGATCCAGCATTGCTGGCCGGGCGATGTGGCGCCACTGATCACCTGGGGACTAACGGTAACGCGCGGACCGAACAAAACGAGGCAAAACCTCGGCATCTACCGGCAACAGGTGATCGGCCGCAACAAGGTGATCATGCGCTGGCTGGCACATCGGGGTGGTGCGCTCGATTTTCGCGACCATTGTCTGCAGAACCCCGGCCAGCCTTTTCCAGTGGCCGTAGCGCTCGGTGCTGATCCGGCGACCATTCTCGCGGCGGTCACGCCAGTGCCGGACAGCCTGTCCGAATACCAGTTTGCCGGCCTGTTGCGTGGCGCGAAGACCGAACTGGTGAAGTGCCTGGGTTCGGACCTGCAGGTGCCGGCTTCAGCTGAAATCGTGCTGGAAGGTTTCATTGATCCCGGCGAAACCGCGCTCGAGGGCCCGTATGGCGACCACACCGGTTACTACAACGAGCAGGCGACGTTCCCGGTATTCACCATCGAGCGCATCACCCTGCGCAAGAACCCGATCTATCACAGCACCTACACCGGCAAGCCGCCGGACGAGCCGGCGATGCTCGGCGTGGCCTTGAACGAGGTCTTCGTACCCTTGTTGCAGAAACAGTTTCCCGAGATCACCGATTTTTACCTGCCACCCGAAGGTTGCTCCTACCGGCTGGCAACGGTCAGTATCAAGAAGCAGTATCCCGGTCATGCCAAGCGGGTGATGTTCGGCATCTGGAGTTTCCTGCGTCAGTTCATGTATACCAAGTTCATCATTGTGGTGGACGACGATGTGAATATCCGCGAGTGGAAGGAAGTGATCTGGGCGATGACGACGCGCGTCGACGCCGCACGCGACACGCTGATCGCCGAAAATACGCCGATCGACTACCTCGATTTTGCCAGTCCGGTGGCTGGTCTGGGCAGCAAGATGGGCCTCGATGCGACCAATAAGTGGCCGGGCGAAACCAGTCGCGAGTGGGGAACGCCGATTGTCATGGATGCGGCGGTCAAGCAGCGTGTGGACGAGATGTGGGCGGAACTCGGCCTGTAAGTCTTTAGCAGGTCTTGCGGAAGGATTTTTTGGCGAGATAAGGTGTCAGCGTATGATGAGTGGAACGAATCGAGCAAAAAATCCCCGATGAAACCATCGCCTAATCCTAAAGCCGGATTGCGGCGGTTTTCACCTCTGCACATAGCCATCGTCTACGCGATATCTGCCAGCGCATGGGTTTTCGCGTCGGGCCTGTTGCTGACATTTGGCGTTGCGGACCCGGAATGGCAGGGGCGCTTTGAGATCGGCAAGGGGCTGCTGTTTGTTCTGGTAACCAGCGGTTTGCTCTATCTGCTTCTCGGGCAGTGGCGCGAGTTAGCGCCCCGTGGGATTTCCACGGAAGGCGTGCGGCCAGCCAAGCTGCGCTGGCGAATACTGTCATTCATTGTCCTGGCCGCGATCGTTCCCTTGACGGGACTGGTCGTCGTCAAAATTCACGGCCCGCAGATTGAGCGCGAAGCCTTCGCCAATCTGAAAGTTGTCGCCGAGCTTCGAGCCAGCCAGATTGAAAGCTGGCTGGACGAACGCCGCAATGACGGCGGTGTCATCATGTCGTTACCGGATATCATCCGGCTGGCGGCGGCATTGCAGAACGGGGGCGGAAGCCCGGTTCGGGATGAACTCAGTGATCGCCTGACAGCGGTGCTTGACGCCGTGCAATACGATGCCGTCTCGCTGGTTGATCCTCAGGGGAAAAACCGTTTGTCTATCGGCGAGCCTGATCAGCCTGGTACAGAAACCACCGAAGCGATTACGCGAGCGCTGGTTGGCGGCTTGCCGCTTTACAGCGAGCTTTTTGTTGATTCTGAAGGCCATCGGCACCTTGATCTTGTGGTGCCCTTGTTTATCATTGAAAACGCTGTGCAACAGCCCTTGGGCGCCTTGATTTTGCATGTTTCGCCCGAGAAGTTATTGTTTCAAAGCCTCAAGCGTTGGCCTGCTGCGAGTGCCAGCGGAGAAACGCTGCTGGTACGTCGGGACGGTGATTCCGTCCTTTTCATGAATGAGCTTCGACATGGGCAGGGGGAAAACCTGTTCCTGCGCATCCCGCTGGACAGGGCAGATTCCCCTGAAGCCTACGCGGTCAAAGAGGCGCATTCAGGGGTGCGCCAGGGGAAGGACTATCGTGGCGTGGCGGTTTTTGCCGCCTATCGCCCGGTAACCGGTACCGAGTGGGTGGTTGTTGCGAAGCTCGACCGTGATGAAGTTCTGGCGCCGTTACGCAGCCTGGCCTTCTGGGTCAGCCTGGTCGCGTTGCTTGCTATCGCTACGGTTGGTGGGGTGATGCTGGTTCTCTGGCGCCAGCGGGGTCGCTACCAGCAACTCGAATTGCAGACCCAGGCGGATCGACTGCTCCGGCAGTTCTACGATCTGCCGTTTATTGGCATTGCGATCAACTCGCCGACGACAAAACGCTGGTTGAAATTCAATGATCGCCTGTGCGAAATTCTGGGTTACTCGCGCGAAGAAATGCTCAGCATAAGTTGGGCCGAAATGACGCACCCCGATGATCTGGCGACCGATATTGCCGCGCTAGAGCGTGTCATACGCGGGGACTCCGAGGGTTACATTCTGGACAAGCGTCTTATCCGCAAGGATGGTACGACGGTGTTTGCCGCCATCGATGTCAAAAGTGTGCGCAATGGAAATGGTGATATTGAATACCTCTTCGCCACCGTACAGGACATTACTGAACGCAAGCAAGCTGAAGCGAAAATCCAGCAGCTGACGCGGATTTACGCAACCTTGAGCGAGTGCAACCAGGCCATCGTGCGTTGTACCAGTCAAGAGGAGTTGCTTCCGCAGGTCTGCCGTTTTGCTGTGGAATTTGGTGGAATGAAGCTGGCATGGATCGGCCTGGTTGATCACGATTCGCTCATGATCCGGCCTGTTGCCAGCTTTGGTGACGGTGCTGTTGACCTGACCGATATCCAGATTTCTGCCGATCCGGAAAGCAGGTTCGGGCGTGGGGCTCTGGGATCCGCAATTCGAGAGCAGAAGCCAGTCTGGATCAGCGATTATCTGAATGATCCGAGAACGGTCGTCTGGCATGAGCACGCAAGACGTGCCGGCTGGGGCTCTGTGGCGGCACTTCCGTTGAGCAGGAACGGCGTAGTCATCGGTGCGTTTGCTCTCATTTCCGGGGAGATCAACGCCTTTGACCAGGCTGTGCGCAATCTGCTGGCCGAAATGGCGCAGGACATCAGCTTTGCGCTGAATACCTTTGACCGGGATGCCGAGCGCCAGCGGATTGAAGCCGCCTTGCGCGAAAGCGAAAGCCGTTTCCGTGATCTGTACGAAAAAGCGCCGCTTGCCTATCAATCGCTGGATATAGAGGGCAATATTCTTGCGGTCAATACGGCCTGGCTGAATTTGCTCGGCCGCACTCACGACGAGGTTGTCGGAAAGTTCATCGGTGATTTCATGACCGATGTGTCGATCACGACCTTGCAGCACGAATTCCCCAAGTTCCAGAGCAGAGGGCGGGTCGATGGGCCGCTGTTTCATTTCATCCATAAAGACGGCTCGCAGCGCCTGTTGACGGTCAATGGCCAGATCGCACGCGACAAGGAAGGAGATTTCCAGCGCACGCATTGCATTCTGACCGATCTCACCGAGCGCTTGCAGACTGCAGAGCAACTCAAGCTGGCAGCGACGGTGTTTGAGCAGAGCGCAGAGGGCATCCTCATTACTGATTCCGGCCACAACATCCTGATGGTCAACCGCGCTTTTTCGATCATCACCGGCTACAGCGCCGCCGAAGCCCTGGGCAAGAATCCGCGCATAATGTCGTCCGGGCGTCATGACGAACAGTTCTTCAACGCGCTTTGGGGGACGGTTCACTCCGACGGTTACTGGCAGGGTGAAATGTGGAACCGGCGCAAGAATGGCGAGATTTACCCTGAACTCGTCTCGATCAGCCAGGTGCTTGATGTCGACGGCACGGTGAGCCACTACGTTGGTATTTTCACTGACATTTCCGAACACAAGGAAAGTCAGGCGCACATCCAGCGACTGGCCCACTACGATTCGCTGACTGGCCTGCCA
>JBBQAT010000092.1:0-16460 GCA_038316625.1 Burkholderiales bacterium
TTGCCGTTGATGTCTTTGCGGATGACGACGCCGTCGGCGTCGTACCAGGTTTCTTCGATGCGGCTGCCGTCCGCTCCGGCCGGGCCGGTGACGCGGACGTAGAACTGTTTCTTTGTTTTGTCGTAGTCGTAGACGTAGGTGGTCTTGTTGCCGTCGGGGTCGGTGGTTTGGGTGACGCGGTCGGCGGTGTATTGGTAGCTGCGGGAGCGCCCTTCGGGGTCGGTGACACTGGTGAGGGTGCCGTTGGCAAGGGTGTATTTGGTGACGTTGCCGAGGACGTCGGTGACCTGGTTGATGGTCTGGTAGCTTTGGCCTTTGTAGCTGGTGCCGGTGTAGGTGTATTTGACGCTACGCACGGGGGCGGTGTTGCCGGGGATGAGGCTTGGGTTGTCCTGGATTTCGGTGAGTAGGTCGCCGGTGTAGAGGTAGTTGAGGACGATGCGGCCGTTGTGGTCGCGGACGTCCTTGAGTTTGCCTTGGGCGTCGTAGGTGAGGCTGACGCTGACGTTGTTGCGGTCGCCGTAACGGATGAGGGCGAACTGGAGTTGGCTTATGTCGCTGCGTTGGTATTCCATCCATTTGCCGGTGTTGCGGTCTTGCCAGCGTAGGGTCTTGAGGCGGTTGGCGGCACAGTCGCCGCCCGCGAAGTAGTCGGTGGCTCGGATGCTGTAGCGGTTCTCCAGCGCCCAGGCTTCGCCGTCGCCGTCGTAGGGGCGGTCTTGGACGACGATCTGGGGGTAGGCGGTGCAACTGCCTTGGACTTGCGGTTCGCCGCCCAGGACCGCGGGCTTCCAGCGCAGGTTGAGTTGCCAGCGGCCTTCGTTGAATTGGCGGTCTACCGTCACCAGACCGCCTAAGACCTTCACCCGGAGGTCGACGGCGCTTTCGCTTACCGTGCCGTTCGGGAGGCTGACTTGGGCTTGGGCGGTTTGAGCCAAGTGAGCCAGCGTAAATACC
The DNA here is from genome assembly GCA_038316625.1 of Burkholderiales bacterium. Taxonomy (GTDB): domain Bacteria; phylum Pseudomonadota; class Gammaproteobacteria; order Burkholderiales; family Rhodocyclaceae; genus Propionivibrio. Next base: position 958 of record JBBQAT010000092.1, read on the forward strand.
AGGGCCGCGAGTTGCAACAGTTTCTTAAGTCTTGCCATGATTTCACCATTTCGCATAAGGCACACCGTTCAGCCCGACCTTGTCGGACTTTGAATACACATCAAAAACATCCTCGCCATCGCTCGGCGCATCTGGAGGCGACGCGTAACTGCGCACGCTCCAGGTATCCGCCGCCTTGGCGGCGCTGTCCACGTACAAAGGGTCACGCGGCAGCCGCCGTAAAAAATAGAGGTTTCGTTTGGTGGGGCTGCGCTGATCGACAATGCCCTCCACCAGATCATCCAGGCTCTTGGGGTAGCCGCTCTCCCCCATTTTGAGCGCGATGCGCCCTTGATCTGCCGCACGCTTGTAGGCGTCCAGTGCTTCCCGAATCTGGATCAACGCACTCCGCAACTCACGCTCCTTTTCTCGCTGCACCACAATCTGCGTCATGGGTATAGCGACCAACACCAGCACGGCCATGATGGCGAGCGTCATCATCAGCTCGACAAAGGTGAAGCCACGATGCTGGCGCAAACGTGGAAAAAATTTCAGCAGCATTACGGTACGATCTGAATCACTTGTTCAACCGGCACTTTCGCCAATGTTTTTGGCATCGGTTCGGGCGAGACGGAAAGCAACTGCACCTTGGCGGAAGCCCCCGCTTTGAGCGCCTTGAACGTTACAGTCGCAACCCCACCGGAACCGTTAACTCCGGCGTCATTACCGGCATCGTTTAGTCGTACGCTTGTGATGTACACCATTCCTTGCGAGGGATCTACGCGTTGATTGAAACTCGTCTGCCCTCCGTTTTGTTTGAGGAATGCCCCCTCCTGTACATTGGCCACTTGCAATAGCTGTGGATCAAACCCCACCAGCAAGGGCAAGCCACGCAATGCAGACTGACTGTTAATGCGCAGGACGGCGCTAAACTGTTCCCCTACTTTCACCTGTGTCGGCGCCTGCCATGTAAAGCTGGGCGGAAATACGTTCGCTTGGCCGGTATCCGGCACGCCAGCCGCCGGGCTCGGTAGAGCGGTCGGCGATGGGTTGATGCTCGCCGGTGTCGTCGGGTTCGTACCGATGGCTGAATTCTGATTGGTCGATCGCCTGCCGGTTGCCGCACCACCATCCGTATCGGTTAAAGAGGCTGACGCGCCCTTGCCGGATTCGGTACTCGCTTTGACGGAATCTGCGGCAGATAGACGAAGCGGGGGACTACCAATATTGGTCTCGGTCCCTGATTCGAACTCGACCATTTGCAGTTCTTGGCGGCGAATCGAACGCACCACATGCGGAGTGATCGACAACAAAATTTCACTGCGGTCGGCGTTGTCTTTCTGACTGCCGAACAATCTTGAGAGAATCGGCAGCTCGCCAAGAAGCGGAACCTTATTCGCCGTGGTCTGGTCGTTTTCACTGATCAGTCCAGCCAGAATCTGGGTTTCGCCATCCTTCAAGCGCAAAACGGTATTGGCACCCCGCGTTCCAATCTGGTAGGACAATGAGCCGGCCTTGCTTAACACCTCTTTGATTATTGTGGATACTTCAAGATTGACCTTTATGGCCACTTCTTCATCCAGATAGATGGTCGGCTCCACTTCCAGTTTGAGGCCGACGTCGATGTAACTGACCGACTCGGAGGCAAAACCGGTCGCCGTCGAAGTCGTCGTTACGACCGGTACGCGATCGCCAATCAGTATCTTGGCTTTTTCCTTGTTGCGGACACGAATCCGCGGGTTGGCGAGTATGTTGCCATCGCTTTCGGTCTTATTGGCGTTGACCACGACACTGCCAATCGTGGCCTGGATCGTATCCCCGTTCAGGTTTCGCAATCCTCTGACCGTGAGGGCCGCGCCAGCGGTTTGCAGCGGGGCCAGCGTCAGTTGGCTCGGCCAGGAAATCCCCAATTCCAACAAACGGGAACGTTTGATTTCCAACACCTCGACCTCCAGCATCACCTCAGGATCGCTCAAGTCCTGTAAAGCCACGATACGTTCAGCCATGCGAATCGCTTCCGGCGTGTCGCGCATGAAGAGTATTCCCAAACGCTCATCAATCACCATGTCTTTGGTCTTAATGAGCGTCTTTATCGTGTTCGAAACGGCTTTTACATCGGCATTGACCAGATAAAAAGTTCGCACCGAGAGGGGTTGATAGTCCTTGAGTTTTTGCGGCGTGTTGGGATAAATGAGAATCGAATTCTCACTCAGGATCTGTTGCTCAAGCTGGTTAGTCACCAGCAGCAGGCGGACCGCATCTTCAATCGACGTATTCTTGGCAAAAATCGTCGCCTTGAGATCAGGGCGTACATCTTTATCAAAGAAAAAATTCAAACCGGAGACTTTTCCGATCAGATTAAACACCGAACTGAGTGAGGCATCGCGAAACTCAAGGGTGATCGGTTTTTTGTAACTTTCAGCCAATTTGGCTTCAGGTCGGGCTTCCTTGGCACGCGCTTCATCAATTCGCGCTTTTAGATTTAAAGCGTCTTTCTGATTCGGATTTTCATTAAGGATGGGGCGTAATTTTTCCAGGGCATCGGCCAAGTCTGTGGCACTGCCTCTTTTGAACAAAGACTCCGACTCGGAGACCGTTTGACGGTGACGACGCTCCATCACCAAGGCGTTCAGCCCTTGTTTGGCCATTTCGTGGACGGGATCATACGTTTGTATCTGGCGATAGGCTTTCTCGGCATCACTCAGCCGCCCTTCGCGCCGCGCTGTCTCGGCCATGCCAGACAGGCGGTTAATCAAGATGGCGCGACGACTGGCCAACGCAATCCGGTATTCGGCATTCGCGGGGTCAGCCTTGACCGCCTCTTCCAGTTTGGCGAGACCTTCGTCGACCTTGCCCTGTGCCAGCAAGGAATTGCCTTCTCGAAACGCCATCATGCCGGAACACCCCGCCAGCAGTACGGTGCTCAATAAAAACACGGCCACGATTGACCGCACTTTGAAGAGATGCCCGGGATGAGTGCAGAAATACAGATCTAAAACCATCTATTCATTGTCCAAATATCAATTAGCCGCCCCGACTTCAAGGGTCTGCGTCTGGTTCAACGGAACATAGCGCAGGGTCAATACCCCGCCACTCAAACTTTCAACCCGGTACAGGTCGGCGATGGAATCACCGACCTGTACCACCAGATTTTGGTCGTTGTACTGCAAAAAAAACTTCGTTTTTCCATCTTCGATATAGCGCCCCAATACTTTGAGCGGTAAAGGTGGAGCCTGCGGTGGCGGCGGCAAAAGCTCTGTCGGAGCAGAATTTACCGGGGCGGCTTGAGGGACCGGAGTCCTATCCACCCGAAAAACCGCTTCCGATTCGTCGGGCAATGTACGCGGCTGGATTGCCAATACGTCAGCATCACCCGTAGCGCTCGACACGGCCGATTGCGCCGTAACGCGCATGACTTCGGGCGCTGCAGGAGCATTGGCCACGGATGTCGGGTTTGCAGCCCGTCGGACCATCGGCACCACGGCATCGCTTTGAGTATCGGGCGCCAAATAAACCGCCCCCAGCGTGGCGGCGAGTGCGATTCCGAGCAGGCCACGGATCCATGCGGGCTTCATTCCAAATCCCTTGATACGGACGAACCGCTGACCGTCGCCCCCGTAGCCGGCCCTGATGCCGACGGCGAGTGTGCCGGCAAACGAGTGAGCAGGGCCCACTGGATGCGTGCCTCTATTTCCGGAGATTCGATTCGGTCACGTTTAAACTGAACATCCTCCAGTATCAAGGTTCTATTTGTAGCCAATGCGGTCAGGATGAACATATGGATAGCCTGGGCATCACCTTTGACCGGGAGCGCCATGCCGTAACGGAAATACTCCCCTTGTGTCTCCATTTGCGCCTTGTATTCGCCGCGAGACAGCGTTAGCTTCATATCCTCCGCCAAGGCAATAAGATTCTTCAAGGTGTCGGGAATCTCGTCATGCAGCAACAAATAGGCATCGAAAGCATGTAAGCGCATGCGGCCCGAATCTTCCTTCAGCAGGATCGTCGGAACGGGCGAAAGGCGTAAGTTCCCGGTGTTTGCTGCCTGCAACTGGTTTAGCAATTTTTCTTGCTGCTGTGCGACGACCAACGCCGCGCTAGCAATCCCTGCGCAAACCACAAGCATTACGCTCGGCCAGCCAAATCCCCGCACGAACTGCCGGCCACGGCGGCGGCTTTCCCAGTCCATCCATTGCACCATCTGGCGCATTGCCCCCCATTTCACTCCTCCCATATCGCCTCCACCGTGAAGCGATAGGGTTGTTCTGTCTGGTTTTCAACGATCTCGTGGCGCGCTAAATACGCCGCCACGAAGGGACGACGTTCGGCGAGAAACGCAACATAACTGGCCATCTCGGCACCGGTACGCGCCTCCGCCGTAATCTTGAGCGTTGCGGGATGATGCCCTGTCGCTCCGTCGGTTTGGCCTTTACCCGCCATATCGACTCCAAGTAGCGCCACGCGAATATCTTTCGGCGGTTGCATTGCCTGCAGCAATGCCGCAACCGGCAAGTTCAACTGACGGATCGCCGAATTCACCGCCGCGATGCGGTTCTTTTCCTCTCGGCTATAGGCGACAGGACGCGTTACTTCCCGAGTGGCGCGTGCCTCTGCACTGGCGCGTTGTTGCTGCAAAGTCTTGACTTCGTTGATAATGAAAAAGGCCGAGAAGACAGACCCTACCGCCAGCGTCAGAGCCAGCCCAATCAACACCCACCGGCCGAGCGAAAGTGCGGCATCCTGCACAATTCCGCGCGCACCCAGTGAGTGCCGTAGGGTCGCCATGCATCGAGCCAGTTGCAGCGTACGCGGCACCGGAACAATCGCTGAGCTGGCTTCCGGGAAATCGATCCAGATGGTCGAGCTTGCGACGTCTTTTTCTGTCGAGACGGCCTGTTCAAGGCTAAAAATATAGAGCGCTTTAGTCGCCGCCGCCTGCGGGTCACGCAGTTGTATCCGCTGCCATTGCGTCAGCGCCGCCGATCCAGCGTGCGGAAGAGGGGTTGAATCGCCTCCCGCGTGGCGCAACGACCGGGGCATCAACTGCAGCAATTGCTCACCAGCACAACGCACAAAAGTTACCTGTTGGTCTTCAAGCATCGCCAGCGCAACCGCTTGTTGCTTTGACCCGTTCGCCGCAAGAGATGGTTGCGCATAACGCCAGCCAGCCAGACTTAGTGGCAACACCGAAACAAGTCGAGCTTGCATCCGTCGAGCCAGGTTGCTCAGCGCCTCCAGCAGTGCAGCTGGATAGGTGACTGCCACACGGGGTTGCCCGTACGGAACATCATCCAGCCGAATTTCATCCTGGACCGATAGTTCAAATCCGGCGGCTCGCAGCTGCATCTGCGCGTAGGCGTGTGACTCCACGGCAGTCATGCAGGCCGGGCTCCACGGTACGCAAATCGTCGGCAACCAGAGGTCGGAGATCAGAACCCTGATTTGCGTTATTGCGGATGGCTGAATCGCGGAGTGCTTTTTGCCCCTTGATTCCTTTGTTGCCGTATCGGTTACCGCTGCGGAGTCACTGTTTATTACGGCAGCTGCATTGCTAACTGACTCAGACGAACTGTCAATCAGCTGTTGCAGCGCCGCCAACATTGCGTCAGCCTGTGGCTCGAACGGAATACACTGCACACTCCCAGGCCGCCACGCGTCGCCTTCCATGACAGCGCAATCGATACGTTGTGCACCCAGCACAATCAGAAAGGTGGAGTTAGCCCGCGACACGATCAACTTCCTCAAGCGTGGTCTCACCGCGCATGACCCACTGCAATGCGGTGTCGCGCAACGGATGCATGCCGGCTTCTGCGGCGCGGGCCTTCAAGGCGGAAATCGGCGCTTTTGATGCAATCAATTCGCGCAACGTGTCATCCAGCATCAACACTTCTGCGACCGCCTTTCGTCCTTTGTAACCCGTGCCACGACAGTGACCGCATCCCTGCCCCGCCTTGAAGTTCCAACCGGCCACCTGTGCTGCGGTCAGCCCCACGACGTCAAGCTCATCGGTTTTTGGAACGACGGACACCGCACAGTGAATGCAATTCACGCGAAGAAGGCGTTGCGCAACAATGCCATTGAGCGCAGCGGCAAAACTGTACGCATCGACACCCATGTGCAGGAAACGTCCGAGCACATCAAACACGTTGTTCGCATGTACGGTGGTAAATACCAAATGACCGGTCAGCGCTGCCTGCACCGCAATTTGGGCGGTTTCATCATCGCGGATTTCGCCCACCATGATTTTGTCCGGATCGTGCCGCAGAATGGAACGAAGGCCGCGCGCAAAGGTCAGCCCTTTTTTTTCATTGACGGGGATTTGCAGGACGCGGGGCAGACGATATTCGACGGGATCCTCGATGGTGACGATCTTGTCACGCCCAGTGTGGATTTCGGTAATCGCGGCATACAGCGTCGTTGTTTTGCCCGAACCTGTCGGCCCCGTCACCAGCAGCATGCCATGCGGCTTGTTTGAGAGTCGGCGAATACCAAGCATGGTGCGCGTATCGAGCCCCAGGCTGTCGAGGGTCAGCGACTGCGCCTGCTCCGTCAAGGATTGTCGATCAAGTAAACGTAGTACCGCGTCTTCGCCGAAGATATTCGGCATCACCGAGACGCGGAAATCGATCTCACGCTCATTCACCCGCACCTTGAAACGGCCATCCTGCGGAATGCGCCGTTCGGCGATATCCAGTTCCGCCATCACCTTGATGCGCGAAATCACTTGCTCGGCCATATCCTGACCTTGTACCTGCGTAATCTGCACCAGCACGCCGTCAATCCGGTACTGAACATACAGGCAACCTGCATCGCATTCCAGGTGAATGTCACTGGCCTGGAGTTTTAGCGCATCGTAAATGGTGGAGTTAACCAGACGCACGACGGCGCTCGGATCATCGCTGATGCTGGCAAGTGAAATTACCGTTGCCACGTCCTCATTGCTCAACCCGGTCTCATCCGAATTGAGACTGTCCATTGCTCGCAGCTTGCTCTCTTGCTGGGTCAGATAGGCCTGCAGATCATCCGGATGCACCAGAACAATCTGAAGGCTGCTTTGGCCGTGCAATACGCACCGTCGTAGCGCCCACTCCTCTCCTTCGCCATCGAATGGGTCACTTAAAATCAACCGGCAGATACCCGTATCGTCTTCGCCCACCAGCACGCCGTATTGCAGAGACTCGGTATAACTGATCAACTCGAAACGCGGCTGCAAGGCCTGCAAGGCCGTCATCGATAGAACGGAATAGCCAAAGACGCGCCCCAGCTCGGACAACAATACCTCGGATTCCCATCCGGTCAGGTTTTGCAGGCTGCTCACGACCGTCGGCGCGTATTCACCGACATGCGTTCGAGCCTGTGCGATCAGTTCTGAGGTCAGCGTTGTGATCGGAATCGGGGTCGGTGAATTCATTGTAGGCTTCCCGCCAGGTCGAGAATCGGCATGTACATCAAAACCACGACCGCGCCAATGACCAAGCCGATCACGGTCATCAAGATGGGCTCCAATAAGCGCGATGCCCAATCAAGCCAGCGCGACAGTTCTTCATCATGAAAGCGCGCAGTGCGATCCAGCATTTCCGCTAATTGCCCGGAGCGTTCACCCACCTTGATGAGCGATTCAGCCACCGGACTCGCCAGATCGGCTCCCATCAGCGCGACCGATAAGCTTTGCCCTTGCTCGACCGCCAGACGCCCTTGCGCCAGCCGGAGTTGTTGTGCAACACCCAGCAAGCCATCCACCATTCCCAATGCGCGCGGCAAAGCGATCCCCGAAGCCAGCAACAAACTGACCGCACGATAAAAGCGCGACAAGCGAAATTCATCCGCTTTGCTGGTCAACCAAGGGAGGCGCAATACCTGAGCCAACAATAGGGCGCGGCCTGCGGGGCGAGTCAACAGGCTAATCAACGACGCCACCACAACGACCAAGGAGGCCAGCACAAACGGCCAGTACTGATTGATGAATTTGCCAAACGTAAGTAACAACGTAGACACCCAGGGCATTTCCCGTCCGGACGATTCGTATACCACGCTAAATCTGGGCACCACATAACCTAAAAGAAACAAGGTGACGAATCCCCCGACCACAAGCAACATGGCAGGATAAATAGCCGCTGAAACGAGTTTCTTCCGAATCGTATCGAATTGCAGTTGATAACCGATGAAACGCTGCAACGCCTGTGGCAGGTCACCGGTACGCTCCGAAGCGCGCATGGTTGCCACATAGACGGCCGGAAAATGTTGCGGAAAAGCCGCAAGGACATCCGAGAAATTCTTACCCTCGCGCAACAAGCGCAGCAGTTCTTCCAGAACGCTACGGGTCGTTGGCTGCCGCTCCTTGGCGTGCAGTGTCGCCAGTGCTTCCATCAGATTCAGCCCCGCGTCCAGGAGAGCGAGGAATTCCTGGCTGAACAAGAGTATTGGGAAAGGCGTTTTGGATCTGGAGGTCGTGTTCGAGGCGGGCGAACGTGTCGAAGCTGCCGACAAGGACTCAACGGCCAATACGCGTAGCCCGCGAGCAGAAGCCTTCCGGATCGCTTCCGTTTCAGACACTCCGCTAAAATCCAGAGTCGACGGACGGCCTTCCGCGCCTTGTACCCGAAGTCGCACACCGCTTGAAGTGTGCGACGAAGTTGAAGGAGACGCAGAAACAGGTGATGAATGCGGGGTGCCGGCCAACTGAATCACATCGCTTTTAGGTGATCGCCGAAATCATCCGCGACTTGCTTAACGATAAGAGACATCGGCGGCATCTGCCTCTCCACCCGGTTGCCCGTCTTTGCCAAAGGAAAGCAAATCAAAATCGCCCCCTTGACCAGGGGATCGATAAAGATAAGCCTTCCCCCACGGATCAAGCGGCACGTTTTTCTGCAGATAGGGGCCGCTCCATTTGGGCTCGTCATTCGGCTTGACCATCAGCGCATTCAACCCTTGTTCCGTGCCTGGATAACGCCCGATATCGAGCCGGTAGGTATCGAGCGCCTTGCCGAGTGCTTCGATCTGGGCTTTGGCGGTTTTTTGCTCGGATTTACCGATCTGTGCAAAATAACGCGGTCCGACATACCCCGCCAGCAAACCGATGATGACCATCACCACCAGCAATTCGAGCAAGGTAAAGCCGAGCGATTTCGATCGAGGCTGTTTTTGTCCCGGATATACGCCGAGTCTAGTTGGAATTCTTTTTCCCACGCAACCGCCTCCCCATTGACAGTGCCAGGAAAGCAGACAGGATCAATAGAATCGAATTCGGCTCTCCCAATTGAATCGGATCCGTTGCCTTCAAACGCCAGACATAATTTGTGTAGTTGAAGCCACCCCAACCTTCCGAGGATTGAAATCCATCGGCGACACAATCCGCATGGTCACAGACCCATGCGGAATAGGCCGGATATTCATTGTACAAACCGGAGGACGGAACCGTCACAAAGTCTTCAGCCGCTGCAGTTTCCAGATACTGCGTGTCGAAGTAACCATCAAGCCAAGCAGAGTGCGTAATGCTGTCCGGATCGAGCGAGTTTGAAATAGAAATCGCATAGTCGCTGAATACGCCGCCATACAATAGCGCAGCCGCCTCTCTCGCGCTCAAAGGCTGTGGCGCAAGTGTTAAGGAAGGGCCATTGAATACGTTAAATCTACCAACATAGACTGGTATCGCCATTGCACTGCCGACAAAAAAGAACAGCCCCCCGACTAACGCCATTCGGACTTTGTTAAGCAAGACATTCATAAAACCCCCTAGAAATATATGTAACCATGCATTTTATATAAACGAACGTGTTATTTTCCGGAACTAATTCGCGGGCATAGAACAATGGACGGTAACGACTCCTTAACCAAGACAAGTTTGATCCGGTAGAAACGTCATTCCGGACAATACCGGAATGACGTATAGCCGTCGGTGGGTACCCCAGCCTATTCCATCGATATCTAATAGAACTGGCCTTAAATCATCTTTGACATGAATTGTCCAGCGGCCCGTTGTCCATATTCAGGAGCGGAATGGTCGATCCCGACAGACCAATGAAGTTCGGGTCGAGCGTGACGGCTTTGCCGACCGTAACCTGGTATTTCTGATTCCCGTCGCGCACACAATCATTCACACCTTTAACGGTTACTCGCTGATAAACGGACCAGTTCTGGGGCGTAAAGATCAGCTCGGCCGGCAGAACCACACCCTCCTTCTGGTTACTGCTGGCAATCGGCACCTTGACTTCCGAAGTCGGCGCGATATTCAGCTTAATGTTCATTGGCCACGTTTTCCCGCTCTCGTCTGTCATACCGGAACCGGACTGTACGAGAACTCGACCGGTCTGAGTAACCGCGGGGATAACTACCGAACCCGGTGCCCAACTGCGCCCCACTCCATTGCTGTCATAGATAATCCCGAACACATAGTAGGCACCGGGTGCCAGAGCAGTCACATCCCACACATAGCTGGCCGCCTGTGTTCCAGAATTCTGGCTGAGGCCATCGATAATCAGGTTACCCGTGAAGGAAGATTGATTGGGGGCGTAGTACAACGCCACGGTGGCGCTGCTTTCCATATCGGTACCCGACCAACGCAGAGTGACCGTTTTTCTGCCCGCATTGGAATCCGGCAGGGTCGGCAGCGACGGATCAAATACTTGAATCGACGGCAGTTGATTACCCCCGGTATTCGTCTGGAACGGCAGCAATGCCGACCAGTCGCTGGTCACCCCCTGCTGATCCTCAGCACGGTAACGCCACCAGTAACCACTTTTATCCGACAACGACACTGGCACCGTCCACATCCCGTTATCCGAGGAACCCGAAGCGACCTGGTTGCTCAAGTCAGCGTATCGATACAATTCAAAGTAATAGCGTACGGCGCTCCCTTCGGGATCCAGCACCTTGCTGACCTCCAAAGTCGGCTGCAAACTCGATACCCAGGCATTGACGTCTGGGTTCTTGGCCGTCGGCAACGGCGGAGGATTGTTCACCGCGTTCACCAGGAATTGTCCGACCACCCAGCCCGATTCGGTATGGCCATCGCCGGCGTTGACGCGCCAGAAATAACGGGTGTTTTCCAGAAGACCGCTGACCGTCCAGACGGTTTGACCGTTGCCGCCACTCAGTGGCCCAGAAACGCGTTTGTTCCCTGAACCAAAACCGATTTCTGTATCGAGTTCAAAAGTGTAGGTCAGCGCATCGCCATCCGGATCGACCGCATTGCTCACTGTGAGCGCCACCGTGCTGGATTGCACCTCGCCGCCCACGGTCGGCGTAACGATTCTGGCCAGACTCGGCGCCCGGTTCGTGCCGACCTTCACCGTAAAGGGGCGCGCCGGTGTTGACGTATCGGCACCGGTGGCGTCGCGTGCGATAACCCGCCAGTAATAGGTTGCGTTATTTGAAAGTGCAGGAGTTACTTTCCAGGGCGTCATGCCATTATCACCTGGCAACAGGCCAAGCGCCGAAGCGAAGACAGTATTCAGCGCTGTATCGCTGTACACATAGACGCTGTACGTGATGCTGTCCCCATCCTTGTCGGTCGCGTTGTTCCAGACCAGCGACGGCTGAGTGGTCATGACGTCAACCGCAGGGCCGGGGCTGATCAGATTGAACGCCTCCGGAGGATCGTTAAATAGATTGACGAAGAATTTCCCATAGACCCAGGAACTCGACAACGTCGCGTCTTCCGCCCGCGCACGCCACCAATACCAGGTGTTGTCATTCAAGGTCGCCTGCACGGTGTAGCCGCTCGTATTAGTGCCACCCACCGTCACACCCTTGGTGACAGTGTTGCTTTCCACTGGCTGACTCAAGTTCTCGTCGCTGAACAACTGGAAGACGACCCGCGTCGCGCTATCTGCCTGCGTCGGGTCATGCTTCACAATCAGGCTCGGCTTCAGTTTGGTCACGGAGCTGCCCGGCAGCGGGCTATCGATGGCCGGTTGCATCGGCAGCAACGCGGGCTGATTTGACTGCACCGTAATCTTGGCGGTCGCGGTCGTGCTCAAGGCACCATCGGTTGCGGTGTATTTGACCGAGTAAACACCGGCCTGTCCTTTAGCCGGCGTCCAGTCGAACACACTGGTATTCAAACCCGTCTGGCCGTTGACGCCCTGCGCCGTAAACGTCGCGCCAATGGGCAGCGGCGAAGCGCTTACCGTCACCGGCTTTCCGTTTGGACTACTGGCTTCGAGCAGGAATGAAACCTGTTTGGCTTCCTTGACCGTACGATCCGGAATGAACTGGATCTGCGGCGGCAAGGCGACCGCTGTCGGTGCCTGAAACTGAGCGTTATAGACCCCGGGGGTATTCACGTCAAAGAAATTGATCCAATACTCCCACTGCTTGGTCTGGCCATTCTTCGACTTGGAGAGCCAGACGTTTTCCGAGAGCATCACCTTGGCATCGGACCGCGTGATCAGTCCGAGCACCTTCTGCCCGGCATACGGATCGGGCAGCTTGACGTAAACAAAGCCCTGCGTTGGCGGAATCACCAGACCGTAGCCGGAATTCGCTCCCGCCGTCAATTGCGCAGCGCTACTAAGATCGGTGACCACAGTATCCGTCCCCTCGGATTCATAGACGCGAATCACGTCGCCGTCCTTGGCCAGAAAGTCACGGACAGCATCGCGACCGGGCAAATCCACCCGCACATCGCGAATCAGGAAATGGGCATTGGTCGCCTGCAAAATGGACGTTAACGCTCCGCCCAGTTCGTCGGCATGGGTGAACTTGGCGGTGAAATCGACAAACGTGCCGGCTAGCGTGGTCTCCATCAACCAACGTCCCATTTTGCTCGTACTCGGCGCAATGTCGCCAAAATTGATCAGCAGAGTGTTCTGTACCGGTGCGTCATTGACATAGCTGCCGGTGATTTTGAAGTTGATCAGCAAACCCTGGTTGTTTTCTACAATCTTGGGTTGTGCCGAGTCGATCTTGAGGTTTTTGGCCGCAGCAAAACCATTGTTTTTGACGCGCACCCCCAAGGTGAACGGTTCAACCGGTTCAATGGCAGCGGTCAAGGGATCATCGGCCACGATATCTTGCGTCAGGAAATAATCCAGAGTCAGCAAGGGCAGCGGTTTGACCGTAATCACGCCGGGCGATACGTCGAGCGTCTGATCTTCCCCGGCAAAGCGGTATTTGAGCGTTGCACCGACCAGGTATTTCTTGCCCAGCGGGCTACTGCCGGCCGAGCCGGGTGCGGGAATGATCAGCCAGTCGATAATCGCCGTGCTCGCCGGATTGACCGTACCCGATCCCTCCACATTCAGAATGTTCTGCTTTTGCGACACGCGCACATAAAACTTGGCCCCAGTGTTGTTGGGGTCATCGGTCACCGCCACCGGCGCACCGTTGTCTTCCGTGATCTTGACCACCACCGACACATTTTCGATGACGCCGGTGTCGGTGCTGTTGTTGATCTTCATGGTCGCGTCAAATGCCTGCCGCTCCAGCGTCAGTTCCTGCTTGATCTCGATCTTGACGCGCGCACACACGGTTTCTTGTGCCTGCACAAGGCCGGCAACCAGCACTAAGCCGAGCGCCGCGCAGCAGGCCGCTAGTTTACGCCCGCGATATGCCCACGCATCGGCCAATGATGATTGATTCTTTATGGTTGCCAGCATTGTCTTTTCCCTTGTTACGTCGTTCGTTGTACGGCGATTCCGATTGTTTTGCCCTGCCCTGCGGCTACGATTCGCGTGCGCGCAGCGCTTCAAACTGCGGCACGTCAAAGCCTTCCATCCTCATTCCATGAATAAAAAACAGCGGGATGGCGATACCGCCCCGCGCATAGAATTCACGGCGTTTGTCGATGTCGTTTTCGATGTCGTAATCGACAAACTTGATTCCCTTATCTTTCATATACGTCTTGGCGCGTTTGCATTCGCCGCAGTACGCGGCGCTGTAGAGTTCAATGCCCGGGCTCGCTTCCGCAGCGATAGCTTGATCAACCGGCGCGCCACGTAGCACGGGGAGGCCCACCAGGGCGGCCACGACGACGAAAATTCCGAGGAGTAATTTTTTCATCACAACGGGTCTTGTTATAAAACGATGGCATACGGTTGAGAGGCTGTTCGTCAAAGTTGGGACTGGGATCTATCCCCGATTGTTAAAACGCGACAGGCCGAAGGCCACCGTAAACAGGCGCTCTCAGCCTTAAGCAAGGCGGAGAGGCAAGTAATACGGGGGCTTCGAGAAGGTGTGCGTTTCATTGTTTTGCTGGGTCAGTTTTTGTCGTTGTTCGGTGAGTTGTTGATTGAACCTTTGTCCCGGAATCTCTTCTATTTCTTGTAGCACGTACGGAGCAGCGCTTTTTCTTCTTTCGTGTAGCTATAGACAATCGGGCTATATTCATTCCCCTTATCTGAATCTCGCCACGATATATCGCCGTACAGACTTCGAATTGCGTCCATATCCACGCTGTCGGACGTCAGCAAATCAATGGCCGCATTTGAATCTCCTTTCGGGAAAACAATCGTTTTTGTTTTATTTTGACCTGTGTAAAAGCTAGTCAGAAGCGGTGCGCGCCCTGCTTTCAGAAGAAGAAGGGTGTATGGCATCATCGACTCATTGGTTCCAAGCCAGCTTCTCCGCAGCTTTATGGAGGAGTGCTTTATTCCTTTCTCCCAATTGAAAAAGAAGCCGCCATCCCCTTCTTTTAAGAGAACGGGCGCAATGAGATACAGTTTCCCATCGCTCTTTGATTCTAGCGCAAGGGGTTCTGTGATGGATTTGCCATACAACGGGGCGACGCAGTAGGACTCAATCGCTACGCCGTTTTCGTCCTCAAACCTCAAACGCTTATCATCGGGGACGCCAGCGTGAGATACGGTCGCCACGCTCAGGGTCAATAGGGCAAACGCTATGCCAACAACATCAAATCTGGTTTTCATTGGCAATTCTTCTTGCAATTCGCGTGATACCGCTCATTCCACCGAGCCGTATCTGCTGCGGCTTGGTCCCACGCATCGTGGTCATTGTCTGGGTCGTCGGGGTTGTTGTGATTGAATGTTTCGTAATCCGAACCGTCCAAAGGATTGCGGGAGCATCCTGGTTTCTGTGACCAGCTTACGTGCCCAATATCGCACTTCCCGCCAAATCCACGGTAGCCTTTGCCGTAATGCGAATAGTAGTCCTGCAACCGGTGCATCGCCCGCCGGTACTTGTCGTGATTGCACGTGTTGATGGCTGCCGCTACTTGTTGCGCGCTTTCCTCATAGGGCTGGAAATGTGTCCCAGACCACATGCCTGGCGACCACGGCCGGTCAGGGCGGGTGTTCCAGTCTTCATCCTCCTTCGCAAAATCAAATTCATGATCACCGTCAGGTGACTTAAGGCCACCTGGCATCGCATTGTGCCCAGGAGCAATATTCCCCTCACCGAACAACCCAAACGGATCCGAACGGATACCTGGCCTGCCATCAACATAGGCGTAGTAGTTAACCCCAGCGCTCATGCCGAGCGGATCTTTTTGCCCATAGCGCCCGATCTGCGGATGATAGGTTCTGAACCCGTTATCCCGCGCGCCGGTTTCCTGATCTTCATAC
>JBBQAT010000093.1:0-16252 GCA_038316625.1 Burkholderiales bacterium
GAAATCGAGCAGTTGGTCGGCCTGACAGGCGCGTGTGCCGAGGTGGATGTCGGACAGGAAGATTGAGCGGACGCTGGGCATGCCGTCTATGGTGACGGCGGTGTGTTACAGGGAAGCGTCGGTTGGGTTACAGGGCGATGATCCGATGTGCCAAAGGTTTCTGGCAGGCCGCCACGAAACGCCCGTCAATAGGCGTTCTATAAGCGCCATGCCGCGAGAGGCTCATGAATATTGCCTCTCACGGCAGTCGGCTTGAAGAAGTCCGTCCTGCTTGCCTTGCAGCCCTCCCGCTCACCCGCTATTGCGCAAGCCCGCTGCAATGCCGTTGATCGACATGTGAATACCGCGCTGAATGCGCTCGTCACCCTCGCCGGCACGGTGGCGCTTCAACAATTCGATTTGCAGGTGGTTGAGCGGGTCCATGTAGGGGAAACGAGTGCGGATCGAACGTTGCAGCATCGGGTTGTCGGCCAGGAAATCGTCCTGCTGTTCGATGGCGAGCAGGAAATGCCGTGTGCGTTCAAATTCGGCACGGATGCGGCCAAAAATCGCGTTACGTAGCGCCGTATCGTTCACCAGATCCGCGTAACGTGAGGCGATTGCTAGGTCGGCCTTGGCCATCACCATGTCCATGTTGGAGAGCAGCGTTTTGAAGAACGGCCAGGTAGCCGCCATGCGGCGTAGCGTGTCCATGCCGTCCGGGTTGTCCTTGAGCCAGCCCTCCACGGCCGAGCCAAAACCATACCAGCCTGGCAGCATCAGACGGCATTGTGCCCAACTGAAAACCCACGGAATGGCGCGCAGATCTTCGATGCGATCCGACGCCTTGCGCGAGGCCGGGCGACTGCCAATATTGAGGCCGCCAATTTCCGCGATGGGGGTCAATTCGCGGAAGAAGCGATTGAAACCCTCCGTTTCGTAGATCAGCCCACGATAGGCCTGAAACGCCCGTTCGGACAGGTGGTCCAGAATGGCATGGAAGGCCGCAGGCTCGGTCTTGCCCTCGAGGTCGAGCAACGTGGCTTCGAGCGTGGCGGCCGTCAGCGCTTCGAGATTGCGGCGACCCACTTCCGGGTTGGCATACTTCGACGAAATCACTTCGCCTTGCTCGGTAATGCGGATCTGGCCCGAAACGGCACCATCCGGTTGCGCCAGAATGGCCAGATAGCTCTTGCCGCCACCGCGTCCCACCGAGCCGCCACGCCCATGGAAGAGGCGCAGGCGAACACCCGCCGCGTCGAACACGCGCGCCAGTTCGACCTCGGCTTTGTACAGTTCCCAGCCCGACGTGAGAAAGCCGCCGTCCTTGTTGCTATCGGAATAGCCAAGCATGACTTCCTGCTCGTCGCCGCGCGAACTGACCAGCGCGCGATAGGCTGGCAGAGCGAAAAGGCGCTGCATGATCGCCGGGCCGTTACGCAAGTCACCAATCGTTTCGAACAGCGGGATGATGTTCATGGCCAGCGCGGGTGGCTGGTCGGCAGTGATGGACGAGGCTGGCTTCAGCAGGCCGGCTTCCTTGAGCAGCAGGGCCACTTCGAGCAGGTCGGACGCTCCATCGGTCTTCGAAATGATGACGTTGGGCAAAGCGGCATCGCCATACCGGGCGCGCAGTTCGCGGGCAGCAAAGAAGATCGCCAGTTCGCCCCGGGTTTCTTCGCTGTAGTCGATATGCGGCGAATACAGTGGGCGCGGATTGACGACCTCTTCGGAGAGCAAGGAAATACGGGCGTCTTCATCGAGTGCCGCATAGCCCGGATCGGGCGCGATGCGGCCGGCACGGACCAGCAATTCGCCAACGGTGCGCTCATGAACTTCGGAATTCTGACGCAGATCAATCGGTGCCAGATGGAAGCCAAAAATTTGTACCGCTCGCTTCAGGCGTTCCAGACGACCCCCGGCGATCAGCGCAGCGCCTTGTTCGGCCAAGGATGTTGAAATGACGTTCAGATCGCCGTGCAAGTCGGCGGCTGTCGCGTAGGCATTGGCGTCGCCGACGGCATGACGCAGCGCTTCGTGCTGGCCGAGTGAGCGTGCGGTCATCGCCAGGCGCGCGTAGATTCCGGTCAGCGCGCGCCGGTAGGGCTCGTCGGCGCGGTGTGGCGACGTGTCGGGCGAGCGTGCCGCAAGCTCGCCCATGGCGGGCGATACGGTGTGCAGGAATTGCGAAAGCGGCAGCTCGGAACCGAGCGTGTGAATTTCAGCCAAGTAATAGTCGAGCGCGGCGGTCGATTGCAGGTGCAGCGCCGTTTTCAGGACGTCGGCGGTGACGAAGGGGTTGCCGTCGCGATCCCCGCCGATCCAGCTGCCGACCTTGAAGAAAGGCGGTAACGGCCAGTCCTTTTCGGGGAAGCGCCGGGTCAGCAAGTCCTGCAACTGGATGTACAGGCGCGGCAGTTCAGCAAAGAACGTGTCGTTGTAGTAACTGATCCCGTTCTGGATTTCGTCCACCACCGCCAGCCGGGTCGGACGCAGCATGCGTGTACGCCACAGCCTGAGTACAGCACGGCGCAGCGTTACGTCATTTTCCTCCTGCTCCTCTGGCGTGAGCTTCATGCGATCACGCTGGTCGAGCAGGCTGGCGATTTCGTGCTGGCACTGCAGGATGCATTTGCGCGAAACCTCGGTCGGATGCGCCGTGAGTACTGGCGAAACCAGCGCCACCGCGAAAAAGTCCTGCACTGTGTCGGCCGATACGCCAGCGTCCTGGAGGCGGTCAAGCGCCCGCTGCAGGCTGCCATCGCGGGGTGGCGAACCTGAACAGGAGTGCACCCGGCGGCGGCGAATGTGGTGCTGGTCTTCAGCAATGTTCGCCAGGTGCAGGAAGTAGCTGAAAGCACGCACAACGGAAATCATCGTGTCGCGCGGCAAGCCTTTGAGGAGGGCTTCCACTTCGGACCGCGCCGCACTGTCAAGTTCGTGATCCTGGCTCTGATTCAACTGCACCGAGGTCAGGCGAATGCGTTCGATAGCAGCATAAGCGTCATCCCCTTCCTGCTCCCGCACGGTATCGCCCAACAGGCGGCCGAGCAGTCGGGTGTCTTCGCGGAGGGGGAGGTCTTTGTCGTTGGTAGGCATGGTTTAGGGCCGTGGAATGATTAAAGGAAATCTTCGCATACAAGGCAGCTTTCGGGGCAAGAAGTTCCGGAAGTCGAATGTCGATTCATCCTGGAGAGTGCATTGGGCGAAATATATGCAGGTCATGGGAGTTTGACCTCGGTTACTGCGCCAAATCAAAGGCCAGTTACCTAGAGAACGGCTTTGCCCAATCGGCCGTTGATAAGATACTCTTCATGCTTCAGAAGAAATCAACTCGACATTCCGCAATGGGGTTCCAAGATTGAGTGCAATTGCCATGAATCAAGATCGCCAACGGCTGATTCGTGGGCTGTTCGAAGAATACATCGAGAGATATGCCTCCCGTGACGACCAGCTTACTGGGCACTTTAGTGAGTGCTTCAGTGGCTACACCGGAGGAGGGGATTTTCTGGTCACGGATAGACAGGCGTGGGTCAAGATCACCCGTCAGGATTTTTCGCAGATTAAGGAACGTCTTCGTATCGAGATGCTGGACATGTCGATGCAGGATCTCAGCGATAGTGTGGTCGTGGTGACCGCCTTCTTCCACATTCACCTTCCCATGCCTGACCACGTTCTATCGCGTGAAACAGCGCGATTGGTGCTGATTTTTCGGCTTGAGGGCGACCACTGGAAGATAGTGCATAGTGGTATATCGATCCCGTATTCTCTTGTTCAGGAGGGGGAAGTCTACCCGGTCAAAAGCTTGCAAGAGCGTAACGATTATCTTGAGTCCTTGGTTGAACAGCGAACCCGCGCGCTGGAGGAGGCGAATTTCAAGTTGGAACTCCTCAGTAACACTGACGGGTTGACGGGCATCGCCAACCGACGCAGCTTCGATATGGCGCTCGAAGAGGAATGGAATCGTGCGCGCCGTGCGGACATTCCATTGGCCTTGATCATGCTCGATGTTGATCATTTCAAGCTTTTCAACGACCACTATGGTCATTTGGCCGGTGACGACTGTCTGCGTTCGCTCACGCAAGTTCTACTGAAAGAGGTTCGCCGTTCGGGAGAACTGGTGGCGAGGTTCGGCGGTGAGGAATTTGTTGTTCTGATGCCCGATAGCAGCGTGCAGGCCGCCGTGGACGCCGCGCAGCGTATTCAGGCAGCGGTTCGCGTATTGGGGCTGATCCACGCGGAAACGGTATCCGGCGTTGTTTCGTTCAGCTTTGGCGTCGCGAGCCTGAAGCCCTCGTCGGAGCATGTTCCTGACGATTTGGTGCGACAGGCCGATTTGGCGCTGTATCGTGCCAAGGCGCTGGGGCGTAATCGTATTGAACTTGTGGAAGAGTGATTGGGTGCCGCCAGCGTTCATTTTTCTGACTTCACCGAGAAACGAAGCAAAATGAGCGAAAGGAGTCAGACCCCCTTGGTTTTTCTTTAGTTTTGATGTCGAGCTAGTAGTCAGTCACGGAGAAATCAACGTATAGCAACCGTCATTCCGGGTCAAGCCCGGAATGACGGCGTTTTTTATCTACGCGTTTCAACATGACTGCCTACTAGCGGTCTAACCCGCTATATCAATATTAGGCCAACGCAATGTTTCTGCCACGAACCCTTAAATTCTTTGCCGCAATCATTGCAACCTTTCTTTTGCTGTCTCTGCCAGCGCTTGTCTGGCCCGGCTATCTTGATTCACCGGTAGGTCTGATCGTGGCAGTGCCGTATCTTTCCATCTATCTCTTCCATAAAATCGGAATCCCTGGCCTGCTTCTAAACAATGGTTTGTGCGGTTGGGGTTGGTGTGCACCCACCCTTTTCGGTTGGGTTTTTCTCGTCACGTTTTGGCTCCTGATTGTATGGCTGCTTGCGTACGGCCTGTCCGGGCGCTCAAGCAACTCTTCCGAGTGATCGATTTGTGTACGGGTCAGTCGTCGGTTGTCTGGAAATGATGGCCGAAGAGTCTGGCGTATTCAGCCAGTCGAGGCCTAAGCCGTGAGCCCCTCGGTAATCGGGCGTTTGAATGCCAATCACGCGGGAAGCATGGCGATGGAGGCTTCGGCCCGGATCAGGCTGACAATGAGGCAAGCCTCCGGCGCGCTGAGGCTTACCGGCATGGGAAAGCCGGACTACATCTGTAGCAACGTCGACAAAGCCGCTGATGCGCCCAGTCCTAGCATCGCGTACAGGTCGTTCGGTACTTCGGTGGGGAACGTGCGACGCTGCGTGGCGTGCGGAAATTTGCCCGCAGGAGATCAGCGGCGGATGCCGAATCCGGCTTGATCGCGATCGCGGGAAGGTTTGAAAGCCTGGCTGGTGTCTGCAGACCGGCGTCATGATGGGTTCAACGCTTTTACCCGGCGAGTTGGGACAAGTGGAACAGCCGGGCGTCGAACGCCCTGTCTGGCTGATTCCCCATCGTATTGAGATGCGCGCGCAGAGGGAAAGGCACACCTTGGCTGGTTTTTTTGGCGGAGTCCCGCCAATGACAGAAGTGGCTTGGTACTTTATAGTGACGACAGTTTGCTGTGGGCACGCGTATGCACGCCGGATTTCCTGTTCCTGATCCCTGATTGAGTAATCGGATGAATTTTTCTACCGGAAAAAAGCTGTTTCTGAGCCACTTCCTGGCCATTATTCTGGTTTCGGGAAGCATTGGCAGTTACTTCTATCAGAATGCCATCGACAACCTGCTGGGCAGCCTGCAGGCGCGCCTGAAATACAGTGCCGCCTTGCTCAGCACTGCAGCCGATCCAGGCCAGCTTGATCAGATTGTTTCCCCCGCTGACAAGATCCGCGAAAGCTACAAAAAAGGCGTTGCCCATTTGCGCGAACTGGTTGCGTCGAATCCGGACGTCGCCTTTATCTACGTCATGCGACGGGACGGGGACAAGATTCGTTTTGTGCTGGATTCCGATCCGGATACACCGGCCGAGCCCGGAGAAGTGTACGCGGTGCCCGTGCATGCCTTGCTCGAAGGCTTCAGCAAACCCGGCAGTGATCGTGAGCTATTCAAAGACAAGTGGGGTACCTTCATGTCGGGCTTCGCTCCTCTTAGTGGTGGCGCGGGGCGTTACGTCATAGGCATTGACATGCGAGCCGACGAAGTGGCAAACAAGCTCAACGCCTTGCGGACCACCGGTATCCTGTCGCTTGTTTTCTCGCTGCTCCTGGCTTTCCTGTTCAGTCATTTTCTTTCGCGAAGCCTGGTCAAACGGATCAATGCCTTGCATCGACGCTGTCTGGAGGTTGATACCTCGGCCGGGACGGCGTCGGGCAAGGAAGGTGACGAGCTTGATCAACTGGCGGTGACCTTTAGCGACATGCTGGATCGATTGCAGCAGTCGCAGGCTGATCTTGAACGACGCGTCGAGCAACGCACGATCGAACTGAGTCTGGCCAATCAGCAGTTGAAAACGGAAATAGATCAGCGCGAGAAAATCGCACAACTGCTCGAAGAGACCGCGCGCACGGATTTTCTCACCAAGCTTATCAACCGGCGCGCCATGCACCGGTTTTTGCAGAGCGAAATGGCACGCGTTGAACGAACTGGTGGCGTCTTTTCATTGGTATTGGTGGATATTGATTTTTTCAAGAATATCAACGATCAGTTCGGGCACAGCATCGGCGACGACGTGCTGATTGCACTGTCGAGAGCCTTTGAGAGCGCGGTCCGTGAGCAGGACATCGTATCCCGCTGGGGTGGCGAAGAATTCCTGATATTGCTGCCCAATACCGCTCAGGCTGATGCGGTCGAGCAGGCCGAACGCTTGCGGAAATTACTTGATAGCGATGTGCTGCAGATTGAGCGTTACCGGCACCGGGTGACGGCCAGTTTCGGCGTCTGTGAGTTCGTCGCGGGAGAGGAGCTGGAGTATTTGTTAAAACAAGCCGACGTTGCGCTTTATCAGGCCAAGGCACTGGGGCGCAACCAGGTGCGCGCCGCCTCGCCGGCCGGTGTTCCCGGAGGCGCGCCCGGCGAGCACTAACATTGATCGCGGCCTTATTAACCGCGACTGCAAAGCGATGAGTCAGATGAACAGGGTGACCGCCGTCAATAGGCGTTCTCGAAGAACTATGTCGCGAGAGCCTCATGGACATTGGCTTTCACGGCAGGTTATTCGAAGAAGCCCGTCCTGATTGCCTTGCGGGCGGGTCTGAAATTTCGAACGCGCACCGGTTGTCTCGAGAGTTTTCCTGTATTTCGGCTGAGGTCCAGCCAGTTGAGGACTGTTGGTTAGGCCCGATTTGACGTCATGCCTGCGAAAGCCGGTATCCAGTGCCGGCGTGAATTCACTTTCTGGCCCCCGTGCTCTGCAACTTCTTCGGTCACTTTCGCCGGGGTGACGGCTTCAAATAATAGCGGGACGGATCACTGAGCGGTGAGCCCCTCGGCAATCGGACGTTTGAATGCCAACCATGCGGGAAGCGTTGCGATGAACGCTCCTGCCAGCATCAGGCCACCAACGAGGCCGGCTTCAGGGGCACCGAGGCTCACCGGCATGGCAAAGCCGGTCTGCGTTTGCAGCCACGTCGACAAAGCCGCTGATGCGCCCAGCCCCATAAGCAGGCCGAGCGCCGCGCCGACCACAATCAGCAGCGCGACTTCGACCCAGACGACGCAGAACACGTAGGCCCGACTGGCACCGATGGCTCGCAACACGGCGAATTGGCGGCGGCGGGCGAGAAAGCCGACCAGCAAGGCCATCAGCACGGCGGCAACGACCAGAACCTGCGTGGCGAGCGCCAGTACTGACATCAGGTCGCGCACGTTGCCCAGCGTGGCGTACAGGTCGTTCAGTACTTCGGCGGGGAACAAGGCGACGCTGCGTGGCGTGCGGAATTTTGCGCGCAGGAGATAGGCGGATGAAACCGAATCCGGTTTGATCGCTATGGCCGGAACGCCTGGCAGCCGGGCCGTTGCCCACGGTGGGCCGATGTGCGGCGAAGCGCTTGCCTCGTGCCCGTCGGTCAGCCCATGTACTGCCCAGACGTCCTCTACCGGTACGAGAATCGCGGTGTCCCAGATCGTGTTGCGCGGCGGCAGGCGACCGACGACGGTGTAGTGCAGGGACGAATGAACGTGATCCGCTGAATCTTCGTCATCGTCGTCGTGATGCAGCCCATGCTCCGGGCTGATCGTTGCGCCCACGGCAAGTTTTACAGAAGCGCCGATGACGGCTTCGCCACGTTGCCGGAAAACTCGTCCTTCCGAGGGCGTGAGTGTGCCGCCACGGCTGGCGAAATCGGCAATCGTGCCGATGATGGGGTGGCCTTGCCAGTTGTCGCCAAAGGCGATGGGCGCGGCAGACTTCACGCCGGGGGCGCTGCTGGCCAGTGCCAGAATGTCGCCGTCAAGCAGCGGAAGGGCCTGGGGGCGAAGGTAGATCGAGGTCAGTACAAGTTGTGTCGGGCTACCGGGCGCGCCGATCAGCAGGTCGAAGTCGTCGGCGGCCTTGGCACTTCCCTGGCGCAGCGCGCGTTCCTGCGAGATGACGGCGATACCGGTGGCGACCGAGATGGCGACCAGCAACACGGTCACCAGCGCCAGCAGGCGGTTGCGTCTGAGATCGGCGCGGACAATGGGGAGTGGGTTGAATAGTGTCATCGACGATTACGTGAGTTTTAGTGTGGTGTCTTCATGCAGACGACCGTCCTGCAGGCTGACGCAGCGATCCAGGCGCGAAAGCAGTTCCTGATCGTGCGAGATGACGATCAGTGTGGCACCCTGTGAGCGCACCATTTCGACCAGCAAATCCCCGATCTGTGTGCGATGGTCGGGGTCCAGGCTGGCGGTTGGTTCATCGGCCATGACGATGGACGGTTTGAAGAGCAGGGCGCGCGCTAGGGCGACGCGTTGCCTTTCGCCACGCGAGAGCAGGGCGGCCAGGCGATCAAAAACGGTGATGCCGACGGAGGTGAGCAGTTCGCGTGCGCGGTGGCGCAACTCGCTGGCGGGCTTCCAGCGATCAAAATGGGCAGGCAGCAGGACATTGTCGAGGGCGGAAAGCCCGTCGATCAGGTGGAAGTCCTGAAATACCAGCCCGAGGTGCCGGTGGCGCCAGCGATCACAGGCTTCGGCGGGCAGGGTGCAGATGTCCGCTCCATCCCAGTGAACCTGGCCGGAGGTAGGCGCGGCGATGCCAGCGAGGCAGTGAAACAGCGTGGTTTTGCCGGCACCGGAGGGGCCGCGAACACCGAGGCTGCTGCCGGGAGCGACGTCAAGTTTGGGAATTTCGAATAGCGCGTGTTCCTGCCCGCGAAAGCGCAGCAGCAAGTCGCTCACCTGTAACGCACCGCCGGAGCTCATTGTTTGTGAACTTCCGCATCGACGAGTCGCACCTGGCTGACGAATCCAGTATGCGGATCGATCCACGAGCCAATTTCCAACCGGCCCTCCACCTCGATGCGCTTCGAGAAATTGACCGGTGCCAGCACGCCCTTGAGATAGATGACGACGATGTCGACTGGCCATTCGGCGTCGGATGCGCAGAATGGGCACACGGACACCGGTTCGCTCGTGAGCACGAAGAAGTTGCTTTCGGGCTTGAGCGGCGGGGCCATGTAGCCGCGCATCTGGACCGATTGGCCTTTGAGTGCAAGCGCCTTGTCGGAGTACTTGATGCCGAACACGCCGACGGATTTGTAGAGCGTATCGAAACTCAACGACTCGGTGGCGTGTACGAGCCGTGGCAGGAGTAGTGCCGGCAGAAGTAAAAAAGTCCGGCGAGAAATTCCGCCGGACTCAACCCAGTGAGAAGACATTACGGTTTCTTGACCTTGGCCGATGAGGTCTTGCCCTGTGGTGCGAGCGCCAAGGCTTCTGCCATGATGCGGAAGAGGTCAGAGTTTTCCATCTGACCATGCACGCGTTGCGCGCCCGGCCCCATCGCCGTGAGCACAACATCGTCGCCGGTATGCACGCCCTGGTTGGCGGCATCCGGGCCTGCGTTGGGCAGGTTGCCGACCCGCAGAACGGCACCGGGAAGGTCCTTGTACTTCTCGTTGGCCACCATCACGCCGTCGGCGTTTTTGATTGCCGGGACGAATTCGCCGTTCATGAATGGCTGGTAGGTATCGTAATAGTCGGGTGTGCTGCCGAAGACCATGCGCAAGCGGCGCGAGACGTCGATCTTGTGCGGATAGCCGTCGGCATCGGGTGCCGGATAGTTGGGAAAACCCGCGCTGGCGTAGATGCCGACCTTGTTGCGCATCTCGCTGCCCGGTGCGTTGTCATCGACTGTGCCAACCAGGCTGACGCCGTGCGTGTGATCGGCGGTTACCAGGATCAGCGTTTTCTCTCCGGTCTTCTTGTCCCATTCCTGAGCCGCCTTGACCGCGTTGTCGAACATGATCGTGTCGTAGATCGCGCGCTCCGGGTCCATCGAGTGCGAGTACTTGTCGATGCGCGCCGATTCGACCATCAGCACGAAGCCCTTCTTGTTGCGCGACAGGACCTTGATTGCTGCGCGCATTTCCTCGACCACGTCGGGCTGGTCGGGGAACTTGGCGACCGAACCTTGCTTGAGGAATTTCAGGTCAAGTGCACCATCGACATTGCCGGTGTTGTAGAGGCCGAGCAGTTTGCTTGTCTTGGCATCGTCGGCCACAGCATTCATTTCGCTCTTGGTCGTTGCCAAGGCATAGCCGGCGTTTTGGAATTCGTCGAGATAATTGACTTCGTCGGTACGTTTCGAGCCGGGCGTGCTCTTGGGCAGGAAGTTGGGCGATCCGCCGCCCATCAGCACATCGATCTTGCTGTCGTAGAACATCTTGACGATGTCGTTGAAGTCCGAGCGGCGGCGGGTATGCGCGGCCATCGAAGCCGGCGTTGCGTCTTCGATCTCGGAGTTGGTCACGGCACCGACGGCGAGGCCCTGGCGCTTCGCGGCTTCGGCAATCGTTTCAACCTTCGGATGGTCGAGCGTATTGGCGGCGCGTGAACAATAGACACCGAGCGCGTTGACGCAGCTCTTGTGGCCAGTGGTGTAGGCGTGTGCTGCGTTGGCCGAATCGGTGATGATCGAGTCGGTGCCCTGAGTGGTCAGCAGCGCCATGTAGGGCATCTCGTCCATCGCCAGCTTGCCCTTGATCTTGCCGTCCTCGATGCCCTTGGACAAGATGCGGGCGGCGGTGCGGTGGCCGATCGAGAAACCGTCGCCGATGAAAAGAATCACGTTTTTTGCGGCGGGCTTGGCGGCGGTGGCATAAACCGACCACGTGACTGATTTGCTATTCACGCCATCCGTTGCCGTTACCGTGTATTGGCCGGGCTTGCTGATGCTCGCACCGCGCAACAACAGGCTGGAAACGTCCTTGCCGTCTTCACGGGCAATCAGTTCGGCCGGTTTGCCGAATATCTTGGCCTGGTCCTGCCCGTTGATGGTGACTTTGACTTGCGCAGGATCGACAACCCCGGGGAATTCGACCTTGAAATCGAAGTGCGAGCCGGCAAGCATTTCGGCCCGGTTGATCGGGAAGATGGTCTGTGCAGCGGTGGGCAAGGAGAGCGCTGCCGAGCAAAGAGCCAAGGCAAGCGAGGAGGGCATGAGGCGCATGGAGGTGATCCGAGGTGGTGGAAACAAACTTCAGTTTAGGCGGCGCAGATTACATATTTGTGACAGGCGAGTGAAAATCATCCGCTGATGAACTGACCTGTGCGGCTGAAACATTCCTGTAACGAGAGTGGATGACTATGGCGTCATCGTCTTTTGCGAGAACGAGGCCACCATGACGGACAAAGTGTTTTGCTATCACTGTCGGAACTACCACCCGAGCACCGAAGTGCGGCAGGTGGAAAGCAAGGGTGTCAAGCGCTGGCGGTGCCTGAAGAGCATTGCCTCCACCAAGGCCAGCCGTGCACAACGCGATGCCTTCGGGAAGGCGGTCAGCGAAACAAACAGGAAAGTGACTCTTGAGCAAAACAGGCAGACGCTTCCACGCAGCGTGCTCGAGGTATTTCGTGGCGGTACCAGCCTGCTCGGCGGCCTCGGCTAGATCGTTAATCCAAATCTTAACCGGAGCGAAATCCCGCTGTAATGTTGTACGCCTACAGTCTGTTCCAAACCAAAAGGAGGAATAGACCATGACGACACTGCAAGTCCAAACACCGCATCAAGCCAGGCCTGCCCGCCACAAACTCTCCGTGAGCCTTGCCCGGAGCGAGTGGGATGTGATCGAAGCACAAAAATTGCGTTACCAGATTTTCGCCGGTGAGTTGGGTGCCCGTTTGCCGACGCGTACGCCCGGCGTTGATCACGATATTTACGATCCGTATTGCGAACACCTCATCGTTCGTGACGACACAACCAGTGCCGTGGTCGGCACCTACCGCATCCTGTCACCGGCCAACGCGCGCAAGGTTGGCAACTACTATTCCGAGAATGAATTCGACCTGACGCGCTTGCAGCATCTGCGTCCGCGCATGGTCGAGATTGGTCGTTCCTGTGTTCATGCCGACTACCGCACCGGCGCGACGATCACCTTGTTGTGGGCCGGCTTGACCCGGTACATGATGGAAAATCACTACAGCCACCTGATCGGTTGCGCCAGCATCAGCATGGCCGACGGCGGCCATGCGGCCGCGAGCATGTACGCCCGCCTCGGTGAAAACATGTGTCCGCTTGAATACCGTGTTTTCCCGCGCTGCCCCTTGCCTCTGGAGGCCTTGAGAAACGACCTTCCGGCCGAACTGCCGCCGCTGATCAAGGGCTATTTGCGTGCCGGGGCCTACGTTTGTGGCGATCCGGCCTGGGATCCGGATTTCAATACCGCCGATCTGCCGATCCTGATGCCGATGTCGCGCATGGACAGTCGCTACGCAAGACACTTCGCGGGAAAGCGCGACGGAAGCTAAAACGTTCCCGACGGCTGTTTTGTAAACCAATCACCAAGGAAGCTGGTCATGGCCTGTACCTTGGACGAGAGGTGCCGGCGCGTCGGGTAGACCGCATGAATCGGCAAGCGAAGCGTTCCCCAGTCCGCCAGCAGGCGAACCAGTTTTCCGCTTTCGATCAGCGGCTGCAGGATGAAGCACGGTCCCTGGACGATACCGCAACCGGCGGCGGCCATTTCACCCAGAAGCATGCCGTTGTTGGAATTGACCGGGCCGCCGATGCGCACACTGAACGGCTTGCCGTCCTTGTCCTCGAACGGCCACTGATTGCCGGCCGATGAGTAGGCGTAGGTCAGGCAGGCGTGATGGGCCAGATCATGCGGCGTCAGCGGCGTGCCGATGCGTTCCAGATAATCCGGTGCGGCGGCAATCAGCAGCGCCGTCTCGCCGATGTGTCGCGCGACCAGGTTGTCGCTGCCGACGCGACCGACGCGGATGGCCAGATCCAGGCCCTCTTCGGCGAAATCGGCAATACCGTCCGAGAGTACGATGTCGAGCGTGATCTCTGGATACTTTTGCGAGAAAGCCGCGAAAGCCGGTGCCAGCCTTGACGTGGCGAGGGCTATGGGTGCCGTCAGTCTCAGTCTGCCGCGTGGATGATGGGCCTCGCCGGAGACGCTGGCCTCGGTTTCATCCAGATCGGCCAGCAATTGCGTGCAGCGCTCGAAATAGGCAAAGCCTTCGTCGGTCGGGCTCATCCGCCGGGTTGTGCGGTTCAGCAAACGCACGCTGAGATGGGCTTCCAGTTGCGCGATGTGGCGGGAGACCGCCGAGGTCGATAGCCCCATTTGTTCGGCCGCCGAGGCAAAGCCACCGGCCTCGATCACCGAGCAGAAGACCCGCATGGCTTCAAATTTATCCATCTTATTGTCCCGAAAAATGCAACACACAATCAATTATAGCCATGTTTATTCTTTTTAACGGGACGGTTAAAGTCTGTTCCGTCGTCAGCTTACAGCTCGACGCCAAACCGCAAACCCTAAGGAGATTTCATATGAACACCACCGATACCAGTCGCACCAACCAGGCAACCCACTACGGAATCACGCTGCTGCGCCTCACGCTCGGCGTCATGTTTCTTGCGCACGGACTGCTCAAGGTCCTCGTCTTTACCTTGCCGGGCACAGCGGGATTCTTTGAATCCGTCGGATTTCCGGGCTTCCTGGCCTACATCGTTGCCCCCGCCGAAATCCTTGCCGGTGTTGCCTTGCTGATCGGTTTTCGCACTCGACTGGTCGCGGCGGCAACCATCCCCTTGCTGATCGGCGCAACGCTCGTTCATGTCGGTAACGGCTGGGTGTTCAGCGCACCGAACGGAGGATGGGAATACCCGGTCTACCTGGTCATCGCCGCCATCGCGCAGACCTTGCTTGGCAGCGGTGCATTGTCATTCGATAACACTCGTTCGCAAGCGGCTTGAATCGAACCACGTTCAACCGTCGAGGCATCCGCCCCGATTTTATAAAGGAGCAACACAATGAAACTCTACTTCTCTCCCGGTGCCTGCTCGTTCTCTCCTCATCTCGCCTTGCGCGAGGCGGGCCTTGATGTCGAACTCGTCAAAGTCGACCTGAAAGCCGGCACGCTGGTTGCCGACGGCAGTGATTTCAAAAGGATCAACCCCAAAGGCTACGTTCCCGTCCTTGAACTGGACAACGGAACCGTTCTGACCGAGGGACCGGCTATCGTCCAGTACATTGCCGACCTCAAGCCGGAATCGGGACTTGCGCCGAAAGCCGACAGCTTTGAACGCTACCAGTTGCAGGAATGGCTGGGGTTCATCAACTCCGAGGTGCACAAGGGCTTTAGTCCGTTGTTCAACCCGAAAACACCCGATGAGACCAAGGCGACGGCAAAGCTGAATTTGAGCAAGCGCTTTGACTATCTTGCCAGCCGCCTGGATAAGAATGATTTTCTGATGGGCAAGCAATTCACGGTGGCTGATGGCTACTTGTTCACGGTTCTCAACTGGGGGCAGTGGGTTGGTGTCGATATTGGTCAGTGGCCTGCGTTGGCCGCTTTTCAGGCGCGCGTTTCCAGCCGACCCAGCGTAAGTGCGGCGCGGGCTGCAGAAGCGGCGATAGGCTGATCAGCGCCGATTCGTGCAGCAAGGGGCGGCAATAACGCCGCCCCTACAACAAGGGCAGACAAGGCAGAACGCCATGCAAGTAAAGCAACCGATTCTCTTCATTTCCCACGGATCGCCGATGACGGCGCTCGGCGGGGATGAACTCAGCAAAACGTGGATGACCCTTGCCGGGCGACTGGCCCGGCCGGCGGCGATCCTGATGGTTTCTGCCCACTGGAATACTCGTTTGCCCATTGTCACGGGCAGCGCGCGCCCGGAGACGATTCACGACTTTGGTGGATTCCCTGCCGAACTCTATCAACTTCGCTACCCGGCACCGGGTGCTCCCGAACTGGCTCAGCGCATCAAGCAACAATTGACGGAAGCCGGCATCGCCACCGGTATCGACGCCAGTCGCGGACTCGATCACGGGGCCTGGGTGCCCTTGCGTGTCCTGTTTCCGGCGGCAGACATTCCGGTACTGCAACTTTCCGTTCAGCCTGAACGTTGCGCGCGCCATCATTACGCTTTGGGTGCGGCGCTGGCTTCACTTGCCAATGAGAATATCCTGATCGTCGCCAGCGGCCACATGACGCACAATCTGATGGACTTCATGCGTCCTGGCAGCGTGCGGCCGTCGGTGGACTCCCGATCTTTCCGTGAGTGGGTGCACACTCAACTGATGAGTAGCGCCAGCGAGCCGCTGCTCGACTGGCAGCAAGCGGGTCCGGGTGCAAAATCGGCGCATCCATCGCCTGAACACTTTTTGCCGCTATTTGTTGCCCTTGGCGCTGCCGGAGAAAAACACCGTACGGAATGGCTGGGTGGAGGCTGGATCGGGGAAGCGCTGGCGGCGGACAACTATTTGTTTGAGCAGGCCTGAATGCCTGAATGGCTGAAAACGCGTATCTCCTTGACGCACGTAGCATTGCGTTTCAGCAAACCAATTCTTGATTAGAAATGATCGTCAGCCAAAATTGCCAAAGCCGCCAAATCTGTCATTCCGGTACAAACCGGAATCCAGAAAGCACGGTTGAGGCAGCACTGGATTCCGGCCTGCGCCGGAATGACAGTCTGGACTTTTGTGCTATCCGGTATCGCCAAGCTGACGCTCGTTTCTAATCAGGAACCAATTACCGTTCGCGGTGAGCTTGTCGAACCGCTGGTTCCGCGCCAGCACTGGCCTTCGACAAGCTCTCAAGAAACAGTAATTTGTTCATTTAAATTCAGTGGGTTAGAAATGCATATTGGGAGATTGTCGGCATCAT
>JBBQAT010000094.1:0-16100 GCA_038316625.1 Burkholderiales bacterium
CCGATCACCCCTGGCACCGACCCTTCAAGCCCGATTCAAAGGCCGGCCAATTGGCCGGCCTTTGAATCAAACCCAAAACAGCTCACCGGACATTTCTATCTTGCCCAATCAGCGGACATTTCTACTTTGCCTTGACACCGAAAAACACCGCCTCCAGCCCGTTTTCTGCTAAAGTTACGCTAGGTTTTTTTGTGCGCCCTGTTTTGAAGCAATTAAGCAAAAGCATGTCATTTTTTCCCATCTGTGAATTGGGCTCATTTCAGCCAGCGACTACCGGTGCAATCCCAAGGACATCATCCTATTGTGCCGCCGCAAAGTATTTGATAGATGCATTTTCAGTGCGTTCCACCACTGCCTCCTCCGTTTTCCCAACTGTCTTAGAAAAGAGTGTACTGCCATGACTCAAACTGTATCCATAAACACGCCAGATTACGTCAAGCACGAAGGCCTCAAAAAATGGGTCGCCGAAATCGCTGCACTGGTCACCCCGGATCGCGTC
This sequence comes from Burkholderiales bacterium, assembly GCA_038316625.1. Classification (GTDB taxonomy): domain Bacteria; phylum Pseudomonadota; class Gammaproteobacteria; order Burkholderiales; family Rhodocyclaceae; genus Propionivibrio. The sequence continues at coordinate 500 of JBBQAT010000094.1, forward strand.
GTCTGGGCCGACGGTTCACAAGCTGAATATGACCATCTGTGCCAGGAACTGGTCGATGCCGGCACCTTCACCAAGCTGACGAAGCGCAAGAATTCCTTCTTGGCCATGTCCGATCCGTCCGACGTCGCGCGCGTCGAAGACCGCACCTACATCTGCTCGGAGAAGAAGGAAGATGCTGGCCCGACCAACAACTGGGAAGAGCCTGCCAAGATGCGCGAACTCCTCGGTGGCCTGTTTAAGGGCTGCATGAAGGGTCGCACCATGTATGTCATTCCGTTCTCGATGGGCCCCGTCGGTTCCCCGATCGCCCAGATTGGCGTCGAGATTACTGACAGCGCCTACGTCGTGGTCAATATGCGCATCATGACCCGCATGGGCAAAGACGTTTTCCCGGTGCTTGGCACCGATGGCGTTTATGTTCCTTGTGTGCATTCGATCGGCGCGCCGAAGGAAGCCGGCCAGAAGGATCCGAAGTGGCCGTGCAACCCGACCACCAAGTACATCGTGCACTACCCCGAAACACGCGAAATCTGGTCCTACGGTTCCGGTTACGGCGGCAACGCCCTGCTCGGCAAGAAGTGCCTGGCGCTGCGTATTGCCTCCAACATGGCACGTGACGACGGCTGGCTGGCTGAACACATGCTGATCCTCGGCGTTGAATCGCCTGCCGGTGACAAGCACTACGTCGCCGCTGCCTTCCCGTCGGCTTGTGGCAAGACCAACTTCGCCATGCTGGTTCCGCCGAAAGAAATGAAGGGATGGAAGATCACCACCATCGGTGACGACATCGCCTGGATCAAACCACGCAAAGACAAGGACGGCGTGACCCGTCTGTACGCGATCAATCCGGAAGCCGGCTTCTTCGGCGTTGCTCCTGGCACTAACGAAAAAACCAACTTCAACGCCATGGCTTCGCTGGCCGAGAACACCATCTTCACCAACGTCGCGCTGACCGACGACGGCGATGTCTGGTGGGAAGGCATGGGTCCGGCACCCGAGCACGCCATTGATTGGCAGGGTAATGACTGGACGCCGGCAATCGCCAAGGAAAAGGGCACCAAGGCCGCTCACCCGAACTCACGCTTCACGGCACCGGCTTCGCAGTGTCCGTGCATCGACAAGGACTGGTCCAACGCTGACGGCGTGCCAATCTCGGCCTTCCTGTTCGGTGGTCGTCGTGCTTCGACCGTGCCGTTGGTCTGCCAGACCGCCGACTGGGAGCACGGTGTCTATGCCGCCGCCACCCTTGGTTCGGAAACCACCGCCGCCGCTTTCGGCCAACAAGGTGTTGTCCGCCGCGACCCGTTCGCCATGCTGCCGTTCTGCGGCTACAACATGGCCGACTACTACAGCCACTGGCTGAAGATGGGTCCTGTCACCGACAAGCAAGTGCCGATCTTCATGGTCAACTGGTTCCGCACTGACGAAAAGGGCGGCTTCGCATGGCCAGGCTTCGGCGACAATGCTCGCGTCCTCAAGTGGATCATCGAACGCTGTGAAGGCAAGGTTGCAGGCCAACAAACAGTCCTTGGCACCATGCCTAACTACGAAGACATCGACTGGACGGGTGCCAACTTCTCGAAAGAGCAGTTTGCCAACGTTACCAGCCTTGACAAGCAAACCTGGCTTTCCGAACTTGACGGCGTCAAGGACTGGTTCGCCAAGATGGGTGCAAAAATGCCTGCCAAGTTGGTAGCAATCCGTGACGATTTTGAAGCCAAATTCAAGGCCTGATAACCTTCACTAGTTAGAAAAAAGACCGCCTTCGGGCGGTTTTTTGTTTCTGAAATGCGTATTCATTCTCCACCTACGAATGAAAAATGCATCCAGACAACACGCACCTCCTGCCGCAAAAAAAGGTGCTGCGCTTGTCGGAAAAGCGGCTAATAAGATCGCTGCTGGTTGCGATCTTTTGAGTCAGTTCGCAGAATAAAGAGAAGAATGACTCGAGCACAACCCAAGACGGGCTGCTACAAGTTGCGCCCCGCGAGGTACATGCAAATTGCTAGATTGTCTGACATGACGAATCCCGACACGGGCCGCCAGATATCCGGCATCGGCCGGTTATTTTTGCTGGGTTCTTTAACGACTATAAAACAACAACGCCCCGAAAGGGGCGTTGTTGTTACATCACTGGCGGAGACGGAGGGATTCGAACCCTCGATTCAGGTTTGTGCCCGAATGCTCCCTTAGCAGGGGAGTGCCTTCGACCTCTCGGCCACGTCTCCAGAAGGGCGCGATGATAGCCTTTTCACCGCACTTGGTCAAACCAAAAGAGCTTCTAATCAGGCTTTTTCCAGTCCAAATGCCTTGTGCAGCACACGAACAGCCAGTTCGAGATACTTTTCCTCAATAACGACCGAAATCTTGATTTCCGAGGTGGAAATCATCTGGATATTGATCCCCTCTGCGCCCAGTGCACCGAACATTTTGCTGGCCACTCCTGGGTGAGAACGCATGCCAACACCAACCGCCGAAACCTTGCAGATCTTGTTGTCGCCAACAACACCAGTGGCCTTCAACTTGGTGCCGATTTCCTTGAGCATCGATTCCGCTTTGACGTAATCGCCGCGATTGACTGTGAACGAGAAGTCGGTAGCGCCGTCATGGCCAACATTCTGAATGATCATATCGACATCAATGTTGGTTTCGGCAATCGGCCCTAGTATCTGGTAGGCGATACCCGGGAAATCTGGAACGCCGAGCAGGGTGAGTTTGGCTTCATCGCGATTGAAGGCGATTCCGGAGATGATCGGTTGTTCCATTTTATTCTCTTCCTCAACAGTAATCAGTGTGCCCTCGCCTTCGTCCTGGAAGCTGGAGAGTACACGCAGTTTGACTTTATATTTGCCGGCGAACTCAACAGAACGAATCTGCAGAACTTTTGAACCCAAGCTGGCCATTTCCAGCATTTCCTCAAAAGTAATGGTGTCGAGTTTGCGCGCATCGGGCACAACGCGCGGGTCGGTGGTATAGACACCATCAACATCCGTATAAATCTGGCATTCGTCAGCCTTCAATGCGGCCGCCAACGCCACGGCCGAGGTATCCGAACCGCCACGACCGAGCGTTGTAATATTGCCATCTTCATCGGCGCCCTGAAAACCGGCGACAACGACGACATAGCCTTCCGCTAGATCCTTGCGGATTCGCTCATCGTCAATTTGCAGAATTCGCGCCTTTGTGAAGGTGCTATCGGTCAGCACGCGCACCTGGGGGCCGGTGTAGCTTTTCGCCTTGAGGCCCTCTTCATGCATGGCCATAGCCAGCAATCCAATGGTTACCTGTTCTCCGGTTGAGGCAATGACGTCGAGTTCCCGGGGATCAGGAGAAGCCGATATTTCCTTGGCCAAGGCAATCAAACGGTTGGTTTCACCTGACATCGCTGAAGGAACCACAATGATGTCATGCCCCTGAGCTTTCCAGCGGGCAACCCGTTTAGCCACATTTTTGATACGGTCAGTCGAAGCTACCGACGTGCCGCCGAATTTCTGAACTATCAGAGCCATTCACAATCCAATGCAGGTCACGAAAAAGAATGATTTTACCTCAATGTCGACTTGAAACGTAAGGGTAATTTCCCACTTCGTGACTTCCGGCAAAGGCAGTCGGATGGTCTTTTACAATGCTACTTGCAATTCCGTATGTGGTTGTTCTATACTAAGTTCGCTATAACGAAAGTCATACGCGCAAGAACATCGGCCGAGGCCAAAAGAACCTCGACTTCTCTGAGTCACGCTAGCTGAATGAAAGGATCATCAATATGAGCACCACAAAACCCGTCGACAAAACTGAACCCCGCGAGATTCGTCGGAAGCTCGGTTTGAATCAGCAACAATTCTGGTCAAAAATTGGCGTCACGCAAAGTGGTGGTTCGCGCTACGAGAGTGGCCGCAATATGCCACGCCCGGTTCGTGAGCTACTTCGTCTCGTCCACATCGAGCAAATCGATATCCAACGCATCAAGCGCGAAGACATGGATATTGTTGAATATCTGAAGAGTGAAGAATCGGAGCTCTACAAAACATTGAAAAAATCTGCCAAAGCCAAGAAAAAAGCAGCCTGATCATTTGGCGCATCAGGGGTTAACAACAACTTCGATGCCCAGCGATGAGATGCTGCTGGCAAATTGCACGAAGCGTTCATGCCTCAGGTTCGATAATCTTGCTGCATCTGGCTGCAATGAAGGGCGTGCCAAACCGTAAAGGTGCACGCCTTTTATCTTTCCCTTGACCGATTCAACGAGTTCAAGATAGGCCGACTGATCAGCCGCACTGGTTTCATTACCATCGATCAAAAAATAACAGGTCTGTAGCCACGTGGGTGCCAATCCCGCACACAGCAAAAGAGAATCCCTGACTTTCTGCGGTGCCATTCGGATGCCGTTGATACGCTCTATACCGTCCGCTGTAGCTTGATCAAGCTTGAACCAGACTTCTCCGTTCAACGCACCAATACAGCCAATACCCCGACGAACTCCCGGCCGATGCATGAAGCTGCCATTGGTGATCAAACGCAATTTGACGCTGTCCAGCAAGCCGAATTCCCGCAGTGCCTGCCCGGCGACGCGCTCAACCGCTTCGGCAAACTCCGGTGAACTGGTCGGCTCGCCATTGCCAGAAAAGGCCACATCCACCAGACGCTGCGCTTCCGGCGGAGCATTCTTGACGAGAAAGTCACCCGACGTGGCTTGGGTTAAGAAACGCCGCAACTCATCTCCAAGTAGCTCCAGATCGACCGGTGGCGGCCCTCCTCGCGTCAGATCCGGAACCTGGCAATACACACATGCCCAGTTGCACGCGTTATTTACATTCAGATTAATACCCACTGAAACGCCACCAGCCCGTCGTGAGACAACCGGATAGACATACTTCATCCCCGCACTGTCGCGACTATGATCCGTTACATTCAACATGACTGGTTACTCCGTAGCCCTAGAGCCAAGACAAGGCACAGCAAGGCACCCAACCTAACAATGATATACCCTCGATCACTGGGCGAATGGGAAAACGCCCTGCTTTATATCCGCTCTGTCAGCAACAGCAAGGTGCCCTGCGCTGCCTTGAAATCGAATTTCTTGATCTGTCGGTCAAGATCATCCATCGCGCTGCCAAAAGTTGCACGCAACTGCCCCGAATGCTCCGCGAATAACGAGGTGGCACCCATGTCGCCTTGCTCCAATAGAAAATCGAGATCCTTGAGCAATGCCTTCAGTTGCTCCAGATCACCGGGCACAACCGAAGTCGTTTGTTCAGACGTTGATCGTGATGACAGAATAGACTTAAGTGCAGCCAGTTCAAGGCCAATCGCATCCATTTCAGCCTGCATCTCTTCGCTACAAATGCATTCCAACGGATTCGCCGCGAGTATGCATTTTTCCAGATTGGCGGCCTTTTTCGCCACGTGGTTCACGCCCAGCGTGGCGGCCGACCCCTTGAGCGTGTGAGCAATGCGGCGTGCTGTAACGTGGTCGCCACAATTCAGGCTTGCGGACAGCTGTGCCATGTCGTCAAAGTGGGATTCGGAAAAGTGGGCAAGAATATCAATATACTTGCCTGAATTGCCGCGCAACACGGCCATTCCTCGAGCAACATTCAAACCGGGAATGCCGGCAAGGCGCGTCAAAACAGTATCGGCACCGGCCGGGCCAGTCCGAGCCGCCTCAACATCAGCAGTTGCCGAAAGCTCGTGATCGAGCGTGCCCCCCGTTCCGTTTTCCGGTTGACCCGGGAGCCATTTCAGCAGTACCGAATAGAGCACGCCCAACTCCACCGGCTTGGCAACAAAATCGTTCATCCCCGCCGCTTCACAGGCCCGGCGATCTTCGTCAAAGGCGTTGGCGGTCATTGCGACAATCGGCACAGCTTTCTGACCGGGAAGGCCTCGTATGGCGCTTGTTGCTTCGAGACCGTTCATATTGGGCATCTGCATATCCATCAATATAAGATCATAGGTATAGGTCTTCGCCTTCTCGACCGCCTCTCGACCATCAACCGCCACGTCGACGGTCAGGTCCAGGCTACCCAGCATCTCTTGAGCCACCTCGCAGTTTATTGGATTGTCTTCCACCAGAAGGACGCGATTGCCACGGTGATATTGCCGCAGCCGAGCCCGAGCATCTGTTGCGCTCACCGCAGAGTCACCAGATACCGTACCGAAACCGCGCCGCAATCGAGCGCTGAACCAGAACGTACTACCCACTCCCAACGTACTGGTGACACCAACGTCGCCACCCATCAGCTGTGCCAAGCGTCGGGTTATCACAAGGCCGAGCCCAGTTCCTCCATACTTGCGAGTAATCGAAGTATCCGCCTGCTCGAACGCGAGGAACAGCCGGTCAATCTTTTCGGATGGAATCCCGATGCCTGAGTCCTCGACCTCGAAGCGTACCATCATTTCCTCGCCACTCTCGCTGACCAGATTGGCGCGTAAAGCGATTACGCCATTTTCCGAAAATTTGATGGCATTCCCGACGTAGTTGAGCAAGGCCTGACGCAACCGCGTCGGGTCTCCCCGCAACCAAAGCGGGGAGGCATTGCCATCGAGTACTACGCTCAAACTCTTGCTTCGGGCCGCTTCGCTGACGATTGATCGAACACTCTCGAGAACCGCGTCAAGGCAAAAATCCGTCTCTTCGAGCCGCACTTTCCCTTCTTCAATTTTCGAAAAATCCAGAACATTGTTGATAATTGACAGCAAGTGCTGGCTGGCGCTTTCAATCTTTTCCAGTCGCAGCGACTGTTTCGGCGTAGCCCCAGCATGCCGCATCAGGTGATTCAAGCCGATGATTGCATTCATCGGAGTACGAATCTCGTGGCTCATATTGGCGAGAAAAGTGCTCTTGGCCACGTTGGCCGCCTCGGCGGCGTTGAGAGCTGCCGCCAGTTCCTCAGTGCGAGAAGCGACGAGCTCTTCGAGGTGAAAGCGATGCAATTCAAGCTCAGCTTCGGCCCGTTTTCGTTGAGTGACATCCACGATACTGGCTCGCAGCAGTCGTCGATCACGGGAGGGGAGCCATACCAACCTTACTTCGCAGGACAGATCACGATTGTCAAAGGTACGAATCGAACGATCCACTTTGACTATTTCGCCGGCCAGAGCCGCTTTGATATTCTCTTCTCGTGTTTCTTCCGGTGGTCGCCCATCCGGCTGTTGCTGATTGTAGAACCGACCCAGACCACCTCTGAGCAATTCGTCGCTAGAACAACCAAGCAACAGTTCTGCACTTCGGTTGGCGTCAACAACACGTTTCGTGTCCGCATCCAGGACAAGAATCGCTTCAGGTGCCTGCTCGACTAAAACGCGAAAACGCAGCTCGGCCAGGCGTCGCCGCCGGTTCTGCACGACAAGGGCAACCACCAGGGCCGTGAGCAGCAGAATCAGCATGCAGCCAATGAGTATGTATTCCTTGTATTGCTCCCACGCGGTAGGTGCGCGATTGACAAATACCGTATCGGCTGGCAACGCCCCCGGATCAGCGCCCCAGTGCTTTATCTGTTTCCAGTCAAACATCGCTGTGCTGGCGTTCGACGTATAGGTTATTGGCTCCGTTAAGCGCGTTGCCCCGCGCGCGATATCGATGGCTACGGAGGACAACTGGGCCGCATCATTGGCGATACGCGTCACCATCCCGCCAACAAAACCCGTGCCAATCGTTGTGTCGTAAAGCACAAAAGCCGGCGCTTTAGCGAATTTGACGATTCGGGCATACGATTCATTGGGAAGAAATACGCCCCCCTTGGCGTCGCGCAGAATACCCACACCCAGAATTACCGTATTCTCTGGCGCAGTCGCCAGTTTGACGTCGATTTCGGGAAAACTCAGCGCTTTGGTATCCTCAATGGTCAGTTTGCCGCGCCACGGAGCCAGGTCTTCCCGAATATTGTTCTCGCGCGATAGCTCCAGTTCACTGTTGCCCTGGATCACGATCACGTGTTCAGTCTTGGGGAATAATTCCAGAGCCCGCTCAAGTGTTCCGCGATAATCCAGTCGTGATGTCTGAAATACAAATGAGTGGTGCCTGGTTTCCTCGCCGGCCGGCAACTGGGCATAAGCGCTCAGGATCGTGGCCTGCGGTGCCAATCCTTGAGCCTCATTGAACAGAAAGTTCAGAGCCGGTTGCTGTATGCAAAAAACCAGATCGAAGCTCACATCGCGATATCTCTCCTTGAGCAATGACGCCAGGACCGCACGAAGCGGAGCGCCGGCGGTTGGCAGATCAAGGTATTCGACGTGGATGTCGGTACTTTTCATTCCTCCTTTTTTAAGCCCCGCATTCAGCGCAGAAACATACTGATCTATCCCCGGACCGCCAAATCCGACCGAAACCAGAATCAGTGCATGCTTGCCGAGCGCAGACGCGGTAACCGTCTCAGAGAAAGCCATCTTCGAACCAATAATGCTGGTCAATGCAATAACGATCAGCCACCCGAGAAAACGCCTGAGCTGCCCGGCAAAGGGAACTACGCAGAAGGCCAGTCCTGATCCTGATCGGTATGGAAAGGTGGTGGCGCGTGGTTTCATGGGCAACCTGGCACTTCCATCTCTTCATCGAAGGAGAGCGATGTCGAACCGTGAAACCTGATCATGTTTCGCCCGGAGTCTTTGGCTTCATACATGGCCGCATCCGCCCACCGGAGAACCTCGTCCGGACTCGCCTGATAGTCAACGAACACAACGACGCCAATACTGGCGGTGCAGCAATGCTCAACTACCGCGTCTGCCACACCGTCTTGCCGGCTGATCAAACGGTAGGGCGCAGCAAGCGAAGAACGTATTTTGCGGGCAATAGCCGCAGCCTGGGATGTTGATTCGGCCCTGTCCTGACTTAGCGCACTTAGAACCACCACAAACTCATCACCACCAAAGCGCGCCACAGTATCCATTTCACGGATGCAGCTTCTCAACCGCACCGCCGCCTCGACTAGCAACAAGTCACCCACGACATGACCGTGCTGATCATTCAGTGGCTTGAAGTTATCCAGATCAAGAAACATCAGCGCGGCATAGCACTGACTGCGCTTGCTCGCCGCCATCGCCTGGTTCAGGCGATCATCAAGCAGACGTCGGTTAGGCAGCTTGGTAAGCGGGTCATAGAAAGCCAATTGGCGCACCTGATCTTCCATCCGTTTGCGTTCGGTAACATTTCTGCTAATCCGGTGGTATCCGGTGATTGCTCCGATCGCATCACGTTCCGGAGTGGAATGAATCTCCGTCCAGATCAGGCCGCCATCTTTGCAGCGTTGTTGAACCTCGACTGAGACAGACTGTGCCCCGTCATCCAGCCCAGCGGCTTGTTCCTTGAGCATGGCCTCCGTAAACTTGATGGTTCCCTCGGCCGTAAGTAATTCGTACAGATGATGGCCGATCACCTCTTCAGGTTGGTAGCCTGTAACGCGCGTATAGGCCGGATTGATCGAAATGATGTTGGCGCTCAGGTCCGTAATGAGGATGGCCACTGCGCTGGAATCAAAAACAGTGGCATTGATCCGCTGAAGCCGTTGCGATTCCATGCGCTGCGCTGCCAACAGCACCTGTCGCCGATAGAATGCAAAAGTAAGCATCGCAATAGCGACCAGTACCGTAATCACAATACCAAAGAGGGTTTTTGCCTCGGCCTGCCAATGCTCAAGTGCGTAATCGCGCTTCATGCGGGTAACAACGACCAATGGATACAATCGCGATGCGCGAAAAGCCGTCAGCAATGCCTGTTTGCCCTTCGAATCTTCCTCATATCGTCCGAACTCCACCTCGGACAGTCGCAAATCGCGTGAAATGTAGTCATCCACCGTACCAGGGATTCGGGCACCATCCGTCGAGATCAGCAGCGTGCCGTCATAGCGCAACACATCGACCGAAGTTTCCTCGGAGTCAAGCTGTTGCATGATGTGGTTAATAAAGTAATCCGGATTCAGCGCGACCAGAAAAGTGGTCGAATGCTGGTCAAAAATGAACCTCTGAGCCACAGGAATAAAGTTCGGCGCATCCGCGTCGAACGGCAACTGGGGAGAACCCGGCTGGCGATCCGCGAAATCACGCCCGCTCATGGGTTTGCCGATACGCAAGATTTCCGCATCGCCCCCCGCTGTCGGAAGAAAATCTTCCGTCGAAACGGCAAGGCCGACATTCGCCGGATTCGAACTCGCAACAATGTGCCCCGCGTCATCGAGCAATGACATTGATCGCAAGAACGGTGCCCGGCTTAGCGCAGAATCAAAAGTCGACGCAATGCCCTGCAGGCCAGTCGCTCCGGAGCTTTGCACCATTGTGTTCGCGGTAACCAATTCGATGACGTGCAAGGTCTGTGTGACCAGGTTTTCGATCCCGCGCGAATGCATGGCCGACACGTCCAATCCGCCGGAAACCGCTTCGGCACGCAAGCGCCACAGCGAATACGCCGTAATGGCGAGCATGCTGCCGACAAACACCAGCAGCGCGGTCACAAGAGTCTGCTGCAATTGCCGTGCGTAAAGTTTCATTGAGCCACAATGGGATCGAGTTTGTAGCGCCTGGCTGCCGCAACCAGGCGGCCATCGCGTTTGATATCACTCACGAATAGCTCGACGCGTGCATACCATCGATCATCTCCGGGTTTCAGCGCATAAGCATAGGGCGTAACGTGGTAAGTACTTGGAGGAGACACAAGGCGGGCCCAATCGGCATTGGTCAGAAAGCGCTGGCTATACGGATAGTCAGTCATGAACACGTCGGCGCGCCCCGACTGAACTTCCTGTTCGCGTGCGAAAGGTGTGTCTAGAACAAGCAACTGTGCGGCTTTCAGCTTCTCCCTCATCACCGGCTCATGCAGTGTTCCCTTGGCCACAGCCACCACTGAGCCAGGCTTGTCGATATCGCCCCAGTCCTTGACGCGACGATTGCTCTTGGTCGTTACCGCATAGATGTCACTCGCCAGATGCGGACGCGTAAAGCGCAATTTTTCGGCCCGCTGCGGCGTGATGCCAACAGCGAACATGGCGATATCGCAGCGATCCTGAGTCACGTCGTCAATCAGTTTGGCAAACGAACTGTCGACAAACTGCACCGTCACTCCGAGGTCCTTTCCGAGCTCGTAGGCCATATCGATATCGACACCGGAAAGCTGCTGCGTCTTCGGGTTGCGATACGTAATACTGTAGTAGTCGGGCCAGATACAGACCTGTACCACCTTGCTGGCCCTGATCCGGTCGAGCCGACTATTGAGCACATTCTCATCAGCACCCAACGCCGGTAAAGAAAATGTGGATGCAACCACCAAAATGACTGAAAGAATACGCATCGAACCCCCGATGAAAAACGCCAGAAAGCAACAACCGCTCAAACAGCCGTTATCTTCGCAAAATCAGCTCACCTTGGATATCCGTAGTTTCTGCAAAAAACAGCGGGAATTACGGAGGCAAAGTCTGCCGACCCCTACCTTCAACCACTCGATCCTGCAAGCGGACGGTGAGGACGATTCCGGTTGATGAAGCCAACGCAAACAGCGGCTCGGTAAACACCCCCAACGGGTAGCCGAACTGCTTTCAGCTGCACAATCCAAGCTCGGTTGAACTTCGGTCAATGAGGCAAGGCACAATCTGCAATAATTGCATTATCGTTACCATCCTCCGCTGTCATCATGTCCGTTCCCGAAAAAATACCTCAAGCGTTGGCCGAGAAATTTGCGGCCATAACTGCACTCTCGGATGAGTTCTGTGAAAAACATCTTAACGAAGAATATCGCCAGCTGATCCGACACGTGGTGGGTGCCTTGGCCAGGAAACGTCCGTCACCCTTGTTGAAGGGCAAAGAAAACGTGTGGGCGGCTGCAGCAACGCATTCAGTGGGTCGAGTTAATTTTCTGGATGACCCCTCGCAGAACCCACATTGCAAGCCGAAGATCATCTATGAGTTTTTCGGCATCGCCGAAAGCACCGGGCAGAACAAGTCGAAGGAAATTCGGGACGTTCTCAAGATGGGGCCGATGTCCCCTGATTGGACCTTGCGCAGCCGCCTTGCTGACAACCCGATGGTCTGGATGCTGCAGGTCAATGGCCTGATGATTGATGTTCGCCAGGCACCGATTGAATTACAGCGGCTGGCCTTTGAAAAAGGGCTGATTCCGTTTATCCCGGCCGAGCAGAGTAATGAGACGCCATGATGACGACAGCGCTGCGAGGAATGTAGAAATGGAAACGGTTGCAGTTCTCGACTTTGAAACGACGGGGTTGTCTCCTGACTGGGGTGATCGCGCCACTGAAATCGCTGTCACTCTGATGCGTGGCGGTCAGATTGTCGACCGCTATCAGAGTCTGATGAACGCGGGACGGCGCATTCCAGCGGAGGTGGTCGCGCTGACGGGGATTACCAATAGCATGATCGCCTCCGCACCTCCGGTAGCCAAAGTCATGCGCGAAGTGGCTCAGTTCGTTGGCGAGCACCCGGTTGTAGAACACAACGCGTCCTTTGATCGAAAGTTTTGGCAAGCCGAACTGGATCGCCTGGACATAGCGGCCAAGCAACCCTTCGCCTGTACGATGCTTGTATCCAGACGCATTTACCCGGATGCGCCGAACCATAAGCTATCGACGCTCGTCGATATGTTACGCCTGCCAAAATCAGGACGCGCACACCGAGCGATGGTGGATGCCGAGATGGCGAGCGGCTTGTGGCATCGGATGCAGCAGGATATTGCGCGAGTCTATGAATTGAGCCATGTGGACTACAAGCTCATGGCGCGCTTACAGACCACCAGCCGCGCCAAAGTGCCGGCACTACTGCGTTCGATCGCAAAACCGATGTGAGCGTTGCACTTGGCAAACAAAGGATTGTCGTGGAACGATCATAGCCACGAAATTTGAACGCCACCATGGGACACCGCAACCACTACCATGTCTACGTAATCGAACTCTCGAAAGATGTTCTTTACGAAAGCAAGTTCAAGAAGTGCAATCCCGATTACGTCACGGGCAAGCCATGCGTTTATGTCGGAATGACGGGACTAGACCCGGATGTTCGCTTCGACAAACACAAGGCCGGCATCCAGTCCAATCGGTACGTACGACAATTTGGTTTGCGATTGCTACCCAAACTCTACGAAGTCTTTAACCCGATGCCCTATGACGGCGCCTGCGAGATGGAGGTCGAATTGGCCATTGGCTTACGTGAAGAGGGGTATGGCGTTTGGCAGGCATGACCTCCTCAAACCGCTGCCAACATCCTGCGTGATTCACGGGAGCGTGACCGCGACACACAGCAAATTACATTCTTCGGCCACCGCGCGTTTGTCGTTTCGTGCCTTGTAGAACAGCAGGAAACTGTTTTTGCAAATCGTTTAACTGCAGCAAAACACGGGGTATGATTCAATAGCATTGACCCAATTGATTGGGACTGAGAGGCCTTGCTGAAATTCGCGTACACACAGCGTACACGAAAGCCAAAAAGCAAAAAGGCCATTCCGAAGAATGGCCTAACTTATTGATTTTACTGGTGCCCCCGCGCGGAATCGAACCACGACCTGATGATTACAAATCAACTGCACGACCTTCATGCTACGGGGGCAGACCTGTCGGTCGAGGCGCGCATTATAGCCGAAGCTGAAGGCAAGGACATCCAGTCAGACGAATTCCTGATTCGAACAAACGTAATCTAAACGGCAAAAGACTATGGCAACGCTCACGAACCCCTCGGAAATCGCCCGCGAAACGCTGAAACAGCTGATGTCGCGGCGGATGTCCCCATCGCCGGATAACTACCGGGCTATTTACAATGAAATCGCTGGTATAGCCGACAAAGCCGCAGACACCTTCCCCGAACGCGAACTCAAGTCGCTGCTGCAATCGCTCCCGAAGGAAACCCGACCGCAGCAAGGTCTGACGCGCCAGCTTGACCAGGCGCTCAAGGCGGGTAGCTTTGAGGACTACCGCAAGGTCATCGTTGATTTCATCAAAGAACATAGTGCCGAATCTGAGCTCGGATGGGGTGAACTGATCACTGAGCTGATGCGGCAATGGGAGATCAAACAAAGCGGCCTGACACCGGCTCGCAAGCGAGAATCCCTGGATCGCGTACTGGCTGGCGGCTCCAAGAACAACGACCTTCTTTATAGTCGGTTACAGAGTTTGACCAAATCCTGGTCACTCAACGAGGCTCTTCCGGACGAAACCGCGCTGGCCGAAACCACCGACCAGCTACCATCAGACACAACGGCCCCTCTCGCGGCCACGGCGGCGGTGCCGAGCGCCCCAGCCAGCCGCGCCAGCGAGTTACTGCCTGAACTGCGTGACTTGTTTGCTTATACGCTGGAAGTCGCCGTTATCACCCAGCTTGGCGACGATCCTGACCTGGCCACCGAGGCGCGTGCCATTGCCACGGCAGTACGCACAGCAAACTCGCTGCAAGCCATGCAGGAAATGTTGGCGGCGGTAAAACGACTGGCTTACCGTCTGGATTTTCTGGCGGAGGATCGCAACGAGTTGCGCACCGGCTTGCTCAAACTACTGCAACTCATGATCGACAATGTGAGCGAACTGGTGGTCGACGATCAATGGTTGAACGGACAGATCGCCGTTGTCCGCGACATCATCGCGCGCCCGATGAATTTGCGTTCGGTCAACGATGCCGAGCACCGTCTCAAGGAAGTCATCTTCAAGCAAAGCCAGCTCAAACACAGCCTGATGGAAGCCAAGGAAGCGCTGAAACAGATGCTGGCCGGATTCGTTGACCATCTCTCCGAGTTCGCCGACTCAACGTCGGATTACCATGACAAGATCGAAATCTGTGTCGAAAAGATCAGCAAGGCCGACGACATCGGACAGCTTGAGGACGTTCTCGCCGAAGTCATCAGCGAAACGCGGATCATCCAGATCAACGCCCAGCGTTCGCGTGACGACCTCCGTGCTTCCAAACAACGTGTTGAAGAGGCTGACAAGCGAATCAACGAACTGCAAGGCGAGCTTGACAAGGCCAGCTCACTGGTCCGTCACGACCAGCTCACCGGTGCGCTCAACCGTCGCGGCCTTGAAGAAACCTTTGAAGGCGAAGTCTCCCGTTCGCAACGCAGAAAATCTCCACTTTGCGTTGCTCTGCTCGACATCGACAATTTCAAGAAACTCAACGACACACTCGGCCATGAAGCCGGCGACGGCGCACTCATCCATCTGGTCACCGTCATCCGCGAAACGCTCCGGCCGCAGGACACACTCGCCCGGTTTGGCGGCGAGGAATTTATCATCGTCCTGCCCGATACGTCAGTTGATGACGCAAAAAACGCCCTCGTCCGCCTGCAAAGGGAACTCACCAAGCGCATTTTCCTGAACGACAACGAAAAGGTACTGATCACCTTCAGCGCCGGCCTGACGGATTACCGCAGTGACGATACCCAGGCCAGCGTCACCAAGCGGGCCGACGAAGCGATGTACGCCGCCAAAAAGGCGGGGAAAAACCGGGTCGTCACCGCCTAGTAGAACGTTCCGTTAATATATTTACAACATGGCCTTTACTTGTCATGATTCCCCTACGAGTTCAACAGGAGGCAATCATGGGAAGAAAGAGTGGGCGAGCGGCACTGGTCATGTCGGAGGAACAACGGGCTAAATTGTCGGATCTGGCTGCCTCACGAACGGCA
>JBBQAT010000095.1:0-15980 GCA_038316625.1 Burkholderiales bacterium
AGCCACGGACCGTCGGATCTATCCCCGGTTTGCATGGGTGCCGCGCTACACTTTGACCTGTGGGCACCGAACTTCGGCATGCAGGAATACATGGGCTATCACGAGCAGACGATGGAGGTTTTCAAATGCGGCTGGAGCTTCAGTGATGGCTTCATGCATCCTGGCGACAAGCCGGGGCTGGGTGTCGAGATCGACGAAGAACTGGCGAAGAAGTATCCGTATGAACCGGCCTATCTGCCCGTCGCCCGATTGGAAGACGGCACCTTGTGGAATTGGTAAGTCGCGACTCGCTAAGGGTTTGAACGTAACTGTCCAGCCTGCGAACCAGCTCGTAGGTTGGGCTAAGCCTGCGCAGCCCAACATCGGCGCTACACGTTGGGCTTCGTATGCTCAGCCCAACCTACACTCTGAACGCCTCGCGGAACGGCGCTCCACGCGCATGGCTCTCTGAAACCTAATGTTTACGCCAACCTCGGAACAGTGCAGGCTGCAAGCGACTATCCATAAGCCTTTCGGAGCACAGTGAGGCTCAGCTCGCTTCAAACACATCCGGGAAACGTGCGGCAATATCCGGCAAGGAAACGATGATCTCGCGCAAGTGGGTGCGCATCGCTGCCGCCGCCGCTGCAGGATTGCCTGCTTCGATGCCATCCAGAATTCGGCTGTGCTGCTCGATGAGCAAAGGAAGCGGCGTCGCATCATCCAGACTGAGGTAGCGGATGCGATCTATCTGGGCCTTGATGCCCTCAATGACCCGCCAGGCATGTGCCCGGCCGACTGACAGCGAGATGGTGCGATGGAACTCCTCGTCGAGCGACAGAAACTCGGCGTTCTGCCCATGCATCACTTCCTTCTGCCGTTCAATCAGCTGACGCAATTCCTTGATGGCGTTGGGCGGGGCTGAAGTGGCCGCCTCCTGCACCACGGCAACCTCAATGGCTTCGCGAACAAATCGTGCATCCAGGACATCGGCAACCGAAATCTTGACAACGAAGGTGCCCCGCTGCGGCTGAATAATGACCAAACGTTCCTCGGCGAGCTTGATGAAAGCTTCGCGGACAGGCTGGCGACTGGTCGAATACTGGCCAGCGATCTCGGATTCAGACAGCGCTTGCCCCGGATGAAGCTCACCGCGAATGATGGCAGCGCGCAAGTGTCGATGCAGCTGAGTGCCAATGGAAACGGCCTCGACAACCTGAAATGGCCGAGCATCGGTTTTTGGAGTGTGAACTGTTTTTTTCATGGCTGAGTAGGCTGAATCCGAATAAGTAACCACCGCTTGATACAAGGATTGTGCCATACATGTATGGCAAGAAACAGGTTAACGTTTGGCCTGGCCGAAATCTTCACCTGGAACTCTGATGTGCCTGGCATGAAACCAGACAAAACCCGGGTCAAGGTGTAAATTTCGGCTGTGCCGCCAAGCCGGCCACACCAACAGAATAATAACTTCTCGAATCCGATCAGTCCTGCCCAAATGAGCACGTTATGACACTTACGAGTTTTCTGACCAAATTTTCCGCGCTCGACTGGATCGGGCTGACCTGGTTTGTCGTTTGCTGGTTTGGCTATGAACAATTTGTCGAACGCGGCTGGAGCGGCCGCACGACACTGCACGAAGAAACCAACAAGCTGCGCCTGGCCTGGGGTCGAGTAATGCTCAAGCGCGAACCGCGCATTGTCGATGTGGCGCTGATCGCCAACCTGCTACCCAGCCTGTCCTTCTACGCGAACACCACGATCTACATCATCGCCGCGCTCTTTGCCGCGCTTGGAACGCTCGACCAATTGATTTCGACAGCTGCGGACCTACCCTTTTCGCACGTTCTCTCGCGCGAGGCGATGGAACTCAAGCTATTGATCCTTTTGGGCGTTTTCGTCATCGCCTATTTCAAATTCACCTGGTCCCTGCGGCAATTCAATCTGCTGTCGATCACGCTTGGGTCGGTGCCGCAAGAGGCGAGTGAAGAAGAACTGGAAAACCATGCGCAAAAATTTGCCGCCGTAAATACCTGTGCCGGCAATGATTTCAATCGCGGCCTGCGAGCCTACTATTTCGGCATGGCCGTCATGTCATGGATGGTCTCGCCCTGGTTGTTCATTTTCTCGACGGTTGTCGTCGTGATCGTCCTGGCGCGCCGCGAGTTCTACTCACCGGTGCTCAAAGCGCTGGCTCACACTCCCGGGAACTGACAGGACGTAACGCATTGGCCGCCGCGTGACGAACCGCTTCGCTCAAGGCCTTCAAGGCCGGCGAATCGAGCCGCCAGCGATGCCAGTAGAGCGGCACATCAAGGTAATGGCCGGGTGCGATTTCAACCAGTTCGCCGGCCTTCAGAGCGGACGCTACAAACTGCTCTGGCATCATTCCCCAGCCAAGCCCCCGTCGCGCAACGTCGACAAAGCCATGGGCTGACGGAATGTAATGTATCGGCGGCTGAACGCTATCGGCCGTGAATTGATCGATAAAACGCTGCTGCAAGCCATCCTTTCGATTGAAGGTCAGCATCGGCGCATGGTTCAGGCTGCCGGAATTCACGCCTTTCGAGAAATAGCGCCCAGCGAGTTCCGGTGACGCCACAGCCAGATAACGCATGATGCCCAGCGGCTCGACCCGGCATCCCTGGACCGCGGCTGGACTGGCACTCACCGCCGCCATGACCGTTCCCTCGCGCAACAGCGCCGCAGAATGATCCTGATCCTCGACCCGAACATCGAAACAGATCGTTTCCTTGAGCGGCGCGTCGAATACGGCAAGAAACCAGCTATCGAGCGAATCGGCATTCACGACAAACGGCAAGCGCAGCCGGCTCGATCCGATCGCACCCGCCGCGCCGACGTCACTGAGCATTTCAGCTTCGAGCAAGGTCAGTTGTTCCGTAAAACGGGCCAGCGTCTTGCCGGCTGTCGTGGCCTGGCACGGCATCGTTCGTTGCAGCAGCACCTGCCCGAAGCGCTCTTCGAGCAGCTTGATGCGCTGACTGATGGCGGATGGAGTCACGTTGAGCCGTCGGGCAGCGGCTTCGAAACTGCCTTCACGCAAGACCATGGCAAAAGCAGCCAGTTGAGCGTTATCGATATTCATAGATTAATAATTCTAACTACAATTAATAAAGTTTAGTTATTCTTTCTTTTAACACTCAGCTAAGCTGCCATTTTCCACACCCCTTGGTCGCTCGCATGCAGACCCCGTTTATCGCCGGCTTCCTGTCCGGCCTGGCACTTATCGTCGCCATCGGTGCCCAGAATTCCTTTGTCCTGCGCCAGGCCATTCGGCGCGAGCATCGCCTGCCGGTAGCGCTCATCTGCATCCTGTCGGACGCGGCACTCATCGCCGTTGGCATCGCCGGCCTGGGCGCACTGATACAGACCAGCACCACACTGCTGGCCGTTACCCGCTATGGCGGTGCAGCTTTCCTGTTTGCCTATGCCGCCTTCGCGGCGCAGCGCGCATGGCACGGCGAACAATTGACCGTCGAGGACAACGGAGCCATGTCGCTCGCAAGCGCCGTCGTCACCTGCCTCGGCTTCACCTTCCTGAACCCGCATGTTTATCTGGATACGGTGGTACTCCTTGGCTCACTGGCCAATCAGCAAGGGCAGTCCGGGCGATGGATGTTCGGCACCGGTGCCGCGACGGCCAGCCTGGTATGGTTCACCGCCCTCGCCTATGGTGCCAGCTTGCTGGCGCCCTTGTTTCGCAAACAAGCCGCCTGGCGGGTGCTCGATTCGCTCATCGCAATGGTGATGCTTGGATTGGCGACAAGCTTGCTGCTGGGGTAAGAGAAGCCACAGAGCACCAAAAACGTGCGGCATTCGTCGCATAACGCACCAATGCAAAGCACCCGCCGAATCGCTCGCACGTTCATTCCTCATCAAATCATTCGCTTGCATTCGTTTGCATTCGCTATGACTTACCGCATACTTCTTGCTTGATACGGACAAGATCATTCAACAGCGACGCCAATGAACAACGTTCTCTCCCTGAAACACAAGGCGCAGGCTGATGCTCCTCCGCCCGAAGGCACCCGTCGCCTTTTCGCCGAACAGGAACGGGTGTTTTACGACGGTTACTGGATCAAGACCTATCCGGTTCCGGCTGATTCGCTGGAAGCCAAGAAGCGCCTTATCGAGGCACTGACCCGGCGCCTGTTCAACCACACCGAACACGGCCTGAACATTCCCGGTACCCGCCTGGCCGAAGCACGGAAAAGCTACCAGGCGGAAACGGACCCTGCCCGGCGTCGTGTCAAGGCCGCCATGCTCGCCGGCACAATGTTCAACCGGGCCACCGACATTTTCAGGAAGCTCGTCGAACTGCAGCTCGATGGCGTGGAAATCAACAGCAGCGACGCACTCATGCGCGAGTGTGGCCAGTGCCTGCTCGACGCCATGGAACTCGGGCGCTTTGTTCTCCATCGCAGCGGCGAGGAAGGCATTGATGAACTCTGGGGCGAGCCCTTCCGCGCTTTCTCGATTCCGGTCGAAGACTTCTACGAGAGCCGCTATATCAAGATCGGCCAGACCATGCGCGATATCGACCGCATCGGCGAATCGATGATCGCCAATTTCACGCGCATCCCCGCGTTTGCAGACATTGAACCATCGATCCGCGATTTCGTCAGCGCTGCCAAGATCAAAACGGAAACACTGCGCACTGACCCGGAGATATTTGATGTCTGGCCGCAACTGGTGACAGCCGCAGAGCGGCTTGCCAACTTCACCCCACACCCGCACGCCCTGATGCCACTTGATGACGGTACCCCGCAGCACAGAGTCTCGGACGGCCTGCAATTGATCCGCAGTGGCCGCGACCTGATTTTCTATATCACCCGCGCCCGCACGCCGATGCCGAAAAGCACGCGCGAATACATCGAGCGTTGTGAAATCTACCGACAAACCGGCCTCGCGCCGACGACGCCAGCACCGCTTCCGGCCTGAGTCCCTGTAGGCATCAAAAAGCCACCGCGAAGGCGCGAATGGGCAAAGAGGACGCAAAGGTACTCCTTCGTCCATTACGCTGTTCTTCGCGAGTCGTCTGTGCGGAATATCCTTCAACTTGACCGCCAAAACTGGCCCGATCTGACCACCGAATATAGCGACACCTGTGCAGCCAGAATAGAACCCTTGACCAGCTCATTGTCATCGGTCAACAATCGGCCATCAGCCGACGGTCGAGGGGACCATCCAATTTAAATGGCGAAGGCTTACGCTGATTCTGCCGAAAGACTGGTTTCCGGCGAGCAAAAACCATTTTCACTACCTTGACTCGGTCATTAAGCGTCACTGACCTTTCTTCTCCATAGCCGCCATTGATTTCGTGTTCTGCTCCGAAGTGGTCATTGACCTGGGGCTTCCCGCGCTAGCAGATTTAACAACTCAAGCAGTTCATCCCGTAAACGATAGAGTTCTTTCAATCGGGCCAAAGCTTCTGCGGTTCTGCCTTGAGCATGGAGTTCACATAACTCGTCTGTTAGCAAATGGATCTGGCGATGCAGGGGCACGATGACCTTAAAATCAGCTTGCCCGCCATGAAGCGCGGCCCCTTCCTTCTCCAGCCATGCACCAAGGTGGCACTGATGATGGACCAAGGGCAACAATTCGCGCTTTCCATTCAGAAAGTCCTCGACGGCAGCAATCCAAGCGCGATGTTCAACCCTGGCAAAAAACAGGGGCATATCGTTATGATTTATGGAAGGGAGGTTGCTCCAGGCCGGATCGGGACGCCATGAGCGTGACCAGTCGGGGAAATCGGATGCCGGCATGGGACGGGCAACGCCATAGCCCTGCGCCAATTCGCAACCCAGTTGCAGGAGCATCACTCCGTGTTCGACGGTTTCCACTCCCTCGGCAATTACCTGACGGCGGAAAGAACTCGCCAAGCCGAGTATTCCGCCCAGAATAGCTAGATCATCCGGATCGTCAAGCATGTCACGAACAAAGCTCTGATCAATCTTGAGTTGGTTAACGGCCAAATGTTTCAGGTAGGTCAAAGAAGAGTAGCCGGTTCCGAAATCATCCAGCGAGAACAGTACCCCGATCTCGCGGCAGGTCTCAATGACTTCAGAAACTCGCGTTAGATCGTTAAGCGCACTGGTTTCCAGAACCTCCATTTCCAAATCGCCTGGCCCGATATCCGGATGGGCTTCCAACGCCGCACGCAAACGGTCAACGAAATCCGGCTGCTGAAACTGACGCGCCCCAATATTGACACTGACGGGGATGTCCAATCCTTCGGCTTTCCATCGTTCAATCTGGCTCAGGGCGGTTTCGATGACCCACCCTCCGACGTCAACCGCCAGTGTGTGATCTTCGATGACCGGCAGGAACGACGCCGGTGACAGAAGTCCAAGTTCAGGGTGCTGCCAGCGGATAAGGGCTTCGGCCCCGATGACCTCACCCGTGCGCATGTTCACCTTGGGCTGGTAATAGAGTACAAATTCCTGCTCGCTCAAGGCATGCCGGATGCGTTCAAGGCTTTCGTGGTGTCCACGGACGCTGCGATCCTGTTCGGCATCAAATACATGGTAGCGGTTCTTTCCCGCCAGTTTGGCCTGATACATGGCCTGATCCGCCTGGCGGAGCAACTGATCCGCGTCGACGGCGTCTGTCTGTGGATAGAAAGTCACCCCCAGACTGGCCGAGACTTGAAGTACGAGGTCGCCGACGAGCACCGGTTGCGCAGCCGCAATGAGGAGCCTGTTGAGCATCGGAACACAGGCCGCGATATCCGGCAGATCAAGCATGACCGCGACAAATTCGTCGCCTCCTAGGCGGGCGAGCGTATCTCCATCACGCAGATCCTGTTTCATGCGATTCGCCAGGGCAATCAGCAACTGGTCACCGGTTTCATGCCCGTGGTGGTCGTTAATTTCCTTGAATCCATCCAGGTCAAGATAGGCGACGGCCAGCAGTTGTCCCCGACGCTCCGCCTGAATCATCGCCTGATGCAGTCGGTCACCCAGCAGCACGCGATTGGGCAGGGTGGTCAGAACATCGTAGTGGGCAATATGCCTGAGCTGCTTCTCGTACTCCTGGCGCTCGGTAATGTCAATGAAGTAACCGGCAATCAAGGTCTTGTCGCCCTGCACAAGGGGAAACCTGATGGTTGTATAGCTACGCCCAAGAAGCTGCACATCCGCTTTCAGCATTTCACCCGTGGCCATGACGCACGTGTCGGCCTCAGCTATCTCATCGGAAAATTCTGCAGGGAAGAGATCCGCAACGCCCTTGTTGACCATTTCCGACCCGGGAATGCCGATCATCTCCTTGAAGTTCTCACTGGCCATCAATACCCGGCTACCAGTTGCTGTCATTTCTTTGATGAATACATTAACCGGCGAATGACGCATGAACAGAGAGAACATCTGATTGGTTTCACGTAAGGCATTCACGGCCTCTTTCCGGGCAAGTTCCTCCCGCCGCCTCCGGGCAATATTCGATAGCAATAGGGCGATGATCAAGATCTGGGCAGCAAAAAGGGCAGCGCCAAACCACAGGTAGATCTTGTAGCGTGAGTAGAAGGTATCAGGCCTTCCGGTCACGATCGCCCCCACGGGCAGCAAAGATTCGTCGATGTCGAATTTCTTCAGCCCTTCAAAATCGAATGTGTAAGCTGTCGGACTCTCAACGATGTCCAGAGCATCTACCTTCGCACCCCGCAGGATTCGAGTGATCAAGGCCGCCGCATTTTCTCCTTGCAGCTGACCACTGATCAGCTTCCCACCCATTGCGCCAGGTGCCATGGCAAAATCCCACAGGGTATAAACCGGTCTGCGTGACGCCGACAGGATAAAGTCCATACTTTCGCGTGCGGCAAAAGCTCTCCCCTCCGCATCGCGAAAGAAACCGAGATCGAGTACGATGGTGTCGTCCTCCATTGCGTTCAGTGCCAAACTTAACTGGGTTGCCGTCAGATCAGCCATTTCAACGAAGGAAATAGCGGGGAACTGAATCGCAGATTTTTTGGCCAGTTCCATATTGATTGAACCGGTTTCCGTGGCATCAGACAAAAGAATTACTTTTTTCGTGCCGGGATGAAGCTTCAAGCCGATTGCAATCGTTGCGGCAATGTCAGAGGCTTCACTGATGCCGGTGTATCCACTACCTGGGTCAAAACGATATTTGAAAATATCGTTTATTCCGCAAAACACCACAGGCACACCGGGAAACAGGCTATCCCGGTGAAGAAGCAAAAAATCAAGCGCATTGTTGTCTGAAGCGACAATGACATCGAAAACGACGTTCGAGTACGAATGCTTGTAAAGCGCAGTCAGTTGAGGGGCCATCGTCCCTAAGGACTGCCGCTTGGTGTTCATGTACTCAACATACACCTCGGCCTTGGGAAACGAGACGGTTAGCGTGTTGGAAAATGCTTTCTGGATCGAATCCGTCCATTCAAACCCCTGATGGTAAGAATGAAGAACCAATACCTTCGGACTGTCATTTGCCAAGGTGCCCGTTGAGAGGCTAGCAATACAAACCCAGAGAAAAACCGACGTCAGTGTCAGTTTTCTGAATAGCACCGTGAGATGGGTGCGTGTGTACCGCCCAACCTTGCAGAAACATATGCTGCCAAATGCCTGCGCCATGGAGTTGTGCCAAAATTCAAAATAATAAAAATATCTTTGCGGCCTTCAGCTTAGTTCTAACGATCAATATAAATTGATCTAAACACTACTGTACTTTTGAAGAATGCTTAAATGGAACTATTCAAAGTTGTCCTTGCAGGTTTCACCCCACAGCCGCCAAAAGAACTCTTGGCTAGACTGTAGCGGGTTTCCGCAATGAAGCCAACGGTTGGTTGAACGTTACGCGGGCGTGCGACTTTAATCGACTCCGCTATGCTTGACCCCGCGAACACCTTCACTCAAACCCTGAACCGGCCTACCGCCTCACGCAACTTACTGGACAGGGCGTCGAGTTGCCTCGCAGTCTCGGCGGCATTGGCCGCAGCCGCTGTGTTCTCCTCGGTCATCTGAGCGATCTGTTCGATGCGACGGGCAACTTGCTGTACCGCGACATCCTGCTCACGCACCGCATCGGAAATGCTCCGTACCGATTCAGTCACACGGTCTATATCAGCACTGGCCGAATCGAGCGCGCCGCTGGAGGCGGCAACGTGGTCGCGGGTTGTCCCGGCCTTGTCGTTGGCCTTACGCATGTGTGTAACCGCCGTATCGACTTCGGATTGCACACCGCCGATCAGCCCGGAAATTTCTACAGTGGCTTTGGTGGTGCTTTCAGCGAGTTTGCGCACTTCGTCGGCGACGACAGCGAAGCCGCGCCCCTGTTCGCCCGCGCGCGCTGCCTCAATAGCGGCGTTCAATGCCAGCAGGTTGGTCTGGTCGGCAATGTCCTTGATGGTTTTGACAATGCCGTCGATCTGGCGTGAGCTTTCTGACAAACGGGCAATGTCTCTGCTGGCTTCATCGATCATTCCGGCGAGATTGTCGACGTTGTCCACGGTTTCGCGCACGGCGGCTAACGTTGTTTCGATGTCACCGCGCGCACGCGTTGCAGTCTCGTCGGCCATGCTTGCGTTGCGGGCAGTCTCGGAGATGCTCACCGAGGTTTGTTCAACCGCCGCAGCGACCGCCGAGGCCGCTTCGGATTGAGCGCATGAGCTTTTTTCGACCTGCGAACCGGCGGTGGCCATCGACTGCGCAGCTGAGGCAATGGCGTCGGCGGAGTGGCGTACCTCGGTGACTGAGCGCTGTAGCTCATTTTGCATGGTATTAATGGCAGCCATCACACTATCTTGCGAAGCGTGCGCTACCTCAACGCGGGTCGAAAGATCGCCGGCCGCAATGCGGCGGGAGACTTCCATTGCATAGCGCGGTTCCCCGCCCAGTTGCCGGGTGATGCCGCGGGTGACATAGAGCGAGACGACGACCACAACGACAAGCATGAACAAACCGGCGAGGCCGATCATGCCCAGCACGGTACGGCTATCGCGAGTGAATTCTTCTGTGTAGCTCCCGCTGCCAATCAGCCAGCCCCATTTGGCGTACGTGGTGACGGCGGCGACTTTCTCACGGGGCGCGGTCTCGCCTGCCTCCTTGTTCATCCACTGGTAGTGGAGGATGCCGTCCTTTTTTTCTCCAGCATGGCCTTAATAACAAACCCGCCTTGCGCGTCTTTGGTCTCGATCAGGTTCTTCCCTTCCGAGAAAGGATGAACCATTGCTTTGCCGGGTTCCTTGGTCGCGTCGAGCACGAAGACATAACCAGTTTCACCCACCTTGAGGTCCAGCACTTTTTTCTTGAGCGCAGCCAAGCCTTCAGTGAAGTTGATGCCGACAAAGGCGATTCCCTGTACTTGGCCAGCAGCGTCCAGCAGCGGGGCGTAGTGGGTCATGTACTCCTGACCAAAGAGTGTCGCCGACCCGGTATACGTCTTGCCAGACTTGATCAGCGACAAAGCCGGGTGCGTTGTTGCCAACGAAGTGCCGACTGCACGTTCTCCCTTGTCATTCTTGAGTGTTGTCGCGATACGCACGAAATTATCGCCTTCGCGGGCAAAGATCGTGGCGACTGCGCTCGTGTTGCGGGTAAACGATTCCACAGTCTGGTTCGCTTAATCTGCCTCACCAGTAACGGTCTTGGGCAGAGGGGCTGCGAACTGTGCGCCCAGCATGGCCGCAGAGCTTTCCAACTGCTGCGCGTAGGCATCGATCATGTCGACGACTTGTCGGTTGGTGCGTTGCAATTCCTCCAGCGCCTTTTCTTCCATTCGGGTACTCAGCCAATTGCCGAGAACAACACCCACGAGGCACAGTACGGAAAGGATCGCGCCAATCAGCGTGACGTTCAGCTTGAAGGCAATTGTTCGATCATTGAAGGACAGGATACCCATTGTTACTCTCCGAAGAATAGATTGAAGCTTTCATAGCTTTAGCGACGGTGGACAGCAACAGCAAGGTAATCTGTATCCGTCATCTTACTCGGCGAGAAAAGAGGGTCAAGGGTTAACTAAACCAACGGTGGCAGACTGTTCCAACCGGCCAGTTCTTGAGGAAATATTCCGTTTGCACGGCCGGTTTCGGGGAAGAGGCAACGGCGATTTGACCGGTGGGGGGAGGTCGCCAACGGCCGCTTTGTAGAATTCAGTTTTCCCAGAAATTAGGATTTGCAGAACGGCTGCTCTGGAGAAAGCTGAATGACGGCTCAGGGTCGATGGCAGCCAAAGCATCAAGATATAACTGGTTATGCTTGACCAGAACACGTGGTCAACTTGGCGCTACTCCTCACCTTTTCCCTTTGCGCCTTTGCAGGGGGTTGAGTCATTGTTCCACGGCATCCGGGCTAGCGCGGATTCATCTCGACCAGACAATACCTGCCGCAATACTGAGCAATACCGCCCCGGTGACCCGTTCGACCTTGCGGACGTGCGCCATGAAGCGTCGCACCACCGGCGGATGCCCCGCCGCGCGGGCGATGCACAAATCCCAGAGCAAAACCACGGAGAACATCCACACACCGTACGCGGTTTGCACACCCGACGTCGTTTCCCGTTCAAAGCCAAGCGAAAACAAACTGGCATAGAAAAGTGAATTCTTCGGATTGAGGATTCCGGAGAGAAAACCGACGCGGCATTCCCGCCACCAGCTACCCGCGACCGCGACCTTGCCTCCGACATCCGGCACCAACGCTTCGCCACGACTGCTCAGGAAACGCCAGCCAAGCCAGGCCAGATAGGCGCAGCCGCACCACTTGAGCAGCATGAACAAGCCCGCCACCTCCTGCAGCACCGCGACGCCACTGATGGCCACGGCGATATAGACGCCATTGGCCAGCGCAATGCCCACGCACACCCCACTCGCAACGCGCGCACCATTAACCACGGCGCTGCGTACGATGAGGAAGAAATCCGGTCCCGGACTGAGCAAGGCGAGGAAATGCGCGCCCGCGATGATCAGGAATTGTTGCCATACCGCCATGTCGTGACTCCACCTGTTTGATGAGTGAAGCGTGGCAGATCAGCGAACCTCAGTCTTGAACGAAATTGCGCCGGTATTCGCCGGGCGTCGCCGCCACACGCTGTTTGAAGGCACGCTGAAAATGACTCTGATCGGCAAAACCGAGTTGCAGAGCGGTATCGGCCAGCGACAGACCTTGATCCAGCAAGCCGCGCGCACGCTGGATGCGCAGATCGAGTTGCCAGGCGTGAGGCGTCATGCCAACCATGCGACTGAATGAGCGCACGAAGTGATAGCGGCTCATTCCGGCTTCACGTGCCAGTTCGTCAAGACCAAGCGACTCGGTACAACGCGCTTCAATCATCGCCTGCACCGCCCGCAAACGCGCCGAATCGGGTTTTGGCTTGCGCTGCCCTTCGCGCAACAACGCCGGTCCGAACAGGTCGCCAACAAAGAACAGTAATGCCGCTTCCTTGTCTTGATCCTGTAAGGTCGAAAAAAGATGCCTGTTGAGGCGCGTCAGCCGCGCATGCACTTGCCGGGGCACGACATTCTCCGGCAGACGGTTCAGCACGACGGCATTGAGCGCCCCCATCTCACCAACGATGCGGCTCACCCACACTGTGTCGAGATAGAGCATCTGGTAGCTCCAGCGGCCGTCATTCTCTGGATTGCAGGAATGCACTTCGCCGGCCGGAATCAACACCACGTCGCCACGCGACAGGCGCTGACTCTGGCCGTCGCGGCAAAACACGCTCTGCCCGCCATCGACGGCACCGAGCGAAAGCGTGAGATGCGAATGCGGTGCGTAACAAGCCGCGCTGTCGTTGGCGCAACGGCTTTCGACAAAGGGCAGCGCTGATGAGCGCCAGAAACGGTGAACAGTCTTTCGCGGCATGAGCTGAGTATACCCATGGATATTGACTCGCGGGGGCATTGCTTTGAAGATGCCCGTATTCATTGGCTTCCAGGGCAGCTCACCTGAAACCACGTTTATCCGGTTCATTTTTTGTGCGTCGCTGTCGATTCCTGCCAGCACGGATCGTCGTCAGATCAGATGCCATGCAAGGGTGCGCGGCCAGTGAACAGACCAGGAGGACAGTATGCGATTTCTTATCATCGTCAAGGCCACGGCCGAATCGGAAGCAGGCGCGATGCCCGAAGACAAACTGATCGCGCAGATGGCCGATTTCCATGAGGAACTGGCAAAAGCCGGTGCCTTGCTTGACGGTTCAGGTCTGCTGCCCAGCGCATCGGGCTGGCGCATCCACTACGACGGCACAAAACGTACTGTTGTTGAAGGGCCGTTCGACATGCGTGAAACGCTCGTTTCCGGTTACACGCTGATCCAGGCGAGGACGCGCGAAGAGGCGCTGGAGTGGACGAAACGATTCCCCAACCCGCGTGGCGAAGGCCTTCCCGCCGAAATCGAAGTACGCCCGCTGCACGGCCTGGATGACTTTCCGGCGTCTGCAGCGGTCGAACGATTCCGCGAGCTGGGCGTCGGAGGTTAAGCAAGCGAACGAAGTTTCTGATCGCTTGTCGATTTCAGTGCAAGCGCCACGTCGTACACGTGTCGTACAAGTTGCGACATCCCAACTTTCAAAAGGAGATTGCAATGGACAGGGTTCAACCCATCCCGCCCGGCATGCACTCGCTCACCCCGCACCTAGTAGTCAGTCATGTTGAAACAGATAGACACAAAGCTTCGTCATTCCGGGCTCGACCCGGAATCCAGTAGTGCACCGCTGGCTCTGCACTTCCTTCGGTCGGATTCCGGCTTTCGCCGGAATGACGGTTTATTCACGCGTTTCAGCATGACTGCCTACTAGTCTGCCGGAGCCTGAAGAAATCTCAGCCGCAGCCAGCAAGGATTGCCCAGAAAGCTGAAGGGAGAAAACCATGTCTTATTTGCTATTGATCGTCGAACCACGCGGACAGCGCGCCACGCGCGTACCGGATGAAGCGCACCGTCTCTACGATGAGATGGTCGCCTTCGGCACGGAGTTGCGGCGTCGTGGGCAACTCCTGGCCAGCGAATCCTTGCGTCCCGATGAGCACGCCGTCCGCCTCAGTGCCCCTGAAGGCAAACCGCAGTTGCGCGACGGACCATTTGCCGAAGCCAAGGAAATGGTCGGCGGCTTTTACCTGCTCGACGTGGCGACGCGCGACGAAGCCATCGCCATTGCCAGCCGCTGCCCGGCCGTCCGCTGGGCCAGCGTCGAAGTGCGCGAATGCGCTCCCTGCCACGTCAATTGAGAGGAGCCACCCATGATTTACAAAGGTAGCTGCCATTGCGGGCAGATCGCTTTTGAGGTTGACGGCGAACTCACGCAGGTCATGGCCTGCAACTGCTCGATCTGTTCGCGAAAAGGCGCGCTGATGTGGTTCGTTCCGCGTTCGCAACTCCGACTGCATACGCCGGAGGCCAATCTGAGCACTTATACCTTCAACAAGCACGTCATCAAGCATCACTTCTGCCCGAAGTGCGGCATGCACCCCTTCGGCGAAGGCGCCATACCGTCAGGCGAATCGATGGCGGCGATCAATGTTCGCTGCCTGGAAAACGTCGATATCGCCTCCATCCCCGTAACGCACTATGACGGTCGGGCGCTCTGAACAGCGTGACACCTAACCCAAGCCAGGCAAAACGCACCATCGAGGCGATCTGGCGTATCGAGGCCGCCAGAATCATCGGCTGTGTTGCGCGTATTGTTCGCAATGTCGGGCTGGCCGAAGAATTTGCCCAGGATGCTCTGGTCGCTGCGCTCGAACACTGGCCGGAGAGCGGTGTACCCGACAACCCCGCCGCCTGGCTGATGACGGCGGCCAAACGCAAGGCGCTGGACCATCTGCGCCACCAACAGATCACCTCCAGCAAAGCGACCGAATTCGGAGACGAACTCGATTTCCGGAATGAAGTCGCCAGCGACGATCTCAGCGAACAGATCGACGCCGGGCTCGACAACCTGATTGGCGACAATCTCCTGCGCCTGATCTTCACCGCCTGCCATCCTGTGCTTTCGCCCGAGGCACGCTGTACGCTAACACTGCGCGTTATGGGTGGCCTGACGACCGACGAGATCGCCCGCGCCTACCTGAAGCCCGAACCGACCATCGCCCAGCGCATCGTTCGCGCCAAACGCACCCTCGCAGCGGCGCGCGTTCCCTTCGAGCAGCCTCGCGGCGCTGAACTTTCCGGTCGCCTGGATTCGGTACTCGAAGTCATCTACCTGATCTTCAACGAAGGCTACTCAGCCACCTCCGGTAACGACTGGATGCGCCCCGCACTGAGCGAAGAAGCCCTGCGCCTCGGCCGTGTACTCGCCGAACTGATGCCGGAGGAAAGCGAAGTCCTCGGCCTGGTTGCACTGATGGAAATTCAGGCTTCGCGCTTCACCGCGCGCGTTTCGCCCGGAGGCGAGCCAGTGCTGCTGCTGGATCAGGATCGCAGTCGCTGGGATCACCTGCTGATCAGGCGCGGACTGAATGCGCTGGCGCGCGCCGAAGCCTTGCCGGTGCCATTTGGCCCCTACGCATTGCAGGCGTCCATCGCCGCCTGCCACGCCCGCGCGCTGACGGTCGGTCAGACCGACTGGGTTCAAATCACGGCCATTTACGATGCCCTGTCCCAGTTGGTGCCGTCGCCTGTCGTCACACTCAACCGGGCGGTTGCCGTTTCGATGGCCTTTGGCCCCTTGGCCGGGCTGGAAATCGTGGACGCCCTGCTTGACGAACCCAGCCTGCGAAATTATCACTTGCTACCCAGCGTGCGCGGCGACCTGCTTGCCCGTCTCGACCGGTTGAGCGAAGCACGCTCCGAATTCGAGCGTGCCGCAATGCTGACTCACAATGCACGTGAACGCGCTCTGCTGCTTGCCCGGGCGACACGCTACGCTCAAGCAACAACGTAGTAGGTAGTCATGTTGAAACGCGTAGATAAAAAACGCCGTCATTCCGGGCTTGACCCGGAATCTGACCGAAGGAAATGCAGAGCCAGTGGTGCACTACTGGATTCCGGGCTCTGCACTTCCTCCGGTCGCTTTCGCCGGAATGACGG
>JBBQAT010000096.1:0-15754 GCA_038316625.1 Burkholderiales bacterium
CGGAGTTATGGAACAGACCAAGATAGTCCTTGCGATTAACAATTCGTTTTGCCTTGAGAACAAAGAACCCCCTAAGCGTACGTCGGGCAGCTTCCCAGTTTGCGAAATGAAGCAGGACTAACAATGCTAGCCACTTCCAGCGTATATGTACTACCCGTGGTTCACCAGCACGCCGAAGAATCCGCTGTCTTACGCAATGTGCGCTCGGTGTTGTTGGATGCGCCACATGTCAATCTATTTCAGTTGAGCCGTTTGGATAACCGTCTTGAGGCGCATCTTGATGGTCTTGCCGTGGCGGGAGAATTCGGATGGAGTCTGTGCGAAGCGGCGTTGGAAAACCCGGGTACAGGTGAAGTGTTCGTGGCAACGGTCAGGGCGGTCGAAGACAGGAATTTGCTTGGGCTCGAAAAGCTTGTCGCTTTAGTCGAGGCGCTTCCTGATTCGCAGCCTGGGTACATTTCTGCCTTCGGCTGGGTGTCTACGCAGTTTCTGCAGGGTACGATCAGGAGTTTTCTGGTTTCGAGTTCCCCGTTTCAACGTCAGGTTGGGATTGCTGCTTGTGCGATGCATCAAGTCGATGCGGGTGCGGCGCTGGTTGCGGCAATAGACGACGCGGATGTTTTTCTTCGCAGACGTGGACTGCGCGTGGCAGGGACGAGTGGGCGACGCGATTTGCTTGGTGCATGTCAAAAGGCACTGGCAGACGAAGATGTTGGTTGCCGGTACTGGGCAGCGAGTTCTGCCGTGTTGCTGGGAGAGCGCGCCGAGTCGATTGATGTCCTGAGAGACATTGCCTTGCACGATGGGCCGTTTCGCGTTTCCGCCCTTCGGCTTGTACTCAAACTTTTGGACACCTCGCAGTCCAGGCTTTTGCTCAAGACCTTCGCGTCTGATCCTGCCAATATCCGCCTCCTGATAAAAGGTGCGGGCGTCGCTGGTGATCCACATTACGTGCCGTGGCTCATCAAGCAGATGGAAGATCCCAAGCTTGCGCGTCTTGCTGTTGAATCGCTCAGCTTCATCACCGGCCTTGACCTTGCCAAACTCGATCTCAGCCAGCATCAACCCGAAGGGTTTGAATCTGGCCCCAACGATAACCCGGACGATGCAGACGTGGCGATGGATCCTGACGATAATTTGCCGTGGCCCGATCCTCTGAAAATTAAGGGATGGTGGGATGCCAATATGTCTCGCTTCAGCGTAGGAGTCCGCCACTTTATGGGGGAGCCCGCTAACCCGCAGAACTGCAAACGTGTATTGCGCGAAGGCTATCAGCGTCAGCGTATCGCTGCCGCAGAGTATCTGTGTCTGCTTCAGCCCGGTACGTCGCTGTTCCCGACCAGTGCCCCCGCGTGGCGGCAGCTGCGCTGGCTAAACAAGATGGGATAGGTCATGGCTGCCCGGTATATCCTCGGTGCGCTTTCCTTCATCTTTGTTGCAGCCGCCGTGATACGTTGGTTGCAGGACCATGGCCAGATTACGCCGGCAAGCAGGACGTGGGGGTTGGTAGGTGTGATATTTGCCCTAGTGAGTATTTGGCTTTGGCTTCAATGAATGGTTATACTCAGTTTGAAGTGCCTATTTCCACGCTTCCAGCATATTTTGTGCCGGATGGATCACGCTTGGGTATGATCATTCATGATTAAAATCGAAATCGTTTCCTACAACGGACAATCGCCTGCGCAACCCACTCAGGCGGAATTCGACGAGATGGGCGGGATGATCGGGCGCGCTGACGGGAATGCGTTGGTATTGCCCGATCCCGACCGCTATGTTTCGCGCAACCACGCCTCAATTGCCTTCCGGGCCGGTGGTTACGTAATCCGTGATCTCAGCAGCGCATCGCCGGTTATCGTGAATGGCCAGCCTTTGGGTAATGGACGCGAAGCCATATTAGCCGGTGGGGATGAAGTCCGGATCGGCGGATATATCCTTCGGGTACTGGTTGATATCCCAAGATCCACGCCGCCATTGGTTTCAGGGCATGCAGGTGGGCAACCGGCAGCACCGCGAGACGACCCGCTGGCCATGTTCGGCCCGTCGAGCACTGACCCATTTGCAGACTTGTTGCCGGCGGTCCCTCCGGCTCTTCCGGGGCGCGGTCAGCCGGACGTTTTTGGTACTCGCGCCGATGCTCCAGTCAGGCGCGAGACGATTCCGACGGATTTTGATCCCTTTGCCGATTTGATGGCTCCACCGGCTGCGACCGATCCCTTTTCACAGCAGGCAACCCCGCCTCGCCTGCCGGATGATTTCAACCTTGGATTGGCACCGGCTTCCAGCCAAAACATAGACCAGCTTTTTGGCTTGAGCGCTGGCGGCAGCGCTGATCCTTTTGCGAGTGGACATCCTTTGGGCGAGTTTGGCCGTAGCGCCGAAAGCTCTTCAAGCCTGGATCCTCTGGTGGCGATAGGTGCCGTTTCAGCACAGCCAGCTGCGTCCGGCGCACAGCGCGACAACAGCATGGAAATTCGTGCCGCGTTTAGTCCGCCCACGGTTTCGTTTCCGGATTCAATTCCGATGTCAGAACCGGTACTTGCAGTTCAGCCTTTGTCCGCTGAAGCGCCAGCGGATACGAAAAGCATGTTGTTTTCGTGGAATGCGCCTGTCCATGAAACCCCTGGTGGCGAAATCAGGACGGTGATTGTCCCGTCTGCGCGACAGGTCGAAGTTGTTCCCCCGAATCTCAATGAGGCTCCTGCCTCATCCGTGAGCCTACCGCCTCCTGCGGTGCGCGTGGAGCCGCCGCCGCTGCCACGCTCGGTGCCAAGCAGCTCCGATACTGCCTCCGGAAATGACTTGATGCGCGCATTTCTGGCCGGTGCCGGCGTGCCCGACCTTGATATGCAGGAGCCCCTGTCTCCTCAGATGATGAACAGGATTGGCCAGCTGCTGCGCACCTCGACACAAGGCACGCTTGACCTGCTTCTGGCGCGCGCGTTGATCAAGCGTGAAGTTCGCGCAGAAGTAACAATGATCGTGGCGCGCGAAAACAACCCGCTGAAGTTCTCGCCCAATGCTGACGTCGCACTGTCTCATCTGCTGGCACCACGCGGGCAGGGCTTTATGAGTCCGACGGCGGCAATGAAGGACGCTTGTGATGACCTGCGTGCGCACCAGTTCGGCTTTATGGCCGGCATGCGAGCCGCGCTGGATGGCGTTCTGCGGCGTTTCGATCCGGCTCAACTTGAGCAACGCCTTACCGACAAGAGTTTTGTTGACTCGATGTTGCCGATGAATCGCAAGGCCAAGTTGTGGAGCCTGTTTGCCGAGCTTTACGCCGATATTAACAAGGAGGCGCAAGACGACTTCCATGCCTTGTTCGGCAAGGAGTTTTTGCGTGCTTACGAGTCCCAACTGGACAAACTGGACAAACTGGACAAGCAGGGTAACGACACGCCGGATTCCGGCAAACACTGAACAAGGACCGCCATGGAGCTTGAAATTCACGTGCTGTCGAAGCCGGGTG
Organism: Burkholderiales bacterium; assembly: GCA_038316625.1. Taxonomy (GTDB): domain Bacteria; phylum Pseudomonadota; class Gammaproteobacteria; order Burkholderiales; family Rhodocyclaceae; genus Propionivibrio. The sequence continues at coordinate 3,470 of JBBQAT010000096.1, forward strand.
GCCGAGCAATCAACCAGGACGCTTATGGCGTGTGGTCCAATTCCGGCGCTTGCTTCTGTGCCCTTTCCGATGGTGCCGGCGGTCATCTCGCCGGGGAAGTGGCCTCCAGGCTTGCGATCAAGCAGGTACTCGGGTCTTTTTACCGGGTGCCGGAGACTGGTGCAGAAGCCCTTGAGGCTGCGCTTAAATCGGCGAATGACGTAATCGTCTTCGAGCAACAGCAATCGCCGGAAACATCCGACATGCGTGCCACGATCCTTGTGCTTGTCATCGACACGGCAAACGCGACTGCTCGATGGGCGCACATCGGCGATACGCGTTTGTACTGTTTTCGCGGCAAGCGCATCATTGCACAGACGCGCGATCATAGCGTGGTCCAGAGCATGGTCGATGCGGGCTATATCGAGCAGAAGAATCTGCGTTCAACTCCCAGGAGAAACGCCTTGTTTGCCGCACTTGGCGATGCTCAAGCCTTTGCGCCAAGTATTGAAATGGTTCCATTCCCGGTGCGCGATGGTGACGTATTTTTGCTTTGCACCGACGGCTTTTGGGAGTACCTTGATGAGGCTCAGATGGAGTATTTGCTAACGCAGGCAGAATCTCCCGAGGCGTGGCTCCGTCAGCTCGAAAGCGAGGTGCTGAAAAGTGGGCGTGCTGACCAGGACAACTACTCCGCACTGGTCTTGTCGTGCACTGAAGCTGCGGAGATGACGCAAATGCCTTTGGCTTCTGACGCAAGGGTTGTCAAGTGACAAAATAGTGTTGTTCGGGTCGAAAAATCTCGTTGCCATTTATTGTCATGCCGCGTTTTCCTTACTATTCTTGATGTGTAGACGTGTTAATTATGAGGTGGTGTATGAAAGCAAAATTCGTTTGTCTGATGATCTCGTTGGCGACCTTGTCGATTTCAGCGTCTGCCCAGTCTGAAAAGGTTCTCGGTGGAAAGGATATTACCGAATCCGCGCTGATTCAGGCCCTTACCCCAGCTACGGATTCGGGTGCTACGCCGACTCGTACCCGCAGTATTCGTGTCAGTCCCGAAAATGCCTCGATTGGTGCTGCGGTTAAACCGGCTAGCGCGTCGCTCATGATTACCTTTGAAACCAATTCCGCCGCGCTGACTCCGCGTGCCAAGCAATCACTTGATGTGGTGGGCGAGGCACTTGCTTCCAACAAGCTTGGCAGTTTCCGTTTCGCGATTCAGGGCCACGCCGATCCACGAGGGGAGTCTGAAGCAAACCTGCGGCTTTCCCAACTGCGGGCCGAGTCAGTGCGCCAGTATCTCGTGCAAAGCAAGCACATCGACGAGAGTCGGCTGGAAGCCGTTGGCAGAGGAGACAAGGAGTTGATAAATTCGTCAAACCCGGCCGCCCCAGAGAATCGACGAGTTACGATCATCAATCTCACACAGTAGAAATTGATGAACTCCTTCAAGGGGGTGGCTTTAAAGGTTGAGATATCTGGCTGGTGAAGAGGCATAAGCGTGAAGACTCTGTCGACGGTGCGCTATCTTTTCTTCTGTGTCGGATTGTTCGCCATGGTTTTTTCGGAGCCGGCTTTTGCTCAGGCTTCCTTGCCAGTACAAGCGGGCCAGATCGAACGGCAGTTCCAGCGTTCGCCGGAGCCGCGAGCTCAGCCCGGCAGTATGCAGCTCCCGGAGGTGCCGCAAAAGCCGCCGACCAATGCCTCTGACATTCGATTTCCGCTCTCTCAGATTGTTGTCGAGGGCGTGACCGTCTATCCTGAATCCGCCCTACGGCCATTCTATGAAGGAATGCTCGACAAGGATGTCTCGCTCGCAGATGTCTATGCCATTGCGGGTGCCTTGACTGCACGCTACCGCAATGACGGCTATATCCTTTCTCAGGTTCTGGTGCCGGCACAGACGGTTGAAGGCGGGCGTATTCGCTTGAAAGCAGTGGAAGGCTATGTTGCCGATGTGCGTGTAGAGGGCGAAGTCGATACGCGCCGTGGCCTTGTAACTACCTACGCGGAAAAGATCATGGCAGCCCGGCCGCTGACCGCAGCGGTTTTAGAGCGTTATCTGCTTTTGATGAACGATTTTCCCGGCGCCTTCGCTCGCGCCACGTTGGTACCTTCAAAGACCGAGCAGAATGCTTCGGACCTCGTGGTCCAGTTTTCGCAGAGCAGAGTCAGCGGTGGATTGAGTGTGGAAAATCGCGGTAGCAAGACGCTCGGTCCGGTGCGCTGGAGCGCTGATCTCGATCTGTATTCTGCACTCGGGTTACATGATCGAACCGGTGTCAGAATTGTATCGACCCTCAATCGCGAACTCGACTATTTTTCCTTGTCTCATGATGAGCAGATTGGCAGCGAAGGCGGCAAGCTTGGACTGCAGTTCAACGTTGTGCGTTCCAGACCGGACGAAAGCCAATCATTCATTCCGCTCAATCTCGAAACCAGCTCAAAATCCGGTTCCGTCAGCTACAGCTATCCGCTGATTCGCAGCCGCAGTGAGAATCTTTACCTGCGTGGTGGCGTTTCGGTACACGATGGCTATACGCAGGTTTTTGGCGTGACCGATACTGAGGATCACATTCGTGCCCTCCGCCTAGGGCTGAGTTATGACCTGGCAGATGGCTATCGTGGCATCAACATTGTTGACGTGGAAATTGGTCAGGGCATGCGCGGCTTGGGTGCGTCGAAGGCTGGCGCTATCGACCTTTCACGGGCTGCTGGCAAACCGGACTTCACCAAGCTATCGTTCTATGCCGCGCGCCTGCAATCCCTAGCGCAGAAGTGGTCACTGCTGGTCGCCGTCAATGCTCAGTACGCAGGGACGGATCTTCTTTCGCCGGAGTTGTTCAATTTCGGCGGTGAACAGTTTGGCCGTGGTTATGATCCGTCCGAACTGGTTGGAGACAGTGGTGCGGCAATGAAACTGGAGCTCCGCTACACCAATAGTTTGCCGGATGGTTTGAGTTATACGGGCTATTGCTTCTACGACGCAGGATTGGTGCGTCAGCGTACCCCAGCCGGCGCACCCGCTTCCGAGTCCGCCGCGTCGGCAGGGCTTGGGCTGCGTTACACCTTTGGCCGCTATCTGTCAGGTTTTGTGGAAATTGCCAAGCCGCTGGACAGGGCCGTGGCGACGGAAGGAAACCACAATCCTCGCGCTTATGCCGGACTGTCCGTGCGGTTCTGAGTCTGTTTTCGATGGAATTACGGTAGGTCGACGTCGGATCGGCAAGAGGCCAGCAGATTGACTGGCTAGCAGGCACATGGAGGGAAAGATGATCTGTACCAATAGCTCACCAAAGCAAAGTTGCGTTCGGCGTCTGACTCCAATAGCCGCCGCTATCTGTTCCCTTGGCTTGATCTCACCTACAGTCAGTGCCGAGCCGCAAGGCGGGGTCGTACGTGCGGGAGCGGCGACCATCGCACAATCGGGTTCGACAACCCGTATTGACCAGGGCAGTGAGCGGGCGGTTATCGACTGGCGCAGCTTTGGTATTGGCGCTGGGGAAACCGTACTGTTCAGGCAGCCATCAAAAAACTCTGCGACCCTGAATCGGGTGACGGGCGAACAAATCTCGATGATCCTTGGTCGGATTGACGCCAATGGCCAGGTTATTCTGATCAACCCCAATGGCATCTTCTTCGGTCAGGGCGCCCAGGTCAATGTTGGCAGCCTTATCGCCAGCACCTCCAACATTACCAATAGTAACTTCATGGGCGGGCGCTTGCGTTTCGACGAACCGGGCCAGTCCGGATCCGGCGTTATCAATCAGGGCAGCATCAGTGCCGCCGATGGCGGGCTGGTCGCCCTGGTCGCCCCACATGTGCGCAACGACGGCCTGATCCAGGCCCGCTTGGGCAAAGTGCTGCTCGGGGCTGGCGATATCTTTACCCTCGACCTGTATGGCGACGGCTTGATCAGCCTCGCCTTTGCGCCCGAACGCAGTGGCACCCTTCTCGACGAAACAGGCCAGCCGATGGGCGCGCTCATCACCCACTCCGGCAAGATCACCGCCGATGGCGGACACGTCGTTCTGATCACAGCCCCTGCGGCCAAGGCCGTACTCGACCAAGTCATCAACCTCTCCGGCACCATCCAGGCCGACACCGTCGACCAGCAAGGCGGGCGCATCGTGCTGCAGGGGCCGGGCGGCACCGTCGAGGTCACCGGTGCCCTGAGCGCGCAAGGCACCCAGACAGGACAAAGCGGCGGCACGATCGACATCCTTGGCGATGCTGTACATCTGGCCAACGGCACCGAGGCAAACGCTAGCGGTCAGAGCGGCGGCGGCACCCTCCACGTCGGTGGCGCCTTCCAGGGGCAGGGCACGACCTACCGGGCGCAGACGAGCGCCGTGGACGCCGGAGTCCATCTGAAGGCCGATGCCACGGCGACAGGCAAAGGTGGCGAAGTGGTTGTCTGGGCCGATGGCCATACCGCCTACGCTGGGGAGATCAGCGCGCGCGGCGGCGCTGAGGGCGGTGACGGCGGGCGCGTCGAAGTTTCGGGCAAAACCACCCTTGATTTCCTCGGTGCTGTCGATGCCGGAGCGAACTACGGCTCGGCGGGCACATTGTTGCTCGATCCGGCCTACCTTACGATCAGTCTGGCCGAAGCCAGTCTGATTAACCGTGTTCTGCGGACTGGTACCTCCACCACGCTTGCCGCCGATGTTGATATCAACGTCAATGCGATGATCGACGGCCGTGGGCGGCGAACTGGTGGTGGCCTTACACTCAGCGCGGGCAACGATATCAATGTGAACGAGTTTATCGTGACCAACAACGGGGCGATCAACCTACTGGCCACCAACGGTGTTGTACGTGTAGCCGCCGGCAAAGGCGTGTTCACCGGGAGTGCGCCCATTGCCGTTCGGACCGGTGGCAATCTGTCGACCACACCGATGGTTACGACCGGCTCGCTGAGTTTCATATCAACAGCGGGTAGTGTCATCCTCGATACGCCGCTTGATGAAGGCATCGGATCGGTCAACGTCAGTGCGGCACAGGATGTGAGCATCAACCAGCCGGTCGTTAATATCCGAAATAGCAGCGGCTTTACCGCTGTTGCCGGTCGCAACGTGCTGGTGAATGCACAGATCGATGGTCGTGGCGGCAGTTTGGGTGGCGCGGTTGATTTCACGGCGGGAACCAACGTCTGGGTAAATGATTTTGTCGTTACCAATCTCGGTGCCATTCGCGCTCGGGCTATCGGCGGGAGCATCATCACCGCTGCAGGCAAGGGGTTGTTTGCCAATGGCGGGACTATTGACCTCATCTCCGGCGCTGACTTAACAACCGGTATTCTGTCCACAGCAGGCCCGATCAGCCTCAGTTCCACAGCAGGCTCCGTCTCCATCGCCCAAGGGATCGACGGGACGGTCGGCAGTACAACGGTTAATGCAGCGGTGGATGCCAATCTCTATACTGATGTTCTGAACATGCGTAGCGGTGCGTCCTTGAGCGTGAATGCCGGGCGTGATATCAACGCTCTGGCGCAAGTGGACGGCAGGGGCGGCGTCGCTGGCGGGGCGGCGACCCTCGTTGCCGGACGCAACGTGAATATTTCGCAGGACATTGCAACCAATAATGGCGCGATCCGTATCGGCACCATTGCAGGCACCGTGACTCAGGCAGCCGGTAAACAAGTGCGTAGCGGGACAGCACCCATAAGTATCAGCGCTGGCGGCGATCTTGCCAGCGCCAGCTACGTCACCAGCGGCGCTCTGGATATTCGTTCGACTGGGGGCGCGGTAGCGGTGGCGGAGCCGATTTACGATACAACCGGAGTTACGACTATTAGCGCGGCTACTGATGTCAATGTGAATCAGCGGGTCGAGAACGTGCGCACCGTGACCAGCCTTGCCGTGAGCGCCGGCTGCGACATCAACGTCGACGCCCAGATTGGACAGGACCGCGACGCGATCACCAATACCGGCTCGATCACGCTGAGTGCCGGGCGCGATGTCAATGTCAGCGAGGACGTCGTCAGTCGTGATGCGCCGTTGGCCGTGCAGAGTTCGACCGGTACGGTTCGCGTAGCGAACGGCAAGCAGTTGCGCTCGGGTAGCGGTAGTCTGACGGTGACTGCTGGAAACGACTTGTATGTTGGTGATCTAACGTTAGCCAAACCTAACGTGAATACTCCTTACATCACCAGTGGCACGCTGAACGTCTCGTCCACCTCGGGCACTTTGTACATTGAGGCACCGATTCCTGATACCACGGGGCCGGTCAATCTTTTCGGCGGTAACGCGGTGCGGGTTAACGAGAGAATCTATTCCAATAACAAAGACATCAGCATCACCGCTGGTGCCGGTGGTATCACGATGAATTCTTCGATCATTTCCGTTCCTAGCACGGATCATCCTCCATCCGAAAACATCATTCTTAGCGATACCGATGCGCGAGCGGGCAACCTCACGTTGCTGGCGCAAGGGGATATAAGCGCGCCGTCGGTACGTACTTCCGGAATCCTGAGCATCACGTCTACCGCAGGGCATATCCTGAGTGGAAGGGTGTTCGGGAGCCGGGCCGGAGGTGGAGCGATGCCTTCGATGGTGCGGCTTGCGGGGGCGGACGGTATCAATGCCTTCAATACGGATGACGCTCCCAACGTCGAGGCCCGTTCCTCCGCCGGTTCGGTGAATCTCACCGTTTCTTCTCCGCAGCGGCTTTTCATCGACGCAGCGTTGGATATACATGCCGGAGGACGGCTTGGAAACGCCACCGAACTCGTAACGGGTCGGGACGTCGTCCTGAGCGATATTGTTGATGCAAATCTGGTTCGAGTTAGCGCTGGACGCGATTTTATGCTGAATGGAACGTCACTTGTCAGAGCGCTCAGAGTGGACGCCGCCCACGATGTTAGCCTTGGCGCTCTGACGTGGGTCGAGGGTTCCGGCGGCAGTATGACGCTGAAGAACTCTGCCACTCCGGGTGTTGTCGAAGCAATTAGCGGCTTGACGCTAAGCGCAGGAAACGACGTGCTCATCGCGCAGCCAGTACATGTTTCTGATGTGCTTGACTCCGGGACAGAAGCAATGTTGCAGTCGACAACCCTGAGTGCTGGCCATAGCGTCACTCTGGGACAATTGGAGACCATTGGTCCTGTAACTATCAGTGCGACGACCGGTAATATCACGATTACCCAGCCAATCGGGGCTCCCAATCCCATACCGGCTGTGCCCCCAAACACGTGGAACCCTGTCGGTCTGGGGGTAGCGTCTCTTGACTTGAACGCTTTGGGGTCTGGTGCCGCAGTTAGTCTGCAAGGTGCGCGCAGCGTAGGCAATATCAGCATCAGCGCACCCATCGGCTCGGTCACCTCTGCGTATGCGTTGACCTCGTCAGGCGGGACCGTGAACGTTGTAGCGCCAACTCAGAGTGTGTCTACCACCCCAATCGTTGAGGTGGACAGGTTGGCCAAACCGGTGGTGGCGGGCGCTGTTGTAAGCCCGGGACCGCTTCGTGCTGCGCCGGATGCACCCCTGATCCCGGGAGCGCCCCCACCGGCTGCGCCGATGCTCCCCGAGATTCTGGTGTCTCTCCCAGGGAGTGTTGACGCTGCAGGGCTCGGCGTTCCCGCTTCGGGGACAGAGGTCACGGAAGACAGCGCTGCGGCGCAAGCGGCCGCCAGTGCCACCGCGGATCAGAACGAGAAGCTCGCCAACTCAGGTCGCGACATGGCGGCTGGCGTTCAGCCAGCCGAGGAATTGTTGGTATTCAGCGGCGGGCGCGGTCTTGCCCAAGCGGCGGATTTTGGGCGCAGTGGAGCGATAGGCAACATTTCGGACGTATTTCTGGCGGCGCAGGCGGATGAAAATGAACAACGTCGCAAGTTCGGCAAATAGCGGGCGCGCGTATCTGTACTGGGGCCGGCGGCGAGTTCGTCTTGCTTTGCTGGTGTTGGCCGGATGGTGCGTGCTGGCTTTGTCAGCACCAACGCAGGCGGCCGAGCCAACGACCGATCCGATCTTGCGCGTCGAAACCGGCATGCACACCACGATGATCCGGCGACTGGTGGTCGACGCTGTACGTAACCGCCTCATTACGTGCTCCGACGACAAAACAGTGCGTGTCTGGCAAATGCCGGAGGCGCGCCTGATATCGACTTTGCGCGTGCCGATCGATGTGGGACACGAGGGGCAGCTATTCGCGATTGCTATCTCGCCCGATGGCAAGACGGTAGTTGCTGGTGGCTGGACGGGGTGGGACTGGGATGGGGTGTCTTCGATCTATTTCTTCGATGTTGCATCCGGAGATCTGATTCGTCGCCATAGCGGCTTCAAGGACGCGATAAGTACGCTGACCTGGACCAGGGATGGCAAGCACCTCATTGTCGGCTTGCAGGCTCGCGCGGGTTTGCATCTGCTGCGACTGTCCGACCTGTCGATCATAGCAAGCGATACCGGGTACCACGACAAGATTATGGAAGTCGATGTGCGCCAAGACGGGATCATCGCCAGCACCGCTTTGGACGGTATGACCCGGCTTTACGACCAAAATCTGAAGATCATTGGCCGGCGTGCCATTCCCGGCGGATCGAAGCCATCTTCTTTGCGTTTTTCACCGGATGGCAACCGGATTGCCATCGGCTTCATCGATGCGCCGGTTGTGACTGTGGTGAACACCCGTGATCTGTCGGTTGCTTTCAGCCCAGGTTCTGAACAAATCAAGGATCAGGCCAGTTTCACCAGCGTGGCCTGGTCGTCCGACGGCAGCTACCTTTATGCCGGAGGGGACTACCGCGGTGGTGGTGCCAATCCACTTTATCGCTGGGGCGAAGGCGGTAAGGCGTCAGTAGAGCGCATCCCCCTGGCCGACAACCGTATCACCGAAATCCAGCAAATGCGCGCGGGCAACATGGCCTTTGTTTCGGAAGATCCAAGCTTTGGCATCATAGGTGATGATACGAAACGTGTCGCATTTCGCGGCCCCGATATTATCGATTTCAGCAACGCACAGAACCATCTCGCGGTCTCGTCCGACGGTTCAGTCGTACGCTATCCGCTCAAGCGCGGTGGCCACCTGCTACAGACCTTCTCGCCTTTATTGGGTGGTGATCAGGATTTGTCGGCCGCACCGAGTCGTGCTGTGTCACCGCCGCTGCTCGAGTCTCCAGAAATCAGGATCGAGAACTGGAAGAACTCGTTTTCGCCGACGATCAACGGCAAGCGGCCTGAACTCGATGATTACGAACAGTCGCGCAGTTACGCCATCGCACCCGATCACAAGACGCTTTTGCTTGGTACAGAATGGGCGCTACGCCTGCTCGACAGTCGTACAAACGCGATCTGGAGCATCAAACTGCCGGCCGTCGCCTGGGCGGTGAATATTACCCAGAACGGCAAACTGGCGGTCGCCGCCTTGTCGGATGGAACAATCCGCTGGTATCGCATGAATGATGGTGCGGAAATGCTCGCCTTCTTTCCTCACAATAACGGTAAGGACTGGATCGGCTGGGTTCCCGATGGTTATTACATGTCTTCGGTTTATGGCGACAATTTCGTCGGCTGGCATCTGAATCGCGGACGTGATCTCTCTCCCGATTTCTATCGTGCGGTGCAGTTCGACCGCATCCTCTATCGACCGGACGTTGTTGCTGCTGCTTTCCGTGCCGCCGTGTCGACAACTACACGAAACCTGTCGCTGAGCGCGCTCGGTGCTGATTTTGAGATCGCCAGGCTGCGTGAGATTGCGCCGCCACGTCTGCGGCTGCAGCCGGTAGAGATTACGTTTAGAGCGGATGGACGTCCACGGATGGTTCTGCAATTACAGGGAGAACGTAACCGGCTTGATATGAAGGATGTTACGGTCTTCGTCAACAATATTCCTGTGACTCCGAGTAGTGAGCGCCGTCTTTCCGGGCGTGAAGCAGAGCGTTTTACACGCAGGCTTGAGGTCGATCTGTTCAGTCGCACCAACGATATTCGTGTCGAGGCATTCAATGGCGTGTCCATGGGCGTTGCGGAAAGCTTCATCGACCTCCCATCGACTACCAAGCTGGGGGCCGAGCCTGGCGATCTCTACTTGCTTGCAGTCGGCGTCAACGAGTTTCCGAACTTGCCCAAGAGCACCTACCTTACCTATGCCGCACGCGACGCTGAGGAAATGGCAAAGACGGTCGAAGCGAAAAGCAGCGGGTACTTCAAGCAGGTGCATACCAGGGTTCTGACCGACAATACTGGGGCCAAGCCTGATGGGGCAACGATCCTGAAAGCGCTGGAATTTGTGCGACAAGGACGACCCGCCGATACGGTCATCGTTTTTCTGGCTTCGCATGGAATCAGTGATACCGCAGGGAGCTACTATTTTGTGCCACGCGATGTGGTGGCCAAGGATCTGCAAGCGCTTGGCAAGGGGCAGAAAGTGGTGCCTTCACTCGTGCCATGGACGGCCTTTTTCGATGCTCTGCGTGGTGCCGCCGGAAGGCGATTGCTGATCGTCGATACTTGCCAGGCAAGAAACATCGAAGGGCGCTTTGAAGCTCACTCGCTGCTAAAGCGCTCGGCATCATCGATGTTCTCGCTGATCGTCGCTTCGAAGGGAGATGAGTCTTCGCAGGAGTATGAAAAAGGCAAGCACGGATTGTTTACTTACGCGCTGATTAATTCGCTCGTTCCCGAGTCAGACAGCAACGGGGATGGCTTGGTGTCGGTAAGCGAGTTGTTCGGGGCCGCAAAGCCCGTTGTTGAAGAACTGCACGACAAATTTGTCGGCCCGCAAACGCCACAGCTTGTGGCACCCCCTCTTGTCGGTGAACTACCGCTGATGAGGACGGCACCCCCCGTTTCCAGACTACAATAATCGATTACGTGTTCCACGCAGGATGTCAATTCAGTGATGCGGGTTCTATTTGTTTGCATGGGAAATATTTGCCGATCGCCGATGGCGGAGGGCGTATTCAGGGCACTTGCGGAGCGTGTCGGTCTATCGACCACTATAGAAGTGGATTCGGCTGGTACGCACGCCAATCACGAAGGGGAATTACCGGATCAGCGGGCCAGAAAGGTTGCTGCCAGCCGGGGTTACAATCTGTCCACTTTACGGGCGCGGCGGGTGAAAGAAGTGGATTTCAGTCGTTTTGATCTGATTGTGGCCATGGATCGCCAGAATCTCGACTATCTGCGTCGATACTGTCCGGTTGACTATCAGCCCAAACTTCACCTGTTTCTGGAATTTTCCGACGGTCTCGCGTCGGATGAAGTGCCTGATCCCTATTATGGCGGGACTGAAGGCTTCGAAAAAGTGCTTGATCTGTGTGAGATCGCCGCACAAGGTTTGATGGCGGCGATTTCCGGTCCCGGTTTTAAGTTCAAGACGAGGACTTAGTCGAGCTTCTTCAGGTAGTCCTTGGTGAAAACCTTGTCCGGCAAGTCACGCAGTTTCATGCTGTTATATTCAAGAACAGACTGTTCACCACTCTTCAGCGCGTCCACCATGATCAGTCGCGTTGGCCTCAGTCTGCCCTCCATGGTCTGGAAGTTTTCGTATTTACAGGTTTTGAGCAAGCGGTTGGACAGTGAATAAAATTCGGCCTGGAACGGCCAATTGTCTTTTTGCCTGACCCAGTAAACCACCTTTTGATAGGTGACGCTGCGGTCCACCGCGATCAGTTCGAGCACATGGTAGGTTTCATGGCCGATTGTTTCGCTGCGCAAGAGCTTTGGGTTGTAATCAGCGGCAAAGTTGGCGCGTGCCAGATCGCCGTTGGCCACTTGCCCGGTCAGCCGTTGGGAGAGAGCGAGGCGGATCGGTTGCGATACATCGGGCATGAATACCCATAGATCCCTCCCCTTCATGAGAATGATCTGACCGCGCTCGGAAGCCGGTTCGGTGACCATGACCACCGTGTTACTGTTGCCTTTGGAGAGTACCCGGTACTTGCGCAGTTCGCTATCTTGGCCAGATTGGGTGCTAGTGATGTTGATATCAACCTGAAACCCCTCCGCCGGAAACCTGACAAGGTCGGCTTTTTCCACGATGCTGCGCGCAACCGGATCATCTAGCGCGATGGGTGGAGGCGTCTCCTGGGCGAGGCTTGCGCAGGAAAGAAAAAGGAAGCAAGCCGCGAAAAATGCTGCTGCCTTGACACTTTGATTCCGGATCGTCATGATTTCCATAGTTTTATCCATTTATGCTGACCGCAGACAAGATTGCTAGAGAGCGTACTGATGAGTATTGTCCGCATTGAACACGTGTATAAGGATTATCTGCTTGGTGATCAAAAAGTCCAAGCCCTGAAGGACATCACGCTTTCTTTTGAGTCCGGCGTGTTTTTGGCCATTGCTGGACCTTCCGGTA
>JBBQAT010000097.1:0-15730 GCA_038316625.1 Burkholderiales bacterium
GGTCCTGCCCGATTCAAAGGCTGACCTGCTGATCTTCGGCAGCGCCGAGCGGGCGCTGGTCGAGTTGTCGCACCGCCTGGCGGCGGGTGAGGACATTGCCCAGATTCGTGATTTGCGTGGCACGGCCTTCATGGTGCCGCGTGGCTGGTTGCCGGCTGCCGACTGGGCCGAGATGGATTCGACCGACGTCGACGCACCGGGGCCGCTGATTCGCCACGCTGATCCGTATGCGATGGAACCCGAGAAGGGCAAGGACGCCGCCTGCGCCACGCCGGACGCGGCGGCAGGGAAAGTGATCAAGTTCGAGGCGCACACACGCATGCCCAAGCTTGATCGGGCGAAGACCGCGATTCGTCTTCCGGCCTACGAGCAGGTGGTCAGTGATCCCGTGCTTTACGCTCACGCTTCGCGCACTTTTCACCTCGAATCGAATCCAGGCAATGCCCGAGCGTTGATCCAGGCGCATGGCGAACGCGATGTGTGGCTCAATCCGCCGCCGATCCCGCTGACGACGCCGGAAATGGACGGCGTTTTTGCTGCGCCCTACCAGCGCAAGCCGCATCCCGCGTATGGTGAGGCGAAAATTCCCGCCTTCGACATGATCCGTTTCTCGATCAACATCATGCGCGGCTGTTTTGGCGGTTGCACCTTCTGCTCGATTACCGAACACGAAGGGCGCATCATCCAGAGCCGTTCGGAAGCATCAATCCTGCACGAGATCGAGGAAATCCGCGATAAAACACCGGGCTTCACGGGTACCATCTCCGACCTCGGCGGGCCGACGGCCAATATGTACCGGCTGGCATGCAAGGACACCAAGATCGAGGCTTCATGCCGTCGTCTGTCCTGCGTTTATCCCGGCATCTGCGAGAACCTCAATACCGATCACGCGCCGCTGATCCAGCTCTACCGCAAGGCGCGGGCGATCAAGGGCGTCAAGCGCGTGCTGATCGGTTCCGGATTGCGCTACGACCTGGCGGTGCGCTCGCCCGAGTATGTGAAGGAGCTGGTCCAGAATCACGTCGGTGGCTATCTGAAGATCGCCCCCGAGCACACCGAGGCCGGGCCGCTCTCGCACATGATGAAGCCGTCGATCAGCAGCTACGACACGTTCAAGACGATGTTCGAGAAGTTCTCGAAGGAAGCGGGCAAGGAGCAGTACCTGATTCCGTACTTCATCGCCGCCCATCCGGGAACGACCGATCTGGACATGCTCAACCTGGCGCTGTGGCTCAAGCAGAACAATTTCCGCCTCGATCAAGTGCAGACCTTTCTGCCAACGCCGATGGCCATTGCCACGGCGATGTACCACTCGCAGCGCAATCCGCTGAAGAAGGTGACGCGCACGTCGGAGCAGGTCGAAACCGTCCGCGCCGGCCGCATGCGCAAATTGCACAAGGCGTTTCTGCGCTATCACGACCCCGAAAACTGGCCGTTGCTGCGCGATGCGCTCCGGCAGTTGGGGCGCGCCGATCTGATCGGCAACGGCAAGAAGCAGCTGATTCCCAGTTTTCAGCCGCCGGGAACGGGACTGAAGCACCGGGAAGTTGGATCATTGCAAAAGCCGTGGAGCAAACAATTCGAAAAGCGAACCACCAAGGCACAAAGGGCACCAAGAAGCACCAAGTAAAACCTTAATGTGGTTTTCTTGGTGAAACTTTGTGTTCTTGGTGCCTTGGTGGTGAGCTTTTAGCCCTTCTTCCAAGGCATCCGTGCTAGAATCGCCCCCTTTTTCAAAGAGTTAGCCCCCTCATGTCCCGTCCCGTTCGAAATATCGCCATCATTGCCCACGTCGACCACGGCAAGACTACGCTCGTCGATAAGCTGCTGCATCAGGCAGGCTCCTTCTCTGCCCACCAGCACATCGCCGAACGTGTCATGGACTCGAACGACCTGGAAAAGGAACGGGGCATCACCATTCTGGCCAAGAATCTGGCCGTCGATTATCAGGGTGTGCACATCAACATCGTCGATACGCCGGGACACGCGGACTTCGGTGGCGAGGTCGAGCGCGTGTTGTCGATGGTCGATGGCGTATTGCTGCTGGTCGATGCCGTTGAAGGCCCGATGCCGCAAACGCGCTTCGTGACCAAGAAGGCACTGGCGCTTGGCCTGAAGCCGATTGTCGTGGTCAACAAGATCGACCGCGATGGCGCGCGTCCGGACTGGGTCGTCGATCATACCTTCGATCTTTTCGACAAGCTCGGTGCCACCGAAGAACAGCTTGATTTCCCGGTGATCTACGCCTCGGCAATCAATGGCTATGCCACGCTCGATCTGGCCAAGCCGTCGACCGACATGCGCCCGATGTTCGACGCCATTCTCGAACACGTGCCACCACCCCACGCTGACAACATCGACGGTCCGCTGCAATTGCAGATTTCGGCGCTTGACTATTCGTCCTACGTCGGCCGCATCGGCATTGGCCGCATCCAGCGTGGTCGCCTGAAACCGGCGCAGCAAATTACCGTAATGTACGGTTTGCCCGATGCTGACGGCAAGTTCGAGCATGGTTCGCCGAAAACGGCCAAGGTCAATCAGGTTTTCGGTTTCCGTGGCATCGAACGGGTTTCGCTGGACGAGGCGGTTGCCGGCGACATCGTGCTGGTCACGGGGATTGAAGAACTCTCGATTGGTTGCACGCTGGTCGAAAATGACAAGTCCGAAGGCTTGCCGATGCTGAAGATCGACGAGCCGACGCTGAACATGACCTTCATGGTCAACAATTCGCCGTATGCCGGCACCGAAGGCAAGTTCGTCACCAGCCGCCAGATCCGCGAGCGCCTGAACAAGGAACTGCTGACCAACATGGCGCTGCGCGTCGAAGAGACCAGCGAAACGGATTCTTTCCTCGTTTCCGGTCGCGGCGAACTGCATCTGACGATTCTGCTGGAAACCATGCGCCGTGAAGGTTTTGAACTGGCCGTCGGGCGTCCGAAGGTGATCTACAAGATGATCGACGGTGTCGAGTGCGAGCCGTACGAAATGCTCACGCTGGATGTTGAAGAAGCGCATCAGGGCGGCATCATGGAAGCCCTTGGCTATCGCAAGGGTGATCTGCAGGACATGGTTTCCGATGGTCGCGGTCGCGTCCGTCTCGAATACCGTGTGCCAGCGCGTGGTCTGATCGGCTTCCAGGGCGAGTGCATGAATCTGACGCGCGGAACCGGGTTGATGAGCCATGTGTTCGACGATTACGCGCCGGTCAAGGGCGACATGCCGGGCCGTCGCAATGGTGTGCTGATTTCGGCCGAACACGGTGAAGCTGTGGCCTATGCGCTGTGGAAGCTGCAGGATCGCGGCCGCATGTTCTCGGTTCCGGGTGATCGCCTGTATGAAGGCATGATCATCGGCATTCATTCACGCGATAACGATCTGGTCGTCAATCCGATCAAGGGCAAGCAGCTGACCAACGTGCGCTCCTCCGGGACCGACGAGGCTGTGCGTCTGGTGCCAGCGGTCGATGTGACGCTGGAGAGCGCCGTCGAGTTCATCGACGATGACGAACTCGTTGAAATCACGCCGAAGAGCATCCGCATGCGCAAACGCCACCTCATCGAGCACGAGCGTCGCCGCGCAAGTCGTTCCGAGGGCTAAGCAGTCCGAACTCGCAGGAAGTCCTATTGAAAGGTGAGGATAAAAGCTTCACCACCAAGACACAAAGGTCACAAAGTTACACCAAGAAAACAAGTCGTTAACTTGATGCCTTCTTGGTGAACTTGGTGGTTCGCACTTTTGTTTGACTGGCTACTGCCCGTTCTGCAGGCTGTTTCAAAGCGATGCCGTGAAAGCCACTGTTTATGCGGTTCTTCACGGCATTGTCTTGTAGACCGCCATTCGACGGGCATTTCGACGTGCCTGCTCTGGCACATTCGCATAGCGCTGTCTTGATCGATAATCCAGAGTAAAATTCGGCCATGACTTATCAAGTACTCGCCCGCAAGTGGCGTCCGAAAACGTTCGAGAGCCTGGTCGGGCAGGAGCATGTTGTTCGCGCCTTGACCCATGCCTTGACCGACCAGCGTTTGCACCATGCCTACCTGTTTACCGGAACGCGCGGTGTCGGCAAGACGACGCTGGCGAGAATCCTGGCCAAATCGTTCAACTGCGAGACCGGCATTACGGCCAAACCGTGCGGTGTCTGCTCTGCGTGCACCGAAATCGATTCGGGGCGTTTTGTCGATCTGCTCGAAGTCGACGCGGCGACCAACACCAAGGTCGACGAAATGCGGCAGTTGCTTGAGAACGCCGTCTATGCGCCGACGCGTGGGCGCTTCAAGGTTTACGTCATCGACGAAGTGCACATGCTCTCGAATTCAGCGTTCAACGCGATGCTGAAGACGCTGGAAGAGCCGCCGGAACACGTGAAATTCATTCTGGCGACGACCGATCCGCAGAAAATCCCGGTCACCGTGCTGTCGCGCTGCTTGCAGTTCAATCTCAAGCAGATGACACCACAATTGATCGCTGGCCATCTGAAACATATTCTTGAGGTTGAAGCGATCAATGCCGAACCCGGCGCGTTGAACCTGCTTTCGCGATCGGCTTCCGGCAGCATGCGCGATGCGCTATCGCTGCTTGATCAGGCGATTGCCCACGGCGCTGGCAAGGTCGAAGAAGCGCAGGTGCGCGACATGCTCGGCACGGTGGATCTGGACTATCTGTTCTCGATTCTGGATGCGCTGCTTGACGGTGACGCCGCCGGCATGCTGCAAGTAGCCGACGACATGGCGACGCGCAGCCTTTCATTTGATGAGGCGCTGCAGGAACTGGCCAGCCTGTTTACCCGCCTGCAAGTGGCGCAACTGGCGCCGCAAGCGGTGGCCGACGGTCTGCCCGAGCGGGCGCGTATTCTGGACCTGGCGGCGCGGCTCGATCCGGAATTCGTGCAACTCGGCTATCAGATCGCCGTGCATGGCCGCAAGGAATTGCCGCTGGCCCCCGACGAGCAATCCGGCTTTGTCATGACGCTGCTGCGTCTGCATGTTTTCCGCCCGGCGCAGGCGGGGGATGCGCCGCGTCCGCGTCAACAAGTTTCAGTTGCAAAGGCAAGCCCGGTGGTGCCTGCAATGATCCAGCCCAAGAAAATTGAGGTGCCGCCAGCGCCGGTAAGCGCACCGATCATCGTCGTCGAGCCACCGGTCGAACCCCGTCTGCCGGAGCTGACCGTAGTCGCCGTTACCGCCGTTACCGCCGCGCCTGTTGAAACAGCGCCGGTGCAGACCGACGACTGGCACGCCATTCTGGCCGCGCTCAAACTGGGTGGCATGGCGCGCGAATTGGGCCAGCATTGCGAATTGCATAGTATCAACGGGGCACAACTCGTGCTCCGCCTTTCGCCTACGCATCGGCATTTGCAGATGAAGCCCGCGCAGGACAAGCTGCAGCAGTCGCTTTCCGACTATCTTGGTCGCCCCTTGCAGTTGACCATCAATCTGGAGGAAGTGGCTGGCGAGACGCCGGCTGCCGCCGCTCAACGTAATCGCCATGAACAACACAATCGCGCCGTGGCGTCCATCGAGCAGGACGATTTCGTGCGCGAAGCCATCGATCTGTTTGACGCAACATTGATTGAATCTTCCATAAAACCCGTTTAATTCAAGTAGAGGACAGTACGATGATGAAAGGCGGAATCGCCGGCCTGATGAAACAGGCTCAGCAAATGCAGGAAAACATGAAGAAGGCGCAGGAGCAGTTGGCGCTGGTTGAAGTCGAGGGGCAATCCGGTGCCGGCATGGTCAAGGTGTTGATGACCTGCTCGCACGATGTCCGTCGCGTGACAATTGATCCGTCGGTGATGGATGACAAGGAAATGCTCGAGGATCTGGTCGCTGCCGCAATCAACGATGCAATGCGCCGTGGCGAACAGGTTTCCCAGGAGCGCATGTCCGGCTTTACGGCCGGCCTCAATTTGCCGCCCGGAATGAAGTTGCCGTTCTGATGTCGACGCCGTCCAGCCTCGAATCCCTGATCGAGGCGTTGCGCTGCTTGCCGGGGATTGGTCCAAAATCGGCGCAGCGTATGGCCTATTACCTTATGCAGCGTGATCGGTCGGGTGCTCAGCATCTGGCCGATGCCTTGCAGTTTGCGCTTGCCGCGCTCAAGCACTGTCGGCGCTGCAACACGTTTACTGAAGTCGATATTTGTGAACGTTGTCTGTCGCCCAAGCGCGACGCCAGTTTGCTGTGCGTGGTTGAAACGCCGGTCGACATGAACATGATGGAACAGACGCACGCCTATTCCGGGCTGTACTACGTTCTGATGGGGCGTGTTTCGCCGCTTGATGGCATTGGTCCGCGTGAGTTGCACCTCGATCAACTGCTGGCCCGGGCCGACGACGGCATCGTGCAGGAAGTCATTCTGGCGACCAATTTCACTAACGAAGGTGAAGTTACAGCGCATTACCTGACAGAAATGCTGAAGAGCCGGGGACTTCGCGTTTCGCGCATTGCACGCGGTGTACCGGTGGGCGGTGAGCTTGAATACGTTGATCCGGGAACGCTGGCGCAGGCTGTTCGTGAACGAAAACCCCTTGATTTATAGGTGTTTGGCATTCCAGCCGGCTTTAATCCGGAGCGCGTTTAACGTATAATCCGCTGCTTATGTTTCCAACATCGATTATTTCGTTCTGGGGATCGGCGCGATGAGTAAAGAAGGTAAAGTGGATTGCGGCAGACGCCGGCTGATCGTCGCTACAGCGGCTGTTGGGGGGGTAGGGGCGATAACGGCAGCGGTGCCTTTTCTCTCCAGCATGTTGCCGTCCGAGCGAGCCAAAGCGGGCGGTGCGCCGGTGGAAGTCGATGTCGGCAATCTCGCGCCTGGGCAATTGATCACCGTTGAATGGCGTGGCAAACCGGTGTGGATTCTCAATCGCAGCAAGGAGATGCTGGACACGCTGCCGAAGCTTGAGGACGCCGTGGCTGATCCAAAGTCCGAACAAAAGCAGCAACCCGAGTATTGCAAGAACGCGACGCGCTCGATCAAGCCGAATCTGCTGGTCGCCGTCGGAATCTGCACGCATCTGGGTTGTTCGCCGTCGTCCAAGTTCAAAACAGGGGCTGAGGAAGGCATGGCAGCCGATTGGCCGGGAGGTTTTCTGTGTCCTTGCCACGGTTCAACCTTCGATTTTGCAGGCCGAGTTTATAAGAGCAAGCCGGCGCCGACTAACCTTGAAGTGCCGCCGCACACGTATCTGACCGATACGCGCATTCTCATCGGCGAAGACAAGAAGGGGGCGTAAGCGATGGCATCGAATAGTGGTTACGACAAGTACAAATCCGACGGCTCGTTGCAGGGCAATCTGCTCGAATGGGTCGACGCCCGTTTCCCGGCGACGTCGATGTGGCGTGCGCATCTGTCGGAGTATTACGCGCCGAAGAATTTCAACCTGTGGTACGTCTTCGGCGTCCTGGCGATGGTGGTGCTGGCGATCCAGCTACTGACCGGAATCTTCCTGGTGATGTTCTACAAGCCGGATGCTTCGCTTAACGCCAGCGGCGTTCCCGTGGCCTTCGCCAGCGTCGAATACATCATGCGCGACGTGCAGTGGGGCTGGCTGATTCGCTACATGCACTCGACCGGGGCGTCAGCTTTCTTCGTCGTTGTTTATCTGCACATGTTCCGCGGCATGCTATATGGTTCCTACCGCAAGCCGCGTGAGCTGATCTGGGTTTTTGGGACGATGGTTTTCCTCTGCCTGATGGCCGAAGCATTCATGGGCTATCTCCTGCCCTGGGGGCAGATGTCGTACTGGGGCGCTCAGGTGATCGTGAATCTCTTCTCGGCCATCCCGCTGATTGGCGAGCCGCTTTCCCTCTGGATTCGCGGTGACTTCGTGATCGGCGATGCCACGCTGAACCGCTTTTTCTCCTTCCACGTCATCGCTGTGCCGCTGGTGCTGATTGGCCTGGTTGCTGCCCACATCCTGGCGCTGCATGAAGTCGGGTCGAATAATCCGGACGGGATCGAGATCAAGAAAAATTTGAATGCCAAGGGTGTTCCGCTGGATGGCATTCCGTTCCATCCGTACTACACGGTGAAGGACATCGTTGGTGTCGTTGTCTTCCTGATGGTCTTCTCGATCATCGTCTTTTTCGCTCCGGAGGGCGGCGGCTACTTCCTTGAATACAATAATTTCTTCCCCGCCGATCCGCTGAAAACGCCGCTGCATATCGCGCCGGTGTGGTATTTCACGCCGTCCTACTCGATCCTGCGCTCGATGGTGTGGCCGCTTTTCGGGCTGGACGCGAAGTTCTGGGGCGTCGTGGCGATGGGAGCATCGGTGGTGATTATTGCCTTCCTGCCCTGGCTCGACCGCAGCCCGGTCAAGTCGATCCGCTATCGTGGTCCGATCTACAAGAGTTTCCTGACGGCGTTTGTCATCGCTTTCCTGATCCTGGGTTACCTGGGTACGCAGCCGCCGTCGCCGGTCGGTCAAATCGTTTCGCAGCTGTGCAGTCTTATCTACTTTGGTTTCTTCCTGTTGATGCCCTGGTATTCGAAAATAGACAAGTGCAAACCCGAACCGGAAAGGGTGATCTTCAAATGAAAGCGAACGTCATGAAGAAATTCCTGCTGGCGCTCCTGTTTGTACCGGTCACGGTATTTGCTGCAGGTGCAGCCTTGCATCTCGACAAGGCACCGGATGTCCAGAGCGACCAGGCCGCGCTGCAGAATGGCGCCAAGGTGTTCGTCAATTATTGTTTGAGCTGCCATAGCCTCAGTTTTGTCCGCTACAACCGTTTGACTGAACTCGGGCTGACCGAGCAGCAGGTCAGGGAGAACCTGATGTTCACGGCCGACAAGATCGGTGAGCAAATGCGTGTTGCCGCGCGTCCGGCCGAACAAAAGCAGTGGTTCGGCGTCAATCCGCCTGACCTGACGCTGGTGGCGCGAGCACGTGCGTCGGGCGATGGCAGTGGTGCAGACTGGCTCTATACCTATTTGCGTTCCTTCTATCGCGATGATCAGCGCTCGACCGGCTGGAACAACACCGTGTTCGCCAATGTTGGCATGCCGCATGTCCTGTGGGAACTGCAGGGGCAGCAGGCGCTGAACCACGAAACGCACAAACTGGAGCTGACCGTTCCGGGGCAGATGTCAACGACCGAGTACGACAAGCAGGTGGCCGATCTGGTCGGATTCCTCGTCTGGGCGGGTGAGCCGGGCGCTGGTTTTCGCAAGCAGGTAGGTTTTGGAGTTCTGGCGTTCTTGCTGGTCCTGTTCGGCGTGTCGTATGCGTTGAAAAAGGCCTACTGGAAAGACGTCGAGAAGAATTGAGTAACCGCCTGGTTTTCAGGCTACGGCATCGCCGGGGTGGGCGTGTAATAACGTCAATTGCCGTCACGGTGCCGGTTTGTTTTTTGAGGTATTGATCATGATGAATCTCTATTCGGGCACAACCTGTCCGTTCAGCCAACGTTGCCGCATCGTCCTGTACGAAAAGGGCATGGATTTCCAGGTGATCGACGTCGATCTCTTCGCCAAACCGGAAGATATCGCCATGATCAACCCCTATGGTCGCGTGCCGGTTCTCGTTGAACGCGATCTCATCCTGTACGAGCCGAACATCATCAACGAGTACATTGATGAGCGCTTTCCGCATCCGCAACTGATGCCGGCGGACCCGATCATGCGCGCGCGCGCACGTCAGTTGCTGATTACGATGGAGCGCGAGGTTTTTTCGCACATCGAGGCGCTGGAAAAGAACATCAAGACCGCCGACAAGGCGCGGCAGACGATCCGTGATCGCCTGACCGAAATGGCACCGGTATTCGCCAAGCAGAAGCACATGCTCGGTGAAGACTTCTCGATGCTGGATGTGGCCATTGCACCGCTGCTCTGGCGTCTGGATCACTATGGGATCGAGCTTCCGAAGTCGGCAGCATCGCTGATGAAGTACGCCGAGCGGATCTTCAGCCGCCAGGGCTTCATCGACGCCCTGACGCCTTCTGAAAAGGCCATGCGCCGCTAAATCCGCTGAATCAACGTCCGGCCACTGCGCCGGACGTTCCACTTTTGTCCTGTCGATTTGTTTCGGAAATAACCATGGAACTGCCGTCGACCAAGCCCTATCTTATCCGCGCCATCCACGAATGGTGCTGTGACAATGGTTTTACGCCTTACATCGCGGTCGTTGCCGACGAACGTGCACGCGTGCCGCGCGAGTTCGTGCGCGATGGACAGATCGTCCTGAATGTCGGTTACGAAGCCACGGGCCACCTGAACATTGCTAACGAAGGAATTACCTTCCAGGCACGCTTTGGTGGTGTGGCACGCGACATCGCGGTACCTATCGGCAATGTGGTGGCGATCTATGCCAAGGAAAACGGTGCCGGCATGGTGTTTGAAGCAGATAGCGGGGGTTCTGTCGATGCATCATCACCCGCGATTGAAAAGGGTAGCGAGCCTGAACCACCCCCGGCACCACCGTCAGGGCGTCCAAAACTCCAGCGCATCAAATAGGCCTGCCCAGTCTTGAGGCGATACCCACCCGTATTGCACCATCAGGAGGCGTCACTCGGGTATTTGGCTGGTCAATTTGTCTCAAGTCATTGATTTTTATGCATGGCATACCTGTTGCTCAAATGGGCACAGGCGGGTAATCCATGACCGAACAAATCAAGTCATCCCGTTGTTGTTGCGCCTTGGTTCGCTCCAGGATGCTGTTGTCTGACAACCCGAACGGAGATTCCATGAATTTCGCCCATTTCATCCGGGAGCTTGGCCGTGGCACTGAAGGTGCTCGCGACATGCCTCTTGAAGACGCTCAGCAGCTCTACGGCGCAATGCTTGATGGTGGTGTGCCTGACCTCGAACTGGGTGCCATCGCCATCGCTTTGCGTCTGAAAGGCGAAACCGTCGACGAGATGATCGGTTTTCTGGGCGCTGCCCATGAGCGCCTCTATGCTCTGCGTTGCCCCCCGGTACGGCTTCGTCCAATTGTTATACCGAGCTATAACGGTGCGCGTAAGGGCGTCAATCTAACTCCCCTGCTGGCTTTGCTTTTAGGACGTTTCAGCATCCCGGTGGTTGTTCACGGACTGATCGAAGGTTTTGGCCGGGTGACGACGGCCCAGATTTTTCGTGAGTTTGGCTTGATGCCCGCCGCTAGTCTAGCGCAGGCGCAGCAGGTGCTCGATGAAAGCGGCCTGGCCTATGTGCCGCTCTCCGTTATTTCCCCTGGACTCAATAATCAGTTGGCGCTACGTAGCCGGCTCGGCTTGCGTAACAGCGCGCATAGCCTGGTCAAGATGCTCGATCCCTTCAAGGGGGATGGTTTGCTTCTTGCCGCAGCAACGCACCCGGATTATCTCGATTTGATGCGCGATGTCCTTGGTGCGCTTGGAGTACATGCACTGCTTCTGCGCGGTACCGAGGGTGAGCCTTTCGCCAACCCCAAGCGGCGACCCCGAATTGAACATCTGCATGATGGCGCTACCGACATTCTCTTCGAAGCTGAGCATGACAGCTTGAAAACGTTGCCGCATCTGCCAGAAACCTGTGATGCCAAAACGACCGCCGATTGGATGCGGCGGGTTCTTGCCGGCGAACATTCACTGCCGCCCCCGATTGCCAATCAACTGGCCTGCTGCCTGTTTGCTAGCGGTTACGCAGATGACTTCAATCAGGCCAAGGCCATTGTGGCGGTTGAAGGGTTCGGTCTGAGCGCAGTCTAGGTCGGTGGACTTTGCAATTTGGGTAGCGAACCAGCCGGCCGGTATAATGGAGTGTTTCGGCCTTGTTGACTTGCGCGTTGCGCTAAAGACTTTGGCAACCCAGTGCCGAAGGGTTATATTTGCTTTTCAATGGCGTTTTCGCTCGGTGCCGCAATGCTCGTTCCGTGCAAGCCAGGTGAACTGCTAAGGCTCCACCCGCCCTGTCCTCGAAAGAAGCCGGATCGATAGGTCATTCCATCCAGTCTAATGAAGGCATAAATGGACGTTGTTTTACTTGTATTTCTAATCTTCCTTAACGGCATCCTCGCCATGTCGGAGATTGCTGTCGTTTCTTCTCGCAAGTCACGGCTTCAGAAGTTGTCGGACGATGGGAGCCCCGGTGCCGAAACAGCGCTGGAGTTGAGCAATGAACCATCCGCTTTCTTATCCACCGTTCAGGTCGGGATTACGACGGTCGGCATCCTGAGCGGTGCCATTGGTGAAGGTGCCCTGGCAGACCCCCTGACCCAATGGTTTTCCGGGTTTGCGCTGATTGAACCCTATGCCAGAGGCTTGGCGTTTACGCTGGTCGTCATTGGCCTAACCTATTTCTCGGTCGTTGTCGGGGAGTTGGTTCCAAAACGCCTGGGCTTGATGGCACCGGAGGCCATCGCTGCCCTGATTGCGGCACCAATGAATATGTTGGCACGGATGACCCGCCCTGTGGTCTGGCTGCTGTCATCGTCATCAAGCCTCGTGTTGCAGTTGATTGGAGCACGTCACAATGGCGATCCGACGGTAACCAACGACGAGATCAATGTCTTGATGGAGCAGGGTGCCGAAGCCGGTGTTTTCCACGAAAGCGAGCAGGCCATTGTTTCCAATGTGCTGCGTCTCGACGAGCAGCGTATTGGTGCGATCATGACGCATCGCAACGACATCTATGCACTCGATCTTGATGACCCGGAAGAGGAAATACGAAGCCGTCTGGCTGAAAGCGCCTATACGCGCATCGTCGTCTGTCGAGATGGTCTGGAGCATATCGTTGGCATCCTGCGCACGGCCGACCTCCTCAAGCTGGCGTTGGCCGGCGAAAAGCTGGATGTCGAGCGTTTTCTGCGCCCGCCGCTGTATGTGCCGGAAGGCGTGACCACGACACATCTGCTGGAGAGCTTCCGCAAGGCGCGCCAGCAATGCGCGTTGATTGTCGATGAATACGGTGAGTTGCAGGGGATGGTTACATTGACGGACGTGCTGACATCCATCGTTGGCGAACTGCCTTCCTCGGATATCACCGAAGAGCAGGATGTCGTCGAGCGTGCCGATGGATCCTGGCTGGTTGATGGCAGCGTGCCGATTGAGCGCCTGAAGTCGGTTCTGGCCATCGAGGACGATTTGCCCGGTGAGGATGAAAATGCCTTCAATACGCTGGGTGGTCTGGTGATGTACGTGCTTGGCCGGATTCCGGTGGTGGCGGATCACTTCGATGTAGCCGGTTGCCGTTTCGAGGTGGTTGATATGGACAAAAATCGTGTCGACAAAGTCTTGCTATCAAAACTGCCCGACGTGGCCGCTGAAAACGGCAGCGTTGCGTAGTCGTTTCCCATTTTTTTCTTTGTGAGATCGCCTGATGAGCACTGAATTGTTCGCAAGTCGAATCCGAACCATAAGTGACTGGCCTGAACCTGGCGTCCAGTTTCGCGACATCACGCCCTTGTTGCGCGATGGTAAGGTTTTCCACGCGCTGATCGAGGCCTTTGCTGAACGCTATGCCGATGCGCATATTGATGCCGTTGCCGGGATCGATGCGCGTGGCTTCATCATCGGTGCGGCGCTGGCGTATCGCCTGGGCTGCGGCTTCATTCCGGTACGCAAGGCCGGCAAGTTGCCGTTCGATACGATGTGTGAATCATATTCGCTGGAATACGGCGAGGCGACCGTTGAAGTTCACACGGATGCGGCCGGCGCTGGCGAGCATGTGTTGGTGGTCGATGACCTGATCGCCACAGGCGGCACGATACTGGCTGCCGCCAAGCTGATGCAACGACTGGGAGCAAAGATTGTTGAAGCTGCCGTCGTGATTGATCTTCCTGGCCTCGGCGGTTCTGCACGGTTGAAGGAGTCAGGCGTTCCCGGATTCGCCTTGCTGACCTACTGAAGCGATTTGCGGCGACCAGGTAGGTCTGGAACCCGCATGAATAGGTCGTCTATGAATGCATGCCATGAAGAGTGGTGTAAACATTGGCTTCCAGGCGACTTAGCAAACCCCTGATTGTTTTTCACCGCATCCATCCGCCGCGGATTTGCGAATAGAATGGGTGAAAGGTCGGTCAACTTTGGAATTCGTTGGAGGATGCGCATGATCTATCACGTGGTCGTTTCGTTTGGCCGAGGCAAGGAATACCCGTACAAACTGTCGGAGACCGATCTGACGGGAAGCTCGCCAGAAGAGGCTCGTCGCTGGTTTGACAAGGAGTTTTCGGATTTGAAATGCGAGCCCACTAACCCGATGGGAAAGGTGTTGATCATCGACAAGATCCTCCATATCGCCCGCGACGGCGGCGAACAGCGTTTCATTGATGGCAAGACCTGGGCGACGCAGTTCATTCGTTACACGGCCCTGGCGCTAGGGCGCGACACCATTCGTGTCGATGTTGATGCGATGAATATCGGCTACTGATCCAAGGCGTGATTGAGCCGTATCGTCTGAATCCATGAACAAAGCGTTTACCCGAGAATCTGACAGCGATGATGACGAGGAAGAACTTGAGTCTTCGCTAAAGCTTCCGCAGGGAACACGCAACTACATCACGCCGGGCGGTTATGCGCGCATCAAAGAAGAACTTGACCACCTGCTGCGTACCGAACGCCCGCACATCGTTGACGTCGTGCACTGGGCGGCGCTGAACGGTGATCGTTCGGAGAATGGTGACTACATTTACGGCAAGCGGCGTTTGCGTGAAATTGACCGGCGTATCCGCTTTCTTACCAAGCGGCTTGATCTGGCGGAAATCGTCGACCCGGCCCGGCAGGAGAGTGCGGACCAGGTGTTTTTCGGGGCGACGGTAACTCTCTGCGATGAGCGGGGCACCGAGCAGCGGTACCAGATTGTCGGCGTCGACGAGACTGATTACACGCGCGGGCGAATCAGCTGGGTGTCACCGTTGGCGAGAGCATTGCTGAAGGCTCGGGAAAGCGATCTGGTGCGTTTTCAGAGCCCCGCCGGCTGGCGCGAAGTTGAGGTCGTGGCCATCGAATATCTGAGCATCGACCCGTAATTTCGCGAGGTCATTTTGGGTTTGATATTAATTTCACACTATATCGCTGCAGCTAAAACATTATTCAATACTACCGGAATCGGAATTATCGGCCGCCGGGCTGCATTCTACTATCCAGACGCTACCTGACGGGCGAAAGTTATTCCTTCCGGATTATTTTGATACCTCAAGCGAAGCCAGTTCACCACCGGCTTCAATAAATGATTTAATCCACAAAGGCATTCTTCCGCGTCCGGTCCATGCATTCTGACCGTCGGAGTATTTGACACTCACTTTTTTCTTCGCAACGACTGGAGTCGCTTTCGGCGCGCTACCCGACGGGAAAATATCAGCGAAAGAAAAACCGGACGAAGCCAGCAGGGCAAGTATCTGGTTCTTGACGTCTTGCCTGGTCTCTTCGTGTTTGACTTTGATTTGCTCAGCAATCTTGGCTTGCAGTGCGGTTAAGTCGGTAACAGAAAGGCCATCCAAAGAAACAGATTTATTATCCACAATTCGCCTCACTTAAAATAAAAATTAAATTAAAAAACGGCAGGAGCTGATGCATCAAGCAGCGCATTGATTATCATATCTTGATCCGGAAAATTATTGGCAGGCGAATTATCAAAAATTCAGTAGCGGGTGTCGGGAAAAAATCGTCTATTCATATTAAGGCCAGGGCCTTCGCACTCGACCGGCATTATTACCAACAAATGCCAATGGAGTTGACGGATTGAAATAGTGGTTTACATTCATACACTTATGCACACGTCTTGTAAACAGTCGTCAATTCAGGTCTACTCTCGTCTTTTGGAC
>JBBQAT010000098.1:0-15723 GCA_038316625.1 Burkholderiales bacterium
ACTGCAAAAGCGTGCACAGGAACTCGGCCTGGTGCTCTCCCCTCAGCCTGTTCCCGCTCCCGCATGATGCCGACAATCTCCCAATATGCATTTCTAACCCACTGAATTTAAATGAACAAATTACTGTTTCTTGAGAGCCTGTCAAAGGGCAACTCATGGTTCGACAGGCTCACCACGAACGGACTTTCGCACTAAATTTCGCTTATTGGATAATCTGGGTTGAATTATAACCGGCCAAGGAATGGCACAGGATCGCACCGGCGGCTTAGGCATTCGCCCTCAGAGAAAGCGCGTCGCCGTGTCCAGATCGTTATGCGTCGTGCTGCTGTACAGGGCAGACACAAATTTTCTCCAAACGATATCGGGCTCGCCCAGACGGAAACCGTAAAACCCGTTATAGCCGTTGTTGTTTTCGCGAAGCGCCAGTGAACGGAAGTGAGAAACGTCCGCATGGCCCAACTGTATGGTCGTGTCGCACCAGATATTGAGCGGCAGCGACTTGACCGCGCGCGCCTGGAAGCCGTATCGAGAAACCTCAATCACTTCGATCGCTATTCTCTCCTCCTTGCCCTCCATGGAACTGAAAACAACGCGAGCCGGGCATTTGACCGAAAATCGCGGGTGCAAGCGGATTGGAATAGCGTCCAAATTCTCGGGAAGTGCGGGCAAAACCGAGCGGTATTGAGGAAGATCGTAGATCGTATGAATCAGAGCCTTCTTGCGCTCGCTGAGATTCTCGAATGTTTTCGTTCGCACATTGAAGAAATGATCGAGTAGCTCCGGCGTTAGCACGGGATCGTTGGTCGTGAAAAAACGGCGGCTCGGAAACTGGATGTTCGGCAGTTTCACCTGGGTGAAATAGGCGTAAAGATTACGTCGCGCCGGTTTCGAGGCATAGTATCGTTCGAAGGTTCCTAGCGCTTCCTTGAGATCCAGCGAAGCGCCAATCGCCGGTGCACCATTAACAAAATCATAGTTTTCAACCATGTTCGCCGTCAGCCGCTTGAAGAAAAGCAGCGACTCGTACATCTCGATGTGACTGGGATTAACGGCAATGACCAGATGGCGCGTATCAAAAAAGGTTGTGCAATACTCGTACATGAACTTCATCAACGGAAACAGAATGCTCCCGCCGGTCTTGCGAAATTTTCGATGCACGGCAAGCGCCGACACCTCGGCGATATGGCCTTCCTTCTCGCGTACGCCACTCAGATCAAAGATGCGCTGCAGCGGAACACCCAGCGCGCTTTCACGCACCAGAGAAATGGTTCCAACGACCTGGCCGTCATACTTGGCGCAAAGCGTGGTGGTGGTTGGAAGCGCGTGATAGATCGTCACCCGCATGCCTGACGGGTCGGGCTTCATGAAGCCACTATCCACATAGGCATCATGTAGCACCGCGAAACAGGCTTCGAGTTCCTCCTTGGTTTCGGCAATCTTCAGTTGCAGCCGCGGACTCGGTGCCGGGTCACAATCCGCAAACAAACGAAAAACCTTGAAACGCTGTTTCTGTGGCAGCCAGGAGATCAGTTTTCGGACAAATTCATGCAGGGCTTTGCGGACGCTCAAACGGATTCTTTTCAGCATTTCGCCCCTCCTGTAAAAGTTGTCCGTTTCATAATACTACGTACTACGCCGTGAGCGTTAATGACAAAAACCAATGCGGAGCCGACCCCTTCGCTTGTTCGTTATCGGAGCAAGGCCCGACGAGGCAACGAACCTTGATAACGTCCTTGCGCAGGAAGTTAATCAAAGGAACGAGACGTTTGTTCAGCCGACGGAAAACTGACGCGTATCAGCAAACCGCCGGAATCGGAATCGCCAAGGCTGACCTGCGCCCCGTGCCGCTCGGTGATCGTGCGTACGATGGATAGTCCAAGTCCGCTCCCGGTATAGCCGTCGGCACTATCCCCACCACGACGATAAAAGCGGTCGAAAACGCGTTCGCGATCTTCGGCCGGGATCCCCGGCCCGCTATCGACCACTTCAAGAAACGCACGGCCATCCTTGAAACCGCAAGAGACATCGACGCGCCCACCGCTGGGGGTATAGCGCAAGGCATTGCTGACGAGGTTGGCCAGCAGGATGCGCAGTGCATCGACGTCGCCCGAGACAAGCGCCGCTTCATCGGCCTGCGTAACGCCAAGGTCAATCGCCCTCGCCTCGGCCAGGCGTTCGTGTTCGAGCACCGAGCGCCGTACCAGATCGGCCAAGCTTACCGATGTCATCCGATACTCGGCCGCGCCCGGCTCCTGCCGTGCCAGCGTCAGCAGTTGCTGAACGGCGTGGATAGTTCGTTGCAGGCCACTCTTCAGTTCGCCAAGCGCTGCGGACCTTCCTTCATCCGAGCTGGCACGCTCGACCAGCTGGACTTGCAGTTGCAGCGCCGTCAATGGCGTACGCAGTTCGTGCGCGGCGTCGGCAACGAAGGCGCGCTGCGCATCCAGCGCTGACTTGAGCCTTGCCAGCAAGTCATTCAGCGAGAAGAGCAGCGGTTTCACTTCGTCTGGCGCGTCAACCTCATGGAGCGGTTCGAGCGAATCGGGCGTACGCGCTTGCACCGAACGCGCAATCCGGGCCAGCGGTTGCAGGCCGCGACTGACCAAAACCCAGATCAGCACGCCAAGCACCGGGAGCAGGAAGAAAAACGGCTTCAGCGTGCTCCAGGCCGCATCGGCAGCGAGTTGATTGCGCACGCGCATCGGCTGCGCCACGGCGATGGTCAGGCCATGGTACTGAATGGCAAAAATCCGCCACTCGCCTTCCGGGCTGTCCGCGGTCGAATAGCCCAGCCGGGTAAGCTCGGGCAAAGTCTGGTGCGGACGGGAATAGTAGAGCGTCAGCCCGCTTGGGTCCCAGACGCGGATCACGTAATCAAGGCTCTGATCGCTGGCCAGCGCCTCGGCATGGCCCTGAAAGGTCTGGTCACGCAGCGACAGCGCGATCTGCTGCAACTGATAGTCGAACAAGGTGCCGGCCTCATCCCGAGCCGCGCGATACGTCGCCCAGCCGCCGACCAGCATGACCAGGCACATGGCACCGAGCAACGCCACCAGCAGATTGTGTCGGATTGACTTCATGTCAGTTCAGGCACCCGATAACCTACGCCGCGCACGTTACGTATCCATTCTGCGCCCAGCTTGCGACGCAATGAGTGGATGTAAACCTCAACCGCATTGCTCTCGATTTCCTCGTCCCAGCCGTAAATGCTCTCTTCAAGCTGTGCGCGCGAAAGCGGTACGCCGGGTTGCTCAAGCAGCGCGTGCAAGAGCGTAAATTCACGACCGGAAAGATTGACGGGCAAACCGTTCAGGGCAACTTCATGCGTCGCCGGATTGAGCGAAAGCGCGCCGTGTTCAATAACCGGCGTAGCGCGCCCGCCCTGCCTGCGCATCAAGGCACGGATGCGCGCCGACAGTTCATCGAGGTCGAAAGGTTTAACCAGATAGTCATCCGCGCCAGCGTCCAGCCCCTTGACCCGGTCAGCGACCGAATCGCGTGCCGTAATCACCAGCACCGGCATGGCAAGGCCTTTCTTGCGCAGGCCGGCAAGCAGTTCCAGCCCGCTTTTCCTCGGCAAACCGAGGTCGAGCAGCATCAGTTCATAAACGCCGTTGGCGATCGCCAGCTCGGCGGCTGCACCATCGCGCACCCAGTCCACCGAGTAGCCCTCCTGCCGCAGGCCACTCTGCACACTGGTTCCAATCATCGGATCATCCTCGACAAGCAGCAAACGCATCTTTCCTCCCTGAACGACTACTCGCATAGCAAAGCGATCTGTTGCGCATGTTATAACGATTTTCTTCACCCAGCCAAAAGGCAGCGCGGAATTAATGAGAAAAACAAATGTGAAGTTGACCCCTTTCGCCCGTTGGAGGTATCGGCTGCGATATGCTGTCTATTTTCCGAAGCGCCGTCAAAAACCGTGGCGCATGTTTTGTCGCCAATGCCTCGTACGGCGCCGAGCGCGCCGCCAACGATCAAGAATTCAACCAACTTCAATGGAGGATCGCCGCATGAAACGCAGAAATTTTTTTGCAATGGCCCTTGCCGCGTTGCTGATTTCCACAAGCGCGCTGGCAGAAGAAGCCAAAGTCCGCCTCGCCAAAGCCGAGGCGATGTTCCAGGAGCGCTGTAAGAAGGCGGGGGAGTTCATCCACAAGACGGCAGAGAATGTTGAGGGCATTTTGCTGATGAAGATTCGACCAATCAAAACCGATTTCTCAAACCAGTTCGCTCTTGACGATCCTTATGGGGACGATACGGGAGGGGACGGATATATCGTTAATTTTCTTAGTGCTCGGACAGCGCGCGGGAGCATCTCCAACGAAAGTGATGCGGCGACCAATGGCTACTTCTACGTCGACATTCTCGACCCGAGCGACGGGAAACGGTATCGGCATACAGGAAGCATCAAGGAGGTGACGCATACCTCCAGCATCCTGATGGGCGGCGATGGCAAGACAACCTTCAAAACGAAAGATTTTGTCCTCGACAAAATCCCCGGACCCAATCCATCGCCACGCTACGGCGTCACCTTCGACGACATTTCCACCCGCGAAGAGCGCGACTCCTGGATCGCCGGCAGTTCGCTGAAAGTGATCGATCTCAAGACCAACGAGGTGATGGCCGAGCGCATCGGCTACATGATGGATCGCGGTCAGGGAAACATCTCGGGCGGGCGGGCGCCGTGGTTGTTGGCTGCTCACTATGCTTGCCCAAGCTTTCCGGCTACGTCTGGCGGCCATCCCGTTCAGATTCACCAGACACGATATTTCGCTGAAAAAGTACTCCACATCAAACAATCCAAGAAGGACAACTGATCATGGCCACTCCGACAATTGCCGACTATCTGAAATACGCCAATCTCCAAATGGCGGCTGAAGCATTTCTTCTGGATGGTCTCAATCACCTAACTAAAGGGGTCTAGCTTTGCATTCCTTTTTGGAGCACTCATGCCGCGTCGCCAACGCATTAAGTTTTGAACCCGCCAAAAGGCCGGTTCGGAAATCCCGGCCACACCGCAAGAATCGGGTGGCATGCGTTGCCTTCAGCAGCGACAATGGACACCTCAATCAACACAAAGAGACTGTTTCATGGACGTTGCAAGCCTGTTCCGACTGTTCCTGCTGGCCGCCATCTGGGGCGGATCGTTCCTCTTCATGCGAATCGGCGTTCCGGTTTTCGGACCGGTTGCCCTGATTGGCTTCCGTGTTTTGATCGCGGCGGTTTTTCTCTGGCTGGTTAGTCTGTGGTTGAAAAAGAGCCCGGATTTCCGCCGGCACTGGAAACACTATCTGATCATCGGCCTGCTCAATTCAGCGCTCCCCTTCACGCTCTTCGCCTATGCCGCACAATCGCTCTCGGCATCGCTGCTGTCCATACTCAACGCGACCTCGCCCTTCTTTGCCGCCATCATCGCCGCCGTATGGCTGCGTGTCGCGATTACGCGCTCGGTCGCCCTGGGTTTGCTCTGTGGCCTGGCAGGTGTTGTCCTGCTGGTTGGCAACGGCGTTTCGCTGGCTGGCAGCGCTGGATGGCCGGCCATCGCCGCCGCGCTGATCGCGCCCATGTCCTACAGCCTGGCCAGCACCTACACCAAGGCTTACCCGTCCTCGGCCACACCGTTCAGCAACGCGCACGGCAGTACGTGGATGGCCAGCCTGATCGTTCTCCCCTTGCTGGCTTTTGCTCCGCTGCGGCAAACGCCGGTGGCTGGAGACTGGCTGGGAGTCACCGCGCTCGGCATTCTGTGTACCGGTGCCGCCTACCTGCTCTACTTCCGGCTGATTCAGGATGTTGGCCCGACTCGTGCGCTTTCCGTCGCCTTCCTCATTCCGGTATTCGGTGTTCTGTGGGGATTCATTTTCCTGAACGAAGCGATTGGCCTGGATGCCATCACGGGTGGCCTGCTGGTACTTGCCGGAATCGCCCTGACCACTGGCCTGGTAAAACTGCCGCACAAGCTGCAAAGGCAAACGATATGAAAAACTCCACCGCAAAGGCGCAAAGGCGCGAAGATCGCAAAGGAAACAAGAAATATTTTGTTTTATTGCTCTCTCTTTGGATCAGTTCCATGGATAGCCTTGACGAATACCAGATTTTTGATTTTCTTTGCGATCCTTTGCGTTCTTTGCGCCTTTGCGGTGAAGAACTGCTTTTTCCAGCATGAACGACATAAACGAACGCTGCCAGGCCTACGAGACCGTCGCGCAAGCCATCCTCTTCATCCGTCTGAACTCCCGTGAGCAACCCGGTCTGGACGAAATCGCCGCGCATGTTGGCCTGAGCCCGTTTCATCTGCAGCGTACTTTCAGCATCTGGGCCGGAATTTCGCCCAAGCGCTTCCTGCAATACCTGACCCGGGAACACGCCAGAACGCTGCTGCGTCAGAGCCACGATGTCCTCGCCACCGCCCACGAAACGGGTCTATCCGGCCCCGGTCGACTGCACGACCTGATGGTGACGTGCGACGCGGTGACGCCGGGCGAAGTGCGTGCGCTGGGCGAAGGATTGGAGATTACCTATGGTTTCGGGCTGACACCTTTCGGGCGGGTCATCGCCGGAATCACGCCACGCGGGCTTTGCCATCTCCAATTCACGGCCGGTGATGACCTCGTCGCCGCTATCGGAACCTTACAGGCTGACTGGCCGCACGCCCAACTGGTCCGCGACGACAGTGCGCTGGCCGAATCCATCGCTCGCCTGTTTTCCACGCAACAACAGCCTCTACACCTTCTCCTGCGCGGAACGAATTTCCAGATCAAGGTGTGGGAAGCGCTGCTGAAGATCCCAGCTGGCGAGGTGGTTTCCTACCAGACGCTGGCCGGACTGACCGGCAATCCCCGCGCCCAACGCGCCGTCGGTACGGCGGTGGCGCAGAACCGCATCGCGCTGCTCATCCCCTGCCACCGCGTGATCCGGGAAAGCGGCGAGATCGGCCAATACCGCTGGGGAAGCGAGCGCAAGAATGCCCTGCTCGCTTATGAATCTACTTTGGTTCAACACAGGGAATAAAACAAAAACTTCACCATCAAGGCACGAAGGACACCAAATTTCACCAAGAAAAACATCGATGGTAAGACGTCAACTTGGTGTTCCTTGGTGATCTTGGTGACTTGGTGGTGAGGCCTTTGTGCTTTATCACTACTGGAAAAACTCCTCCAGCCGCTCGAACACTTCATGCTCGGCACCGTGCCGGCGCACGGCCAGCACATCTTCCAGCTTTTCGATCTGCTTCACCATCTGATCGAGCCGTTCGTCTTCATTGACCGTCAGCCAGATGCGGCTGGTCGCGCCAGTCCCGACCGGCATGCACAGGATGCCTTCGACATTGTAGGCACGGCGCGAGAACATGCCGACGACGTGCGACATCACGCCGGCATGGTTGTTCACATCGATCTCCAGCACGGTATGGGCCAGGGCGCGGTTTTCAAACTTGGTAATGGAATTCATGTTCAGCCTCCAATCATGTCTTTGTTGGCGGCGCCGGGCGCGACCATGGGTAGAACCTGCTCGTTCATGTCGATGCTGGCGTGGATCAGCATCGGGCCGCGCGTCGCTAGTGCCTTGCTCAAGGCCGCTTGCGGATCATTCGCCTTGTCCAGATCGAGCGTCTGCCAGCCGAAACCTTCGGCGACCTTGATGAAATCGGGAACGCCCTTGAACTTGGAGGAAAAGATTCGTTCGCCGTAGAACATGGTCTGCTGCTGGAAAACCAGGCCGAGCGAGGAATTGTTCATCAGCACGACTTTGACATTAACCTCTTCTTCCGCCGCCGAAGCGAATTCCTGCACATTCATCAGAATGCTGCCGTCGCCCGAGAAACAGACAACCGTGCGTTCCGGTTCGGCCAGCGAAGCGCCAATCGCCGCCGGCAAACCGAAGCCCATCGTTCCGAGCCCACCCGACGTCAGCCATTGGCGCGGCCGGCGTAGCGGATAAGCCTGCGCGACCCACATCTGGTGCTGACCAACGTCGGTGGTGATCGTCGCTTCGTCGTCCAGGCAATCGGCCACCGCGCGAATCAGGCCGTAGGGTGTACGTGGGTTGTCAATACCCGGCATGCGCAGCGGATGGGCGGCCTTCAATTCGGCGACCTTTGACAGCCATTCGGTACGCAGCGTGGCATTGACCTGCGGCGCAAGGCGTTCGAGAACCGCCTTCACATCACCCTGAATGCCGACGTGAGCGGTCTTGATCTTGTCGAGTTCGGAAGGATCGATGTCGATATGGATGATCTTGGCCTGCGGGCAGAAGGCGGCCACCTTACCGGTCGCCCGGTCATCAAAGCGGGCACCGATGGCGATCAGCAGATCGCATTCGTCGAGCAGGAAATTGGTATAGCGTGCGCCGTGCATGCCGAGCATGCCGAGTGACAGCGGATGATCGACGGGCATGGTGCCCAGCGCCATCAAGGTCATCACGGTCGGCAGGCCGGCTTTTTCGGCGAAGGCAACCGCTTCGCTGGACGCACCAGAATGCACCACGCCGCCACCGAGGTAAAACATCGGAGTCCTGGACTCGTTGATCATCGCCGCCGCACGGGCGATCAAATCGGCCGCTGGCAAGGGCACCGGATCAGCCCTGCCCGGCTCGGGCCATTCGCTGACTTCGATGCGCTGGTTCTGCACATCCTTGGGGATATCAATCAACACCGGACCCGGACGCCCGGACGC
The DNA here is from genome assembly GCA_038316625.1 of Burkholderiales bacterium. GTDB lineage: Bacteria > Pseudomonadota > Gammaproteobacteria > Burkholderiales > Rhodocyclaceae > Propionivibrio. The sequence continues at coordinate 8,679 of JBBQAT010000098.1, forward strand.
GGCCAGGCGAAAGGCTTGCGGGATGACGGTCAGCAATTCATCGGCCGAGCCGACCAGGAAGTTGTGCTTGGTGATCGGGATGCTCAGGCCGTAGGTATCGACCTCCTGAAAGGCATCGGTGCCGATCATCGACTTCGGAACCTGGCCGGTAATCGCCACGATCGGGATCGAATCGAGCTTGGCATCGGCGATGGCCGTCAGCAGATTGGTTGCGCCGGGGCCGGACGACGCCATGCAGACCGCTACCTCGCCGTTAGCCCGCGCCATGCCTTGCGCCATGAAGCCGCCACCCTGCTCGTGGCGTGCCAGTACGTGATGAATCAGTTTTGACTGCGACAGGGCGTCGTAAATTGGCAGGATGGCTCCGCCGGGGATACCGGCCAGCGTTCGCACGCCTTGCCTTTCGAGCAGGCGCACAACAATCTGGGCGCCGGTGAGGGTTTCGGTCTGGGTACTGGTCATGAACATCTCCTTCTGAGGACTACACTAAGGCGGTTTGGCTGGACGGAAGTTCAAAAAGAAAAACCCCCGCCCGGTTTGCACCGGCGGGGGTTTTGGAATTTTCTGTCGTTTTTTACGCTTCGACTTATTTTCTTCCGGCCCTCGGCGGTGCTTGGGGTACTACCCGTACTACGCTTAGTACTTCTACTACGCGTACTACAGGCAGGGCACCGACCGCAATGACGAACGCCAAGGTGGCCATCGCTAGCGCGATCAGCATCTCAAGGGCGTGTGCGTCAAAAAAAGGCATGGTCGTAAAGTCAAGAATAAAAACCGGAAGAGCGATTAGAAACGAGCTTGAAGAAAAAAACAACCCTTTGATGATCATGGTTTGCATTTAGCCGCGCTGATCGACCCTAAATTTTGACCGGGCTGCAAGGCAATGAATACGGGAATCTACAACACAGATGCCGTGGAAGCCAATATCCATGAGGTTCTTCGAGCATCACAGAATCAAAGGCCATGCTATCTCGTCGCTGCGCGTGACACCCGCCGTCATGGCGCGACACAGCGCAATGAATTCGCGCATGCCCGCCGTCTGGAACTTCCTTGAATGCCAGAGGAACTGGAAGTTGCGGAGCAAATCAAGTTCCGGTGTTTCAATGGCCACCAGGCTGCCGCGCCGGAATGCCTCACGCAGCGCCAGCCTTGAGATGCAGCCGATGCCGAGACCGAACTCCACCGCCCGCTTGATGGCTTCCGTATGTTCCAGTTCCAGCCGCACTTTCAGTTCATGGTGATGCTGACGCAGCGCCTGGTCGAGTGTTTCGCGCGTCCCTGAACCTTGTTCGCGAACGATCCAGTGTTCTTCCGCAAGCTCGACCAGCGTCGCCGAACCCTTGCCGGCCAGGGGATGCGTCGGCGCACAGAACACCACCAGTTCATCCTCCACCCAAGGCTCGGCCACCAGATCGGGGTGTCGGCAACTCCCTTCGATCAGCCCCAGATCAAGTTCGTAGCGTGCCACCTGGTCGATGATCGTCGCCGTGTTGTGCACTTGCAACTGGGCCGAACTTTCGGGATGCCGCTTAAGATAGTCGGCCACGATCAGCGTCGCCAGATAGTTGCCGATGGTCAGCGTGGCACCAATGCGCAGCTTGCCGAAACCGGCACGGCCTTCGAGAACGGTTTCGATAGCGTCGGCACGCTCGATCAATTCCACCGCCTGCGGCAGCAGCGATTGCCCGAGTTCATTGAGACGCAGCGTCTTGCCGACCCGATCAAACAGTTTCGTATCGTAGAGCCGCTCCAGTTCGCCAAGCGCGGTGCTGGTCGCTGATTGGGATAGCGACAGTGCTTCAGCCGCGCGCGAGACGCTTTCCTGACGTGCCACGGCAACGAAGACCGACATCTGGCGCAAGGTGAACTTCATATCCACTCCATAGATATTTGTTATCTAAACAATCTGTTTTACAGATATGTTAGCGCGCAATAGTATTCATGACATCAAAAACCATCGCGAAAAAATCATGAGCACTCTTTCCACCGAACGCGTTCTTTCAGTCCATCACTGGAGCGACAGTCTGTTCAGCTTCCGCACCACGCGCGACACCGGCTTGCGCTTCATCAACGGCCAGTTTGTCATGCTGGGTCTTGAACAGGAGGGCCGTCCGCTGACGCGCGCCTACAGCATCGCCAGTGCCAACCATGATGAGTTCCTTGAATTTTTCAGCATCAAGGTGCCAAACGGCCCGCTGACCTCGAAGCTACAACATCTGTCGGTGGGCGATGAAGTCGTCGTTAGCCGCAAACCCACGGGCACGCTGGTGCTGCGCGATTTGAAACCGGGCAAAACCCTGTACATGCTGGCCACCGGAACCGGCCTCGCGCCCTTCCTCAGCCTGCTGCAGGACCCGGAAAGCTACGAGCGCTTCGAGAAAGTCGTGCTCGTCCATGGCGTACGTTCGGTGAGCGAACTGGCCTACCATGACTTCATCACCCAGGAACTGCCGAACCACGACTATTTCGCCGACATGGTACGCGGCAAGCTGATCTACTACCCGACCGTCACCCGCGAGCCCTACCCGAATCAGGGGCGGATCACCGACTTGATCGAGAACGGCAAACTGTTCGCTGAAATTGGCCTGCCCAAGCTTGATCCAGCCCACGATCGCGTCATGATCTGCGGCAGCCCGCACATGATCAAGGATTGCTGCGCACTGCTCGACGCGCGCGGATTCGAAATTTCACCGCACATCGGGGCGACGGGCGACTACGTTATCGAACGCGCTTTCGTCGAGAAGTAAAGCGGCTAGAATAATTGCGCCTGACAAGGGTCGCGTCTGGCAACAGACATGACCTTTTTCTTATTCCGGAGCCGCGCAGCGCAATGAGCAAGATCATCGACGTCCTCATCCCGAAATACCCTGAATGCTGGAAGTCCTGCGGCAATTGCGGAGCCGGCGAAATCACGGTGGATGACGTTCTGGTACTGCCCGGCGACACGGTCAAGCGCGATGACACCCTGATTATTCTTGAAACCGGCAAAGTGGCGCTCGACATTCCGGCACCGCAATCCGGAACCGTGGTCGAACTATTTGTTGCACCGGGAGACACCGTCGTCGAACGCCAGGTGTACTTGACGCTTGAATTGCACCAGGACTGATGCCGCGCGTTACAATTCGTGCATTACCTCGACAGGAGTGCATCATGAGCCAAATCAGCAATGTTTCTCTCGTTCTGACCGTCATCGGCGATGATCGCCCTGGTCTGGTTGAACAACTCGCGACCGCTATCAGTCAGCATCAGGGTAATTGGCTGGAATCCTCAATGTCCCACCTCTCCGGCAAATTCGCCGGGATCGTCTGCGTGAGCATTGAGCAGGCGCAACTCGATGCGCTCAAAGCCACGCTGGCTGGACTGCCCGGCCTGCGCATCACCTCCGAAGTTTCAGAACCCGCTGAAACAAAAACCGGAAACCGGCGGCTAAAACTCTCGCTGGTCGGCCACGACCGCATCGGCATCGTGCGCGAGGTCTCACAGGTTCTCGCCCGGCACTCGATCAACGTTGAAGACCTCAGCACGCACACGGCCAGCGCGCCGATGTCAGCCGATATCCTGTTCCACGCCACGGCTGAATTGACCGCCTCGCCCACACTGGATGCCCGGGCGCTTACGTCCGATCTCGAAAGCCTGTCGAACGATTTGATGGTCGATATCACGCTGGACGAGACGATCCGTACCTGATGGGTCCGTTCCGCCTGATCAGTGACAAGGCACGGCTGATTGCAGCGCTGTGCCTGTTGCTCAGCGCCGGATTCCTGGCCACCACACTGGTCAGCTACTATGTTTCACGCGACGCCATCCGCGAGTCGATTACCGCGACCGAGCTACCGCTGACCTCGGACAATGTTTACTCCGAAATCCAGAAAGACCTCGCTCGGCCGATCCTGATCTCCTCGATGATGGCACGCGACACCTTTCTGCGCGACTGGGTGATCTCCGGGGAAAGCGATGTCGAGCAGATGACACGCTACCTCAACGAAGTCATGTCGCACTACGGCGCGTTTTCAAGCTTTTTTGTTTCGGACGCGACCAGCACCTACTATTCAACCAAAGGCGTGCTCAAGACCGTTGACCAGAACGAGCCGCGCGACGCCTGGTACTACCGCGTTCGCGACTTGAGCGAGCCTTACGAAATCAATGTCGACCCCGATCTGGCCAACCGCGACGCGCTGACCATCTTCATCAATTACCGGGTCTTTGATTACCAGAAAAAATTCATCGGAGCGACCGGTGTTGGCCTCACCGTGGACACTGTCAATCAACTGATCGAAGACTACCAGCAGCGTTATGGGCGCACCATCTACCTGGTCGATGCCTCCGGAAAAATCACGCTCTCCGGGAAAAACACGATTGACGCTCACGGAGCAAGTCATCCGGCAAATTCAAGCATTCACGATATCGAAGGACTGCGCGAACAGGCGGACGCCGTACTCAAGGCCGGCAGCGGTTCCTTCGAATACCAGAGTCAGGGATTCCGACACTTTCTCAACGTCCGCTACATCCCTGAGCTCAAGTGGTATCTCTTGGTCATCAAGCAGGAAAACAAGGCGCTGAACAACATCCAGCAAACGCTCTACCTCAACCTGCTGCTCTGTTTCGTCATCACCGCTGTCGTGCTGCTGATCGTTCATTTAACGATCAACCACTATCAACGCCGGCTCGAAACGATGGCCACGACCGACAATCTCACGGGTCTGGCCAACCGCCATGCGCTCGACATTCTGCTTGACCAGCAGACGCGGGAAGCCACACGTCACGGTAGCCCGATGTCGGCAATCATGCTCGACATCGACTATTTCAAGAATCTTAATGACAGCCATGGGCATCTGGCGGGCGATCAGGTCCTGAAGGGGATTGCCGGTACGCTTATCAGCAGCCTGCGTGCTTCCGACATTGCCTGCCGCTGGGGTGGCGAAGAGTTCCTGGTCATCCTCTCCAATACCGATCTGGCGGCGGCGACCCAGGTCGCCTGTACCCTGTGCGACTGCATTGGGCAGAACCAGTATGAGTTCGATGGCCAAGCGATTGGCGTCACGGTCAGCGCCGGTGTTACCGCTTATCGCATCAACGAATCGCGCGAAAGTTTCGTCGCCCGTGCCGATGCCCTGCTCTATCAAGCCAAAAACGAGGGGCGTAACCGCGTGTGCAGCGAGAGCGAAGACAGCGGCGTATCAACCAGCTAAATCGAGTGCTTCGCCCAAACCCGGCGCACTCGGGTAAACTCCCGCCTTTCGGCCGTGATCGATTGCCGGCCAGTTTTTGCCCATTCCGATTCTCCCCAACCAGGAAACCAGTACTCCAGCCATGGCTCAATACGTAATGCAAATGCTGCGTGTCAGCAAAATCGTCCCGCCCAAACGGCAAATCATCAAGGATATTTCCCTGTCCTTCTTCCCCGGTGCCAAGATCGGCCTGCTCGGTCTCAATGGTTCCGGCAAATCGACCGTGCTGCGCATCATGGCCAACGTCGACAAGGAATACGAGGGCGAAGTCCAGCATCTGGCCGGCATCCGCATTGGCTATCTGCCACAGGAACCACAGCTCGACCCGGAAATGACCGTGCGTCAGGAAGTCGAAAGCGGCATGGGCGAAATCATGGAAGCCCACGCCAAGCTGGACGCCGTCTACGCCGCCTATGCGGAAGAAGATGCCGACTTCGACAAACTGGCTGAAGAACAAGCGCGGCTGGAGGCGATCATCGCGACAGCCGGTTCCGACACCGAGAACCAGATGGAAATCGCCGCCGATGCGCTGCGCCTGCCACCCTGGGATGCGCCCATCGGGAACCTTTCCGGCGGCGAAAAGCGCCGTGTCGCCCTGTGCAAGCTGCTGCTCTCCAAGCCCGACATGCTACTGCTCGACGAACCGACCAACCACCTCGACGCTGAATCAGTCGAATGGCTGGAGCAATTCCTCGTGCGCTTCCCCGGCACCGTCGTCGCCGTCACCCACGACCGCTACTTCCTCGACAACGCCGCCGAATGGATTCTCGAACTCGACCGTGGCTGCGGTATTCCGTGGAAGGGAAATTACTCAAGCTGGCTGGAGCAGAAGGAAGCCCGGCTGGAAACCGAGCAGAAGCAAGTCGATGCGCACATGAAGTCTATGAAGCAGGAGCTTGAATGGGTGCGCCAGAACCCGAAAGCCCGTCAGGCGAAAAGCAAGGCCCGCCTGTCGCGCTTCGAGGAACTCTCCAGCCTCGACTACCAATCACGCAACGAGACGCACGAAATCTTCATCCCAGTCGGCGAACGGTTGGGCAACAAGGTCATCGAATTCAAGGACGTCAGCAAGGCCTTCGGCGACCGTCTGCTGATGGACAAGCTTTCCTTTACCGTACCGCCCGGTGCCATCGTCGGCATCATCGGCCCGAACGGTGCCGGCAAATCGACGCTGTTCCGCATGCTGACTGGCCAGCAGACGCCCGATTCAGGCGAAGTCGACATCGGCGAAACGGTGAAGCTGGCCTACGTTGACCAGAGCCGCGACTGCCTCGACGGAACCAAGACCGTTTTCGACGAAATCTCGGGCGGTGCCGACATTCTGACCGTCGGCAAGTACGAAACGCCATCGCGTGCCTACATCGGCCGCTTCAACTTCAAGGGGGGCGATCAGCAGAAGTTCGTCGGCCAGCTTTCCGGCGGCGAGCGCGGCCGCCTGCACATGGCCAAGACGCTGATCTCTGGCGGCAATGTGCTGCTGCTCGATGAACCGTCCAACGACCTCGACGTGGAAACCCTGCGTGCGCTGGAAGATGCCCTGCTTGAATTCGCCGGCAGCGTCATGGTCATCTCCCACGACCGCTGGTTCCTCGACCGCATCTGCACGCACATCCTGGCCTGCGAAGGCGAATCGCAATGGAGTTTCTACAACGGAAACTAACAGGAATACGAAGACCACAAGAAAAAACGTCTGGGTGAGGAAGGTGCAAAGCCGAAGCGGATTCGCTACAAGCCGATCACACGTTAAAGCCAGAAAGCAAAAGACCCGCAGATTTCACTCTGCGGGTCTTTTTTTATTCCCCGAAAACCGGAAATAC
>JBBQAT010000099.1:0-15674 GCA_038316625.1 Burkholderiales bacterium
CAAGGATCAAGTCGACATCTGAAGCGTTTGCCAACTCATGCTCTCTATATCCGCCAGGTCGCACTTGGTATATATCAACAAATTCGGCTCAGCATTTTAAGACCGGCCAAACTCATGCATCATGGCTCCGGCGGCCACAATAGGCTGCTGATCGGGCCGATGGAATCGCCTCTTGCCTATTCCGCAGTAGCCTGCACAATCCATTCCTCGCAATATTTAAATCAAAATCAAACTTCTTTGATAAATATCTAAGTATTGATATAATTGACAAATGAAAACGCTTCGCTTCATCGGATCCAGCCTCGACGATTTACGCGACTTTCCCATGGAAGCGCGGCGAGATGCGGGTTTCGAGTTGGACGCAGTGCAGCGCGGCCTGATGCCTTCGGATTTCAAGCCCATGCTAAATGTCGGCTCTGGCGCCTACGAGATTCGGGTTCATGTATTGGGCGAATGGCGCGTGATCTATGTCGCCAAATTTGATAACGCGGTGTATGTGCTGCACGCCTTCCAGAAGAAGACGCAGAAGACCCGCAAGGAAGACATCGAGTTGGCCGCCCGACGTTATCGGCAGATAGGAGATAAGCCATGAACAAGGAACCGATCATCGAAAGCAGTGGCAATGTGTTTGCCGATCTTGGCTTTTCGCCGGAAGAAGCAACGATTCTTGCGATGCGCGCTGAGTTGATGGCGCGTATTCGGGAAAGCATTGCGGCCAAAGAGTGGACGCAAGCCGAAGCCGCCGAGCATCTAGGAATTGGCCAGTCCCGTGTTTCCGACCTGGTACGAGGCAAACGCGAGAAATTCAGCTTGGATATGTTGGTAACCCTGGCCACCCGTGCAGGGCGACATGTTGAACTGGCATTGAGCTAAGAATGAATCACAAACGCAAGAGCCCAAAGAATACCCGTGCTGGTTGCTTGCTCTGCAAACCCAACAAAATGAATGGTTGGCCGAAACATCGAAAGCTCGGCCATTCAGGATTCGGCAAGCTTCGGAGTGAGGCTGTCGCCGAATACGAGCTGAAACAACACAACTAACAAATACCCTAGCGCCCACATTCAGGGGGTATTTCTGGGGGTATTTTTAAAACAGCATTCGCTGACAATGCCGTAAATAGGCCAATCAAGGCATTACTTCGATTCCCGTCGAGGAGGCCAAGAAGTTCAGGAAGCGCCCCAAACCCGCCTGTGTGCGGGTTTTTTGTTGGCGGATTGAAACCTGACGACGTCGCTGTGAATAAGCATCTCGTTTCGGTTCAATGGCAGGCTCAGTAGTACAAGTGTCCGCCCGCGACATACCGCGAGAAGCTCATGCTTATTGGCACCCACGGCATCGCGTTTGAAGACGCCCGTATTGATTGACTCCCATGGCAGGTGGATTTTCGGAAATCGTCACCATCCTTCCCGTGCCCCCATTGTTGCTATGCTTCCATATTCCTGCGTTTGTAGACAAAGCGAAACCCATGGCCCGCATCCGGATCGAACTCCCCGAACAACTGCCCTTCTCCACCGAAATCGAGCTCTACCTCAGCCACATGAACTATGGCGGGCATCTGGACAACGCGCTCCTGCTCACGTTGGTATCAGAGACTCGCGTGCGGTTTTTCAAGTCGCTCGGATACAGCGAACGCGATGTCGACGGGGTCGGCATCATTATTTCGGATGCCGCCGTGCAGTACCGTTCCGAGGCGTTTCACGGCGAAGTCATGGTTGTCAGCATGGCCGCCGCCGACTTCAGCAGCAAGGGTTGCGATCTGCTGTGGTGCATGAACGAGCGCTCAAGCCAGCGCGAAGTGGCGCGTGGCAAGACAGGGATTGTTTTCTTTGACTACGCGACACGCAAGACGGCCCTGGTGCCGGAAGGCTTCCGCGCCAAGTTTACAGGCTAAGCGGCGCTGCTTTCCTTGGTCACCAGCCAGATGCCCGAGCACACCAGCACCAGCGCGACCACGTTCTTCCACTCCAGGATGCTCTCGCCAAGAAAAATAGCGGAAAGGATGGCGCCAAAGATCGGTATGAGGAAGTTGAATATCGTCACCATCCCGACCCGGTTGTATTTGAGCAAAATGGTCCACAAGCCAAACGCCGCCGAGGACAACAGCACCAGGTAGAACAGCAGCGCGGAGGATTTCAGGGTAAAGCCCGTCAGCGCGCCACCCGTGAGATAGCCCGCCAGAATCAGTACGGCACCACCGATGGCCAGTTGATAACCGGTCAGGATGATCGAATCCATTTTCTGCGAAACTTTCTTGCCGTAAATCGTGGCGGCGGAAAGAATGAAGGCGGCAATCACGACGAAACCTTCGCCTAGCAGGGTGAAGTGGAAATCCAGCAAATCCTTGTTGAAATTGACCACCATCACCCCGGCAAAACCGACCAGACAGCCCAGCACCTTGTTCAGGCTCAAGCGATCATTGTGGTAGATGAAATGCGCCAGCAGGACGCTGAAGAACGTCCCCGTGGCGTTCATGATCGAACCCTTCACCCCGGTGGTGTAGGCCAGCCCCACATAGAAGAAAATGTATTGAATCGAGGTCTGCGTTAGCCCCAACGCGGTGATCTGGCGCAGGTTTTTCCAGTTCAGATTGAATACGTCGCGCCGCGTGATGATGGCCATGAGCAACAGTAACAGTCCGGCAAACACAAAACGATAACCGGCAAAAACCATCTTTGATGGAATGTCGTCCGTCGCGATGGCAAACAGCAAATAGCCGTTCTTGACCGCCGGGTAAGCACTTCCCCATAGCAAACAGCAGAGGGATGCCAGCCCGAAAACCACCTTGCGGTTGGAGAAAAACGGATGCGGGTCCAAAGGTTTATTCCTGAGGCTTCAAAGGGGATGGATTGTAGCGCACGGAGGCGCGAGCATCTAAAATGCGGGAAAAAGGAGAAAGAAATGCAAGCTACGTCGTCATTGCCCAAAGTTCCAGAGGTCTATCTCAAGCGTTTGCACGAACTGACTCGCACGGGAAAAAGAGTCATGGTCGGTCTGGTCGGCGCGCCCGGCTCGGGAAAATCGACCGTCGCCGAGGCCTTGCTGCAGTTGTTTCCGGAAACCTCGCAGGTTGTTCCGATGGACGGCTTTCATCTGGCTAACGTTGAGCTCAAGCGTCTTGGACGCGCTGGCCGGAAAGGCGCTCCCGACACTTTCGATAGTGCCGGTTATGCCGATCTTCTGAAACGGCTTCGCCATCAAAGTGAAGATGAAATCGTCTACGCCCCAGAATTCCGTCGCGAAATCGAGGAGCCCATCGCCGGGGCAATTCCTGTCTTCCCACAAACTGAATTGATCATCACCGAAGGGAACTACCTGCTTCTGAATGAAGGTCACTGGGCCAGGGTTCCGGCCTTGCTCGATGAAATCTGGTATGTCGACGTCGACGACGCGCTTCGCATCAAGCGCCTGACCAGCCGCCATGAACAATTCGGCCGCAGCAAGGAAGAAGCGATGGCATGGGTCATGAACACCGATGAACCCAATGCACGCGTAATTTCGGCCAACAAGTCAAAGGCAGATCTACTCTTCCGCTGGGATGCCGACTAAGCGTTGGTTCAAATCGCGAAAAACGCCCGCACGATAGCGATTTGCGCTTCGTCCATGAACATCGGTGCATGCCCGACGCCGGGTACCTCGATGACGTTCGGGCGTGGCCCGCGTGCGGCCATGGCCTGTACCGTTTCGACCGTGAGCAGATCGGAATGCTTTCCGCGCACCACGAGCGTCGGACAGCTGATGCGGTCGTAAATCGGCCACAGGTCGATTTCACCGGCGACCGTCGCACGACGGAAGGATTCGACAATGGCGGGGTCATAGCACATTTCCATTCGCCCATCGGCGCTTCGGCGCAGGTTCGATTCGGTCAGGCTTCGCCACTGAGCATCGGTCAAGGCACCGAAAGGCGCACTGACCAGCCGGATGTATTTCTCGGCGTCGGCAAAGGTATCGAACGTCGGCGCGCGACCAATGTAGTCGCCGATACGCCGGATCGACTCGGCAGAAATGACCGGCCCAACATCATTCAGTAACAGCCGCGTAATCGGCGTCTTTTCAAGGCTGGCCAGCGCCATGCCGATCAAGCCGCCCATCGAAGTGCCTAGCCAGTGCACCGTTTCCACGTCAAGGCGGGCGATCAACGCCATCATGTCGGCCATGTACTGCGCGACGCCATAATCCGCCGGATCACGCAGCCAGTCGCTGCGCCCGCGACCGACCACATCCGGGCAAATAACACGGTATTCGCATTTCATGGCGCGTGCCAGATCGTCGAAATCGCGACCATTGCGCGACAGGCCATGTACGCAAACAAGCACCTTCGGGTTATCGCGCTCACCCCATTCGCTATAGACCATGCGATGCAGACCGGACGGCGAAATGCAATGGATGCTAGGCTCACGGAATTCGGGGGCGGTCCTGCGATTCATGATTCGCGTCTCCTTTGACGTATGTGCTTCACTGACCATGCCAGTATCGTTTCCGTTCCTCGCGCCACGCTGATATCGCGGTTGATCCGGCCAGCACAACACGTACCTCGCCATCCCGATCCGTGCGCCATTGGCGGCTGGCCGCGTAGCGTTCGAGCACTTCGGGACGTGGATGCTTGAAACTGTTCCGGTAACCCGCTGAAAAGACCACCTCCCGCGCGCCAACAGCGGCAATGAACTCCGGCGATGACGAGCCATTTCCTCCGTGATGCGGTGCCAGCAGCACATCGCTGCGCAACAATGACGGCGAGCGGGCGATCAGCACCCTTTCGTCTTCGGCCTCAATATCGGCAGGAAGAATGACGCTGCCAGCTGCATTCTCAACACGCAGCACGCAACTCATATTGTTCGTCTTTTTCGACTTGACGGCATAGTCGGCCGAATCCGGATGCAGGATCGAAAAATGCACTCCGTCCCATTCCCAGCGTTGCCCAGCCGAGCACGATTCTCCACCCAGCGTTGAAATAGAGGTCAGCAGGCGGGCAATGGGTAGTGCGCCCTGCACGGCCGTCACGCCCCCCGAGTGATCTTTATCGCGATGCGAGACAACCAGTGCATCAAGTTTTTCGACACCCGTCGCGCGCAAATACGGGACGACGACACGCAACCCAGCGTTCGAATCGGCACTGTAGAGTGGGCCCGTGTCGTAAAGCAGCGCGTGTTCCGAGGTTTGTACCAACACGGACATTCCCTGCCCGACGTCCAGCACATCAACCCACGCTTCACCTATGCCCGGACGCGGTGGGGGCCACACGAGCGCCGGCAGCAGCAGGCACAAACCAAGCCATCGCGCAGGAAAACCACGCGGCAAAAGCAGCCAGACGACTCCCGCCACAGCAAGCATCGACGCCCATAGCGGCGGCGAGGCCTGCTGCCATACTGGCCATCCGGCCAGCCAGTCGAGCAACACCATCAACTGTTCCATGAGCCAATGATCGAGATGCAACAAGGGTGGCCAGGGCACGACGGCGAACAACAGCGCCAGAGGCGTGATGACGAAACTGACGAATGGAATCGCCACTGCATTGGCCAGCGGCGAAACCAGTGAAAATTGCTGGAAGAAAAGCAGCAGCAGCGGCAGACTGCCGACCGTCACCGCCCACTGTGTCGCGCCCCACTGGGCGAGCGTCGCACGCCACCCGCTAGCCTCACCAACGCGAGAAGAGCCGACAAAGAAGAGCAAAGCCACAGCACCAAAAGAAAGCCAGAAACCCGTGGCCAGCACCGCCCATGGGTCAAGCACCAGCACCACCAACAGGGCGAACAACAAGGTACGACTGACGCCCAAGTTGCGCCCCGACCACAGCGCCAGCGCCACGACACTCAGCATATACAAGGTACGCTGGGCCGGCACCTCGAACCCGGCCAGCAGCGCATAGCTGAACGCAGCCAGCCAACCCGCCACCACGGCCGCCTTCTGTGCTGGCAGCCGCAGCATCAAACGCTCGCTACGCCGCCACAACCAGTTAATCAGCGCCGCAAACAGCGCGGCCACCATCGTTACGTGGAGACCTGATATAGAAACAAGATGTGTAATCCCGGTACGGTTGAACACCTGCCACTGCCCGGCAGGTATCACGCGCTGATCGCCGACGGTCAGCGCTATCAATACGCCGAGGTAAGGCGCGTCGGGCAAGACGGCCAGAAAACGATCGCGAATGACATCACGCAAACGCTCCACCGCATAACCTGCCCCCGGCACGAAAGAATCCAGGCGCTGTATTTCACTGCGCGACCGAATGGTACCGGTTGCCCGGATATTGCGCTCAAACAACCAGGCCTCGTAATCGAACGCGTAGGGATTGGCATTGCCATGCGGCCGCTTGAGACGTACCGTAAAGCGCCAACGCTCACCGGGTCGAACCACACGGGCTTCAACAGCCTCATCGGTATCATCCACGTCATCCCAACTGTGATACCACGATAACATGATCCGCCCCGGAACGACTTTGCCAACGTCCGCCCCGGTTTGCGCCGACTCGACGTCAAATTCGAAACGCTCCCCGCGCTCAAAGCGCTGCGGCAGCGACGCAATGACACCGGTAATTGGAATATCCTTGAGCTCCCACGCTTCGGGCAACTGGTCGTTCAAGCGCTGCTGCGCCATCAATCCAGCCCAAACAAAGCCGAGCAATGCGCAACAAACAAGGGTGAACCCGCTAGCCGACCAGTGCCGCCGTTCGGCGGCAAAACAAGCCCCCGGCAGCGCCAACAGGCCAAGTCCGCCCATCACGCCCACGCCAGGCAGCTCGCCCTGCATTTGCAGGACGATGATGCCGCAGGCGAAGGCAAAAATGGAAAGGCGCATTTGCATCAGCAAACCACCACGATGGGTTGGGATGTTTCAGATTGTCACCCGCAAATCATCACGATGAAAGCGAGTCATTCAACAAACCGAACGTGCTACCCTGACTGCTCTTCAATAATGGCTCGGTGTAGGCTGCCCTCAATAGTTTCAGCCTGTAGTATTGGACTGACGGTGTTTGACTTTTTCCGACTCGAACGCACACGACGGGAAACTCCGGAAGAAGGGCGTGTGCAGGTTTTGCAACTGCTCAATTTTGTCAACGAACTTTTGTCAACGAACAATTGGGGTACGAAGTGGACATCTCCGCTCGCTTGATGATTACTGAAAAAGGCATCGACGAAATCGACCGCCGAACCCACAAGCTCAGCATCAGAAAGCGGAGTGTACTGGTTCACCTGAACACGCCACAAACCGTTGCTTACATCCTCGATAAGTCAGTATTTCACCAGGACGAGATAATTTACGAAATCAAGGTGCTTGAGCATGATGGGTTTCTTGCCATGGATGAAACCCTTAACTGACCACAAACCTGACCGCAGCAGCCCCCCCTGAATCCGGTCGAGTTTCAGACTGCTTACCGCCATTTTTTGTGACATATTTCCTTGTAGGTCGCGCTATTTCCTATTAGCTTGTTTCTCTCATCATGACTTTCGAGTCGCAGGCTGATTTCGAAGGAAAAATCACTTAAATACCATGATTCTTAAGAAACCCGTTTCGGATTGACCATTCTGCGACTATCATCTTGGGTTGATTGATCTGGATGCACTATATTGCTCTGTCAATTGAGCACGCTGCAAACCAGTCGGGAACGTGATTTAACCGTTAAAGCGATTTGTCGACATTGTCATCAGGAGAAATTGAATGCGCCTAAAAACCCGAGTTTTGATAATTGTTACAGCCTCACTGGTGGGGCTCTTGGCAATGGGTTCTTTTGGACTCTACAGTATGCGGCAAGGCATGTTGGAAGAGCGCCGGACTCAAATCACCCAATTGCTGGACTTTGCCGATTCGCAATTGAAGTACTTTTACGGTCTGGAGACATCCGGCAAACTGAGCCGGGAAGAAGCGCAGACTCGCGCCAAGGAGGCGATTGGCGCGCAAAAGCAGGGCGACAATAATTATTTCTTCATCCGCTCACTAACGGAAGATCTTTTTGTACTGCACCCAATCGCCAGTCGGATGGGCAAGAAGGACGACGGTGGAATACTACCGGACGGAAGATCGGCAGCCCAAACGTATCGGGACGGATTGGCTAACAGTTCGGACAACAAAACGTTTCTTGAACTGAAGACTCAAAAACCCGGCAGTCAGGACAAAACGCTGTATCCGAAGCTTAATGGTGCCCTCAAGTTTGAACCTTGGGGCTGGATGCCCGGGATTGGCTTCTATGTTGACGACATTGATTCACGTTTCTGGAAGCAGTCGAGCCTGTTCCTGATGGTGGGCGGCGTGCTGTTCGCAATGCTTTCTTTCCTGGTTTTCCGTATGCGTTCTGCAATTCTTCGGCAGCTGGGCGGTGAACCTCAGGATGCCGCCGAAAGCATGAAGAAAATTGCCGGTGGCGACCTTGGTGTTGAAATCGTGCTGGAGAAGGATGACAACAACAGCCTGATGGCTTCGCTCAAACTGATGCAAATGAAGCTGACGAACCTCACGTCATCGATTCAGGAAAACGCGCAGACTTTGACGGACCAGGTGCAAGGTTTTGATGGTGTTGCCAAGTCGTATGGCGAGACAAAATCCGATGAGGATTTTGCTGCGCTGAATCGATCAGTCAAGAAGCTGGGAAAAACAGCGGACATTCTCGGAAAATCGATCTCCCGGTTCAAGCTATAGTTTTTTATCGGCGGAACAGGGCTTGTTGCATTCAATTGCAGATGAACGAACAGTTGAGGTGAATCGTGGACTTGTCGGCTAACTTGCATCTCACCCAGAAGGGTGAGGACGAAGTAAAGCGTCGGGCTTACAAGCTCAGCATGAGAAAGCGAAGTGTGCTTATTCTGCTGGACAAGCCAAAGCCGATCGATCACGTGCTCGCCAAGTCGGTGTTCCCTCAAAACGAAGTTATTGAGGAAATCGAGGCACTCATTCAGGACGGGTTTATCGCATCGAGTGGTGCGGTCGCGGCACCTCGGCCTGCCGCACCCATCTCCCCAGTAGCTGCGCCCGCCGTTTCGCCGGTCTCCAACGAGTCTTTCAATCTGGACGACGAAATCATCGTTTCGGAAGCTAAATTCATGCTAACCGACTTCTCGGTCGACAGCTTCGGGACCCAATCTCAAGTCTTTGTGGACGCCATTCGCGCTTGCAAAAAAGTGCAAGACGTCAGGCTCTGCTTGAGCGGGATTTTGGCGGCAACAGAAAAGCAATGCCCGAACCGGGTCCCGGTATTGCTCGGCCTGATCAATGAAATAAACGAGACCGCCTGATAGTCGAATTATCAGGCGTTTCGAATCAGCTACCCCAGAAAAGCCCCGTCGCGCAGCGTAAGAATACGATCTGCGCGCCCTGCCAACCCGGGATCGTGCGTAACAATCACAAAACTCGTCTGCCGCGAGCGATTGAGCGCCAGCATCAGCTCAAAAACACCCTCAGCTGTTTGCCGATCAAGGTTCCCGGTCGGCTCATCCGCCAGCACACAGGCCGGTTCGGTAACCAGAGCACGGGCAATCGCTGCCCGCTGACGTTCGCCACCTGACAATTCTGATGGCGTGTGATCAAGCCGGTGCGACAGCCCAACTTCGGCCAGTACCGCTGCTGCGCGTTCCTCGGCCTCGGCCTTGGGCATGCGCCGAATGTGGAGCGGCATGGCAACGTTTTCCAGCGCCGTGAATTCGGGCAACAGATGGTGGAACTGATAGACGAATCCAAGATGGCGATTGCGCATATTTCCGCGCTCGGCATCGCTGATTTCAGACAAATCCCGCCCCATCAGCTGGATTTTCCCTGCGCTAGCTGAATCCAGCCCGCCCAGTAAATGCAGAAGCGTGCTCTTTCCTGAGCCCGACGCGCCAACCACGGCAACCCGTTCACCCGCCATAATTTCCAGATCGACACCAAGCAGAACAGGCACTTCAGCGCCCTCGCCCGTTCCCTGTCGATAAATCTTCTTCAGCCCTTGGCAGGCCAGCACAATTTGGCGGTTATTACTCATAACGCAAGGCCTCCGCCGGATTGACGCGCGACGCGCGCCAGCTAGGATAAAGCGTCGCCACCAATGACAACACAAAAGACACCGCCGTAATCGTCGTCACGTCCTTCCACTGTAATTCGGACGGCAGGTTGGAGATGTAATACACCTCCTTGGACATGAACTGGGTGCCGAGCATGCGCTCGATGAAGGGCACAACGACATCGACGTTGAGTGCCAGCGCCACGCCGCCAGCGACGCCAAGGCCGAGGCCGATGAAGCCGATCAGCGCGCCCTGTACCATGAACACCGCCATGATGCTGCCGGGACTGGCGCCGAGCGTACGCAGGATGGCGATATCAGCCTGCTTATCGGTCACCGCCATGACCAGCGTTGAAACGATATTGAACGCGGCCACGGCAACGATCAGCGAAAGGATGATGAACATCATGTTCTTTTCGATCTGCACGGCACGGAAGAAATTGGCATGACTGCGCGTCCAGTCGCTGATGTACGCCGGCGTATCCAGACTGGTGGCCAGTTGCCGCGTGATGAGCGGCGCCTTGAACAGATCGTCGAGTTTCAAGCGAACCCCGGAAACGCGGTCTTCCATGCGATAAAGCTTCTGCGCGTCTTCCATGCGAATCAGCGCCAGTCCGCTGTCGTACTCAAACATTCCGACTTCGAACAGGCCGGAAACGATGAAGGTCTTCAGTCGCGGCACGATTCCTGCCGGTGTAACGACGCCTTGTGGCGCAATGACCGTCACCTTGTCGCCGACGGTAACGCTGAGTGCCCGCGCCAGTTCGCTGCCAAGAACAATGTTGAACGAATCCGGCACCAGTGAATCAAGCTGGCCTTCCTTCATGTGCGTCCGGAAGTCGACGACCTTGTCTTCCAGATCAGGCAGAATGCCGCGAATGATCGTGCCGCGCACCGACTGCCCGAAAGACAGCATGCCTTGCTCCTGCACGAAAGGCGCTGCCGCAAGCACGCCCGGTTGCTTGGCCGACTGTTCCGCGACATGCTGCCACTCATCCATTTCACCGCTGGCACCGGTAATCTGCACATGCGAAACCACGGCGAGAATACGGCCGCGCAATTCAGTCTGGAAGCCGTTCATCACGGACAAAACGACGATCAACGCAGCGACACCCAGCGCAATGCCGAGCATCGAGATCATCGAGATAAACGAAACAAATTGATTTCGCCGTTTGGCGCGCGTATAGCGCAGGCCGATCAGCAGTTCGTAAGGTAGCGCCATCAGTGGCAAGGGCTCATGTCAGTGTTGTTTGAAAGCGGGGATGGAGCGGCAAGGGCGTATGGTACACTTTTTGTTCTCTCTCATCGTCCATAACAAGCACACCAAGGCCAAATGCAACTCACCCTACTTGTTCCCGAACTCATCTGGCCCGAACCCGACGACCGCGAAACCCTTGATAACCTCGTCTGCCCGGCGCTTGAAACATTGCTCGCGCGCAGCCGGCTGACGCGCCGCCCGCCGCAATCGCATGAAGCCACGCTGGCCGACGCCTTCGGTCAGCCGGAAGGTGCGCCTTATGCGGCTTTCCGCCTGCTCGGTGAGCCAAATGCGCCGATTGAGGCAGGTGATATCTGCTGGGTCAGTGCCGATCCGGTGCATCTGCGCTTCCATCAGGATCAAGTGATCCTCGCCGAAAGCGGCAGCTTCGACATTGAACTGGACGAAGCGCGAGCCCTCGCCGATGAACTGAACCGCCAGCTTTCCGATACTGCTTTTTTCCACGTCGCCGCCGCTGATCGCTGGTATCTGCAACTGGTGGATAGCACGCCGCTGGACGGTTTCGACAACCCACCGCTTTCCGCCGTTGCCGGACGCCGCATCGAACGGCTATTGCCCGAGACAACGCAAGCTAGGCGCTTGCGCACACTGCACAACGAAGCGCAGATGCTGCTGTACGCGCACCCCATCAACCAGCAACGCGAAAACGCCGGCCGCATGCCAATCAACAGCCTGTGGCTGTGGGGTGCCGGTACACTGCCAGCACGGCGGGAATGCAATTTTGACGGCGTCTGGAGCGTCAACCCGCTGGCGCTTGGGCTGGCCCGAGCGGCTGGCGTACCGACGCACCCAGTGCCGAACGATGCAGCCACGCTGTTTGAACACGCGGCTGCCGACACCAGTCATTTAGTCGTGCTCGAAGACCTGCTTGGGCCAGTTCAATACGAAAACGGTGCCAACTATCGCGCCGCGTTGATCGGACTTGAAGATCGCTGGTTCGCGCCGCTACGCGCCGCGTTGGCCTCAGGCCAAATTACACAACTGACTATCGAAGCATCAACCGCCTATGCAGCACTCAACTGGGAAAGCAAGCGCAGTGACCAATGGAAACTGTGGCGTCGCCCGCAGCCGCTGGCCCAGGTCGCGCAGGCGTTGGCGAGGAGCGGCACATGACCCAGTTGAAAGCCCGTCGAGTTCCGCCGCGCGTTCAATGGCAGCTAGAACAACAGGGATTGCATCCCCTGCTCGCCCGCATCTACGCGGCACGCGGCATCCAGACGCGCAGCGAACTTGACTACGAACTCAAATCACTGATTCCGCCCGCGCAACTGACCAACACCGTTGAAGCCGCCGTCCTGCTCGCCGACGCCATCGAAGCCGAAGCCAAAATCCTCATCGTCGCCGACTACGACTGCGACGGCGCAACGGCCTGTGCCGTCGGCATCCGCGCCTTGCGCGCTTTTGGGGCCACAGTCGACTATCTGGTTCCCAACCGCTTCACCTACGGCTACGGCCTGACGCCCGAGATCGTCGATCTGGCGGCGACCATGAGCCCTGATCTCATCGTTACCGTCGACAACGGCATCGCCAGTATCGACGGCGTTGCGCGCGCCAACGAGCTTGGCATCGCCACGCTGATCACCGACCACCACCTGCCGGCCGAGGAGCTGCCAGCCGCCGACTGCATCGTCAACCCGAATCAGCCGGGCTGTGAATTCCCGAGCAAGCACCTCGCCGGCGTCGGCGTCATGTTCTACGTCATGCTCGCCTTGCGTGCCGAACTGCGCGAACGCGGCTGGTTCAGCGACGAACGCAGGGAGCCCAACCTTGGTGCCCTGCTCGACCTCGTCGCTCTCGGCACCGTCGCTGACGTCGTCAAGCTCGACCGCAATAACCGCATTCTCGTCAATCAGGGCTTGAAGCGCATGCGCGAAGGCAAGCTGACGCCCGGTCTGCGCGCCATATTCCGTGCGGCCGGACGTGAACCGGCCAAGGCTACGAGCATCGATCTGGGCTTCATTGTCGGCCCGCGCCTGAATGCCGCCGGGCGACTCGCCGATATGTCGCTCGGCATTGAAGCGCTGATCACCGACGATGAAACACGCGCCCTGAACATCGCCCAGCAGCTTGATACGCTCAACCGAGAACGCAAGGACATCGAATCGGACATGCAGGCGCAAGCCCTGATCCACCTCGAAACGCTGGAAACCACCGACAGCGCGGGTGTAACGCTGTTTGATCCCGAGTGGCATCAGGGCGTGATCGGCATCCTCGCCTCGCGCATCAAGGAGAAACTGCATCGCCCGGTGTTCGCCTTCGCGCGCGGAGAAAATGGCCAAGTCAAAGGTTCCGGCCGCTCGATCCCAGGCCTGCACCTGCGTGACGCGCTCGATCTCGTCTCCAAGCGAGCCCCCGGTCTGCTGCTGCGCTTTGGCGGTCACGCCATGGCGGCGGGTGCGACGATCATGGAGAGCGACTTCCCGCGCTTTCGCGAGCTGTTCGCCCAGATCGCCGACGAACTGCTTTCACCGGCCGATCTCACGCGCACCCTGGAAACCGACGGCGGCCTCGAATCCGCCTATTTCACGATCAACACGGTAAATCTGCTGGAAAGCGAAGTGTGGGGACAAGGCTTCCCGCCACCGATTTTCGAAGACGAATTCGTCGTCGAAAGCCAGCGGATTCTCAAAGAGAAGCACCTCAAGCTGCGCCTGCGCAAAGGCGAACAGCGACTCGACGCCATCCAGTTCAACTTCAGCGAATCACCCGGCGGCAACATCCGCGCCGCCTACCGCCTGGCGATCAACGACTACAACGGAGTGCAAACGCCGCAGTTGATGATCGAGCACATCGAGAACATCCCCCTCGCCCGGTAAGTCCGGCTTGTCTATTCGTTCTGGACAATCGGAAACACGCGGTCGTAGCCAAGATTGAAAACGAAGGCAAAAATAACGTAGGCAATCGCCAACCCGACGTCGGCCACCAGCGCCTCCACCCAGCCCATGCCGGTCCAGGCCATGACAATTGGCAGGCTGATCAGCACCAGACCGCCTTCAAAACCCGTCGCGTGCACAATACGCATCAGGTAGGGCCGACGATCGGCCGTCCTCCCGGTCAGTCGTCCTTCGATCCAGTCGAAAGACGTGTTGTAACCCGCGTTCCAGAGCGCCGCAATCAAGGCGATCACCGCCAGCAGGCCGAGCGAATCGACCGCCGGCACGCCGCTGGCCCAGACGAACAGCGGTGTAATCACCAGCAACCCGCCAATTTCAAACAAGACAACCTGCCGGATGCGATCAAAAAGCGAGCGAAGTTTTGGAGTCGGGTTCATTTAAAAACATAATCAAGCTAAACGGCATGCCATGAAACCCGCATGCCCATTGGTTCTTCAGACAACACACCCGAAGATGCCCGTATTTATTGGCTTCCAGCGGTATCCTGCCTAAGCAAGGGCTGCACGCAAACGCGGCCAAAGCAGGTTCAACGCCAGCCCAGCCATCACCAGCGCGGCTGCGGCCAGCTTCCACGCCGGCAGCGGCTCGGCCAGAAAAAGAGCCGAAGCCCCCATACCGAATACCGGCACAAGCAAGGACATCGGCGCAATGGTGGCTGCCGGATTCCGCGCCAACAGCCAACCCCAAGCCGCATACCCGAACAGCGTATTGGCCCATGACTGCCAGGCAACGGCGGCCCAGGTAACAAGATTCGCCTGCTGTACCCCGGCCACGGCGGCGTCCCAACCTTCAATCGCGAGCGAAAAGGCAAACAGCGGCGGAATGGCAAACGCACTCGACCACACCACATAGGCCAGCATGTTGGCCGGCGCGCCACGCTTCGCCGCCATGTTCCCGCCGGCCCACGAGAGTGCGGCCAACAGGATCATTACCAAGCCGGCTACGGTCGTCGTCCCGTCGGTATGCAGAACAATGATCGCGATCCCGCCAGCGGCCAAAGCGAGAGCGAACCATTGGAAGATGCGCACCCGCTCACCCGTCAGTCGCATCGATAAGCCGATAGTAAAGAAGGCCTGGATCTGGATAACCAGCGACGCAATGCCCGGCGAAATATAGCCATTCATCGCCACATAGAGCAGCCCGAACTGGCCGACGCCGATCAGCACGCCATAGAGCGCTAGGTTCTGCCACCGTACGGCCGGACGTGGCAGAAAAAACATCGCCGGAATGAGCGCGAGACTAAAGCGCAGGGAAGCAAAGAGCAGCGGTGGCAGGTGCCCAAGAGCAAGCTTGATGACGACAAAGTTGGTTCCCCAAACAGTGACGACAGCCAGGGCAAGCAGGAAATGACGTAGGGACAGTGGGGTTTGCATCGACTCGACCGGTTAATTTGTTGAACCCAGATTATCCATTAGCCCAAAATCCGTTCGCCCTGAGTAGGATATTCGCCCGCAGGTCGAAAGGCGTTGGCAAGAAACAGGGCTGTGGTAGCGTTGAGGTGTTGCTTTCGGACAAAGACCGACTGAGCACTGGTGCC
>JBBQAT010000100.1:0-15573 GCA_038316625.1 Burkholderiales bacterium
TTGCCATGGCGTGCCTGGACAAAGCTGGCCAGCAGGCTCAGGTGTCCAACAATCGAGTTGAACTGGCGGGCGCTGGTCGATAGGAGCTGTACTGCGTCCTGATATCGACTGGCCATGGGGCGTAACTCGTCGATATCGGCGCCCGGGGCGATCAGGCGGACGAGTTCGGCGTCCACGGCCATTACACCGTCGAAGAAATCGTAGTTTTCGGCGAAGCGGCGACGGGCGGCGGCTTGGCATTGCTCCACCAGAGCGTTAAGCGACGGTTCCTCCACTTCCAGCAGGGCGCTCAGTTGCAGGCCATTGATCATGGCGTAGGGGCTGAATTCAGGGGCGTCGGGACGCCCCTGGCCGGCCCGGTAAGCCTTGCAAGCCTCGACGAGCACGGGGCGTACAGTCGTCGTCCAGTTCGCGCTGTTGGCGATCAGCAGCGCGGCTTTGCGCTTGAGGGCGCTGCCCAGCATCGACTGGCGTTCGCTATTTGGCGATGGCCGGGGCAGGGCCGTATCGACCGTTGCCGTCGGCTCAGTCCCGGCGATACGGATCAGTTCGCGCAAACGGGTAATCGCCGTATCCACCAGCTTCAGGGCGGCTTCCCGCTGCTCAGGGTATTGGCCCATGCGTTCCGCCTGACGGGCTTCGACGTTGGCCAGTTGCTCGATGCTGGCAAGCGGCACCATCCCGTTTCGGGCTTCTTCGGCAATGGCCCGGCTCAGGGCGGTTCGCGCCCGGGCAAAGCCCGGTTCGCCGTGTTCGGCATAGAGCAACCCGAGGGCTTGCTGGATGTCCGGTCGCTCGAGCCAGCTCGTGGATATCTGGCGCAGGCGTTGGTTGAGCCTGCGTTCCAGCGCGCGCAGACGCTGTTCTGGCGTCGTGTCATCCAGTCGTGGCTGAACGGCATCGAGCCTGCGCCGTTCCAGCCAGTCCAGCAACTCGTCCGGGGCCAGGAGGGTGTCATCGGCATGTTCCTCCGCATCGCGGATTTCCAGGCGATAGTCGGGGTCGCCATAGGCCTGGAAGGCTCCCCAGGTGTTGATCCCCGGATGCTGATCGTAAACCTGCTTTCGCGCCTCGTGGATGGCATGGCCGAAGGGGGCACCATGGCTGATCAGGTGAGTAAAGAAGGCTTCGGCGAAGGTTCGTCCGGCGGCGTCATCCACCTCCCAGCCGGAGGCCACCACACAATGCGCCCCCATTTCGATCAGTTCGCGGGCCAGGCTGTAGGCCAATCGGTGGGAACCGGCTGTCGCGCTGTCGCCGGCGTCCATCTTGCCTAGGTGGCAGCAGTTCAGGAAAACCAGTTCCGGCACCACTTCCATGAGTCCGACTTCGGCTGCCGACAGCAACAGGCCGTCGGACAGCACCACACCGCTACGCCAGGTGCCGTCCCGTGCCTGGACCTGATGCACGCCGTGGGCGGAGATGATCAGCAGGCGATAAGGGCGGGCGAACAGCTTGTTGAAGACATCGCCGGCTTCGCTGTCGGGTTGTGCTTCGGTGATCTGATAGCCGTTCTTTTCCAGAACCGCGCGTACGGCTTCGGCTTCGGCCTCCGAGCCGGGCAGCGAGACCAGTCGGTCCTCCTCGACCTCGCCGTTCGGCTTGGTCCTGGGGGTCCAGTCCGGGCCACTGAACTGGGCGTGGTAACCGCGCGTGCCGGGGTTGACCACCATGAGGGCGGTCAGGTCACGTGTGGATCGCGAGTGCTGGCGAAAGCGGGCGGATACCAGTTGGCGGATCAGGCGGGTGTTCAGCACCATGGGTTCGCCGTCGGTTTCCAGCATTTCCCATGGGATATTGGCTGTGGCACTGTCAACCGCCAGCAGCAGGTTGCTGGTTTCACGCGCGGCGGCCTTGAAGTCCAGTGGCACCAGCAGGTGGAACAAGGTGTTGCCAATGCCGGTTTCGCGTGTGTAGCGTGGACTGCGCACCACATCGCGCACCAGACTTTCAACCAGCCCCGGTTGCCGCTGCTGAACGACGGTTTCGGCCCGTGCTCGTGGCCCGAGGAAGATGAACTTGAGCCGTTGAGCGTGACGGATGCTCGGCGGCGGTGCAAGTCCGGTAACCGGGGATGGCATGGTTTCCGGCGGGATTGGGTTGAAGGTGCGGATCTCGTCGCCTTCGGCGAGTCCTTGGGTCGTTGAACTGTCGGCGTTGGTCACCATCAGGCGTGGCCAATAACCGGCCGCCGGAGACATGGACAGGCGTGGGCGTACGCCCTGGCCATACGCCAGTTCGGCATCAGGCGTGACACGCATCTCCAGGCGCTTCAGTTCCCGCGCCAGTGTTTCGGGCAGGCGGCGAACGGCGTAAGCCGCGGTGATGGCGGCATCCCGGAACAGTTCGATAAACTCCAGGCGGGCCACTTGAATGGGGGTACTTGTGCCCTGACGACGCCGCGATGTGCTGCCCAGCGTTTCTTGCCCCTGAGCGAACTGACGGTTGGCTTCCAGTACCCCCAGCGTAATGGCCTTGACCGATTCGTCGAGCGTGATGTTGATTGTCGAATTGAAACCGATCAGGAGGCTGGCCAGTTTCAGGTCGCGGGAGAGTTCTTGGCCATCAAGGCGACTTTCGTCCACGCTGCGATCATTGGCATGCAGCAGCAGGCGCAGAACGCCGCTGCGCACGGTTTCGGTGATCTCCCGGCTGCTTAACTCACCCATTTCGCCAAGCCCCACGATCAGCGCACCGCGCCAGGTGCCGCGCAGGAGATCCTCGCGGCTGCGCGGCATCAGTACGACCGACGTGCTGCCCACCGGGCCGGCATGAACGCCCAGCCGCTGGCGCTGGCTCAGCGCCCGTTGTACCAGGTACTCGTCGATAGCCGCTTCGGGGCCGGAGATGGGATCGCCCAAGTAGTGTCCGCACAGAATCGGGCTTTGCAGAAAGCGGAGATCCATGGCTCGTACGCCCACGGCCAGAGTCTTGCGCACGCTGCGGGGTTTTGCGACGCGGCTGTGTCCCCCAATCAGCTTGGCTACCAGATCGGCTTCATTTGGGAATCCGGGCATCGGGCCGGGCTGGTAGGGCCGTACCGGCGCACTGCTTATGCCTCTGGATACGGGCAGCCGTCCCAGCCGGGTGGAGTTCCCTGTCGTCAGCAGTTCGCTGATGTCGTCGAAGTGCTGAGCTGCACTGGTCAGCCCGAAATGATCGACCGGCATGGTCCAGCAACGTGTTTCCGGCAGCCAGTCCAGGCGTCCGGAGTCCCAGGTTACCGCGCCGTCGCCGTGCGGCGTACCGAGCATTTCGATGCCCGTTTCACTTACCCGGATGCCACAGGGGGTGTTGTCCGATTGACCGAAAATATAGGCGACGCGGTCGGTCGGTTCGATGGGCTTGGCCGCGCCCTGATGGTCGCCAATCTCTTCCCAGAAATCCTTGCTCTTGTCCAGGTCAGCCTTGACTGGCTTGCCGCCGAGCTTTATTCCGAACCACAGATCGTTATTGTTTTGCGTCAGATCAAGCCATGTGCCGGGGTCGTAGTAGTTTTTGACCGCCGGACCAGCGACGTCCCTGAATCCCGGCTGAGGAAGCATCTGCAGGACACCGGGGAAGCCCGCCACGATGTCCAGCACGTCTTGCAGGCGGTGGCTCAGATCAATGCTCCCGAGCGTACGGATGGTGTTCGATTTGCCAAGCAGGGTCTCGACGATCTGGTGAGAACCATGATTGGGCGTGCCGAGCATGAGCAGGCGGCTGCCGGGACGCTTGATCAATTCAGCCCACACGTCGGGTTGTGTGGCGATCATCGCGCGCACGACGAGGCCGCCCATGCTGTGCGCAAGCAGGCGCACCGGCTGGTCCGGATGTGTCTTGAGGGCCTTGCGCACCACGACGGCCAGCTTCGACGCCGCGTCGCTGATCTCCATGCGCCAGTCGTAGGGGAAGCGGATGACCCGGTGTGTGTTTTTCAGATGTCGGGCGAGGTTGCCGTAAGCAATGTCCAGCAAGTCTTCAGGGAATACGTCTTTTGCCTCCCGGCTTATTTTTTTCAGTCCGCCGCGCGGCAGATCGAGGAAGTCCATCCAGACCCGGTCACCGCTGCCTGAGATGTCGGCTTTGCTGCGGTTTATCTCCAGATGGGAGCCCATGATGCCTGGCAGGATGATGAGTAGCGGGCGGGTGTTGTCCTTGGGGATTTCGCTGGTACCACGCGAAAGTTGCGCCCGTAGCGCGATGCCCGGCGCTGGCAACTCGGTCCAGTCCGTGCTGGCGGCGGGCGTTTCGTCGAGCAGCCAATCGCGCAAAGCCGAGCGGGTGCGCGGGTTGCGGAAATAGCTGAAGTGGTTGACGGTTTCGCCCTGGTCGAACAGCGCGTACGCGCCATTGCCTGTCGCCAGACCGGCGTACATGGAGGCGGTATCGACGACCAGATCATTGTCTGCCTGGTCAAACAGCATCCAGTCGGTGAACATGACGCCGATGCGTTTGAGCAGATTGCCGCCTTCGATATCGCCGGCGATCACGGCCATGCGGATGCCCTGGCGGCGCGGTGCACGCGCCAGGAAGGCACCCATCGGCGCCTCCGGCAGCATGGCTTCGATGCCCGGCACCAGCTGGGGCTGCAAGCGCTTGTCGGCAATTTCCAGCACGACTCGTCCAAGCACCTTCAGCAGCTGATCGGCGGCGTCTTTGGCGACCTTGCCGGCCACTGGCGTAGCGATGGCACCGACTGCCGCCCCCATACCCCACGCACCCAGTTTTCGCACCAGGGTCAACAGACCGGAGATGAATACTTCCAGGTTGTCCGAGAGCAGGGCTGTTCCTGCCGCCGGGCTGGCGACCCGGACGTAACGTTCGATGCGCAGCGACTTCTGTTCGAGGAGGTCGACCAGTTTGCCGAGTTTTTCCTGTTCTTCCGCCGCTACCTTTTCCCGCAATATGCGCAATTCGGGGTTTTCATTCTCGGCCTCCTCTTCATCGGGACGCGGCATGCGGCGGTAATCGCTGATCAGTTTCCGGGTTTCGGCGGTGAAGCTGCCCAGGCAAAGCAGATCACCGACCAGACCGCCGCGTGAATGGGTGACCAGAGAGAGACGGGCGTTGTCCGGCAATACGTCCAGCAGGGCCAGAGCGTTGTCGATCGGGCTTTCGGAAAAACTGCGATGCTCAAGCCCGAATATCCGGTCGCCGAAGGTGCGTTGCAAAGCGCGCCAATCGTCGCTGCCGCCCAGATCACCGAAGCTGCCCACGGTGTGGGAACCGGTGCCGTGGATGAAAAGCAGACCGGGTTGCGTGTTCCAGTCCTTGAAGCGTACGTCCCCCTTGGTGCACAGGTCGCTGGTAGATAACGCGCCGCCCTGCCAACGGTAGACGCCGGGTTCGCCGGCCAGGCGCGACTCGATGGCCTTCATCAGCGCCCTGGTTCCTTGCCAGGAGGCGGCGAAGAGGGCTTTTTCCCCCAGTTTCTCGCCCAATTCTTCACCCAGCCAGTCGAGTGCCTGATCCTTGGCCTCGTCAATGATGGCGTCCGGTTCCAGTTTCAGGATCGACAGGCGCTTCCATATCCAGGAGCCCAGGCCACCACGGCTGAGCGTGTCGCGCTCGCGGAACAAGGCGAAATCGATTTCACCATCGACGGTCAGTGCTTCGGGGAACAGGCGGCTCAAGTCGTCCTGCAAGCGGTCGGCGCGGATGAAAACGGTGGTGCCGTCCTCCGCCTCCAGGGCCAGCAGCGCCTGTTCCATGTTTTCAGCCAGCGATGCCGGGGCGTCGGCGCTGCGGCTTGCTCCGGCCAGCTCATACGTCGCTAGAACGGTGATTCCCTCGATCAGGTTCGACGCCTGACCATCGGCGCTGCGGCTGATCGGAGCGCGCAGCGCCGAGGGCATGGGTTTGTGCCGGGGATCAGACGGTGCTGCCAGAGGAAGGCGAAGTTTGCGTTGTGGGACGAGCTTTGTAGACATGGCGGACTCCATTGCAAAACAGGCATTGGCGACAATCAGTCGGGTTCAGGCGGTGGAATCGACAATTGCAGTGGGTCGCCCTGGGCTGGCGTTCTCCTGTGGCCGTGGTTTTACTCGAAGACCTTGTAACGCTGGGCGGCGGCGGTGCCCAGGATTTGTGGCGACTGCGGCAGTCGATTACTGGGCAGGTAGCTGCGGATGGCCTTGAACCAGGCCGCATAGGTGGCCGGTTTTTTCTCGCGCAAGGTTTTCAGTGCGTAGTACGTGAATGCCCCATTGGGCCGCTTCTGGAAGCTGGTGTCCCAGGAATATTCGGAGTCCTGGCAACCTGCCAGGAGCAGGTCACCCCCCGTGCGCCTGAGACCACCAACCAGGGTGGCCGGACGGCTGGTGGCGTGAGGCAGTTCGCCGGCTGGCATCCAGGCTTCCAGGGGCAGGAAGCGGGCTCGTGCGGTGCCGGCGTCCAGGTCGCTGTCGTCCCCCTTGGTGACGGTGCCGGAATGACAGCTGTCGGAGAGCAGCACGATTCGTACACCGTTCGGGCGCTGGTTGAACAGGGTCCTGATGTCGTCGTCGAGCAGCGGGCCGACGCTGCTGATATCCCAGGGGCACAGCCCTTCATCGCGACCATCCGGTTCGTCGCCCGAGCTGTCGGGCACCCAGGTGCCATGTCCGGAGTAGGTGATAACCAGAACGTCGCCTTTGGTCGCGCCCAGGATCATTCCGCTGATGGCTTGGGTCATCAGGGCGCGAGTGGCCGCTTGGTCGAGCATTCGGGTTACAGCGAATCCGCGCTGGCTCAGTTCGGCGGCCCAGTCGTTGGCGTCATTGACGCAGCCCGACAAGTCATTGGCGGTGCCGGGATAGTCGTTTATGCCGATACACAGTGCTTTCTTGCTCATGATGAAATCTCCTTCTGCATACGTTTTCAGGATGCTGCGTGATTCAACCTACCCCCCGTTTTATTAGTACGTTCAAAGACAGAATAGTCGACGGCTATCAAGAATACTTACTCGTCCGGCGTATTTTCGTACGGCGTCCACCATGTCTTCAGTGCCACCAGGAGCCGAACCGCGCCCGCCATTCCACAGGGCGATGAAACGCAGCTTGTCGACGCCATAGGCCAGCGCCGAGTCGAGCTGCCACCGGTTGTTGCGTACATAGGGGTTTATTCCTTCTGGCAGAGGACCGAGTTCGTCGGTTTGTACGCGAATCCGGGTGAGGGCGTTCGCCTTGACGGCGAAGTAGCGATCAACCCAGGATTCGCCGGCGAAGGCGACGGAGGCTTTGAGGAAGTCCACTTCCGCGTATTGCAGGTGAAAATCGAGCCGGCAGCCGTGCCGCAGGGCGGCTTCGGCGAACAGCAGGTCGCCACCACAGGCGCCACCGCAGATGGCGAGGTCATGATTTCCCATGTCGAGCTCGTCGAGCAGGGTGCTGATGGCATCGGCGGCGATGCTTTCCTTCTCGGCGGGAAAGCGTGGATCGAGTCGATCCGGTGCGTCGATCATGTGACCACTGAACAGGAACACCCGACGCGGTTGCCAAGGGGCTTCATGCGCAGAGAGCGCGTCGTGCAGACGATGCAATGCCATGTCGCTTCTCCAGAATGGTTGCCAATCCTGTCATAACTGTAGTCACATTTTTTCAATGTTCCAAACGCGATGGGGTCTATACCTCGTCCATTACCTCCTCTCATGCAAAAATATGAATGGCTGCAGACCAATAAATACGGGCATCTTCAATGCATAATCCGTGGGAGCCACTATCCATGAGGATCTCGCGGCATGCCACCTGAGGATTGTTTATTGACGGGCTATCCAGGCCGGTCTCCTAAAATCCGACCAGATCGTCAACCGGCAGCACGAGTTTCGCGCCGGTGATACGCTGCAGCGTTTTGCTGATGATCTCGACATCGTTATCAAAACCGCCGTGCGAGGCATTGGCCGTCTTCGCCGGCACGTCGGCGCCGTTGCCGCGCCGGGTGAGGATTTTTTCCTCGTCGTGGATCGTCAGGCGATCCCTCAGCGTGCTGATTTCCACGGCATTGCGCCAGTTGGCGAGAACTTCGGCACTGCCGGCCGATCCGTCCCAGCCGGAATAGGCGGGATCGTAAACGTTCGCCATGCCGAGAATGGGCATGCGCAAATCGGCCTCCAGCGCGTTGGAAACGAAGTAGAGCAGGGACTTCCGGTAGATCTGCGCGACGTTGTCGTCCTGCTCGCGCGCATCGCTCAAGATGTCGAGGTGCAGCCGTTTCATGACTTCGGTCTGCGGCGCATAGTGCCGGTTGGCAAAGGCGACCGTACACGCCGGGGCGTAGAGATTGACGGACTTGATACTGGCCGTCAGATCTTTCAGCGCGAGATTGTCCAGCAGGCGGCCGAGGATGATCGAGCCGGCGGAATGTCCCATCAGATGCAGCTCGAAGTTGTCGCCCCAGGTGCTGGCCAGTGCGCGCAGGGCGTCGGTCAACAGGTCGCCGCCACGCCCGCTTGCCGACGCGAGTTCGGCGTTTTCCTTCATCTCGCTCCAAAGCGGGCGGGCGAAGGGGCGTCCGATGGTTTTCTCGACGACCGGGTCGGTTATTTTGTCGGCGATCCAGCCGCCAATGTCGC
Source organism: Burkholderiales bacterium (assembly GCA_038316625.1). Classification (GTDB taxonomy): domain Bacteria; phylum Pseudomonadota; class Gammaproteobacteria; order Burkholderiales; family Rhodocyclaceae; genus Propionivibrio. The sequence continues at coordinate 8,534 of JBBQAT010000100.1, forward strand.
CGGCCATGCCTTTCGCGCCCGGGGCCATCTTGTCCTCAAGAACGTCGCGCAGCGATTCGAGCAAGCCGCTCTTCCACACCAGGAACAGCGGATAGCAGCCGTTGCCGAGAAAATAGCGCCCCATCGCCTGCGCGCGCTGGATGGCATCGTCCTTCTTGTTGAGGCCGCCGTGGGCATAGATGACGAGGCGCTTCTTCTCCTGCCCGTTCTGGCGGAACCAGGCGTCAGGCAGGATGCACGCTTGATTCTGCAGGGTCCGGGTGACTTCATCGAGCTTGTCGAAGCGGTCGACGCGGCCGTTGTTGCCGAGCACGATGCTGTGCCGGTAGGCGGTTCCTTCATCCCACCAGTTGCCCTGGGCGGCCGCGGAGGCGGCACCGTCCCTGGTCTTGCCGCTGGTCGCCAGGCGACCCGAAACGACGCCCGGAACGCCCATCGCCGCGACCCAAACGTCCATGGCATGCGCCAGCCAGTCGGCATAGCTGATCACGGCGAAGCCGCCGGCGCCCCAGTTGCTGCCCCAGGAATTCTGCAGAACGAAGCCGGTACGGTTGAAGCCGACCAGCGCAAACGAATGCCCGCCGCGCCGCGAGGGCTTGCCGTCGTAGTCGATCACCGGCAGGCTGGCGTGCGCGCTTGGCGGCTTGGCGCTGGTCTTGACCTTGTCCCAGCCGGGATGGGTGTAGGACGAAACATAGATCGCCCCGACTTCCAGGATCGCCGCCTGCAGGTCGGTGATGGCTTTCGGGTCGATGCGGTAATAGACGCCCAGCGTGCACTCGACGGAGTCGGTATCCCAGCCGGCGACGGGTAGCGCATTTTCACCGGCCGCGTAGGGCCACTTGGATTCGATGCAGACGCCATTGTGATACCAGCCCTTGAGCGCGCCCCGGCAGCTTGAACCGTCGTAGTTCTCGCCCTCGTATTCATCGTAACGCCGGGCGAATTTGTAGAGCATGCGCGGGCTGACCGATTCGAGCTTCTTCGGCATCCCGGCCGCGCACCAGCGCAGGTAGTTGATGACGCAGGCCAGGCCGAAGCCGGTACAGGCACCTTCCTGTCCCTGGTCGAGAATGAGTCCGGCCTTGGTATAGGTGCCCATGAACTGCTTGATATCGATATCGGCCGGGAAAATCTGCGGCAGCGAGCGTGGCGGCGGCGTGTACGGCCGGTCGCGCAGATCGGCGACGTCGGGCGTGACATTGAGCGTGGCCCGACGCGATGGGGCGGCTACCGGGGCGGCGGGTGCTGCCGCACGGGCCATGGCCTTTTTCCCGACGCGGGGCTGGGCGGCCATCCCCCACACGCTTTGCGCCTTGCGGTAGGTTTCGGAAAAGCGCTCCAGGCCGTGACTGCCGCCATTGATCACCTTACGCGCGGCCTTCAGGTCGTCCTTGTCCAGCGCCTTGGTTAGCCGATCCAGATTGGCATCGAGAAAAGCCGCCAGCAGGCAGGCGGCGACTTCCGGCGCACATGCGCTGTCCGGGTTATCGGCCAGCGAAATGTCCAGCACCTTGCCGTAACGCTCGTAATTGTCGCGCCCGGTCAACTGCACGAAACCGCGTCCGCGATAGCGCGCGCCGTCGCCCGGTTTGGAATTGCCCAGCCGGCCGTCGTAGGCGCTGAAGGCAGGCTGGCCGGGTGACGTGTTGAAGTGCGACGGCAACTCGGCAATCGGCACGAAACCCTCGGTTTCAGCGCGTATGGTGCCCAGTGCGACGCCGATCATCCGCGCGTCGGTCAGGCCGAAGGCGGCCAGCGCCGCGATGATATAGGGCAGGTTGGTCGCGATGTTGGACGTGCGAGTGAAGGGAAACAGCTTGTTCACCGTGGCAGCGTCCACGTTGACGGCCATGGCGGCGGGCTTTAGTACGCCAAGCGCCGCCAGGTTGCGTGGCCCGGCAATGCCGTCGGCAACAAGGCCCACGCCCGATTGCCAGGCACGCAGGGCGGTTTCGGTATCGGCGTTGAATTCATCACCGGCCGCCAGGTCGGGATAGGCCGCCGCGCCTTCACCCAGCGCCTTGCGCAGGGCCTTTTTCAGTTCCATCACTTCCATGCCAACGTTGCCGCGCATCAATACGACCACCTTGATTTTTGCGTTTTCCATTTTCATGCCCCTTAGGTGAATGAGTGAACGTGCGCCAAAGACCAATTACTCTGCTGCCGACGAAATCAGGTGATGATCGAGCCGGTTGATTCCCTTCCAGTTGAGGAACGACTCCAGATTGGATGAGGTCACGATGGCATCAACCAACGTCCTTACGCGCTGACGTTTGCCTGCAGAATCGCTACCCAGCAGTTTCTCGAACTCGCCGTCGTCCTCGCGTTCCAGGCTTTGGTCGTAGGCAACGAGCAACGAGGTGGCCGTGCGGATGCCCTGGGCGCGGAGTATGTTGCGCGTGGACGTCTGTTTTGAATCACCCGAGTCGGGTCCGATCTGGACATAAAGCATGGCCTGATCCACCCAGTCGACGATCCGGCTGCGCGCGATGCGGGTGTTGAGCATCAAATCCGACAGATCGACCGTCGCCATGTTGGCGATGTTCTCGATGTCTTCCTCCTCGAACCGGCTCTCGTGCCAGACCGTGAGACCGTCGAGGTCGCTCAGCGGCAATTCACTGCTCAGGCTCGGTAGCGCCACTTCGGCCAGGGTTATCTTGGTCATCACCTTGCGCACGAACTGCCACGCCACCTGCGGAAAGACGCCGAGAACGAAACCGAGGACGCTCAAGGTATTGATCGGCATCGGATTGGGCGAGACGGAGAAGGTGGACAGCACGGACACACATTCGCCCACCACCCAGGTGCCGATGAACGCGAGCACGATTCGTATGCTGATCGACACATAGGCGCTGGCGCGCAGGTCACGCCGAACATAGCGCCGGAACAGCGCCTGCAGGGCAAAGAAATAGGCGCCAAGGAAGGCGAATCCGACCGGCCCGACAATGGGAATCAATGATGTTCGCCATGCGTCGGAGGCGCTGCTGATTGAAGTCGTCGGAACCGGCGGGAGAACGACCAGCCAGCCGAGGGCAATCAGCGTGGTGGCGACGATGACCGGAACAGCAGTAGCCAGATTGAACACTTCGGTAAACCCGACGGCGGCCCGGCGACTCAGTCGCAGGGTGTCATTGGTCGGCTGATTGGGATCGAAGCCCCGCAGCAGGGTCGAAATGAACTCTTCCCGGAGATCGACGCCGATCGGCCCATAAGCCGCTTCGAAGCGTTGCAGGTAGGTTTCGATACGTAGCCGTGGCCCGAGCAGCGTCTCATAGGATTCACTGCTGTTGGTCTCGCAGTGAAGCTTGAGCTTGCCGGGCTTGGTCAGGCCCAGCCGGTCGAGAATGGCGATGTACTCATTGAGCAGGCTGTCCTTGCGCGTCACGATGAACAGGTAGTACATGGTTGCCGGCAGCAGGACAACGATGGCGAGGAATACCCCGCGCATGGCAACGACGCGATAGAGCTCGGACAGCAGCACGATGCCGATGACCAGCAGGACGATGACCGGCAGGACGGCGAATACGATCAGGCCGGTGCGTGCTTCCAGGGTCAGTACATTCAGTCGGGCCTTGATGGCCGGCACTGAAAGCACCAAAAAAATCAAGACGATTACCGCAACGGCGATGGCTGAATTGGCGCGCAGGAAGGCTTCGCCGGCGTCGGTGTTCCAGGCAACGATGGCCCCGATGACCACCCAGACGAGCAGCCCGAAGAACGCGGAAAGCTCGTTGCCATCGTTTTTCTTCGACGTTTCGACCGGCTTGTCTTCTTCGTTGTCGATGATGCTTCCCCTCGATGCAATCGATTCGAGCCAGAACCCCGATTTTTCTCGAACAAGCCTTTGGGATACAGCCGCTAAATACCCAAATTACCCAAGTGCACCAACGCGTCCGCCCTACAGCTTATCGCATGACATATCCTGACCGCATCATTCAAATGAATGATCATGGACTGTCATGGACGGGCTGGTGGGAGCATGTTCGTTACCGCATCCTGGCGGCATTCATCGCTGGTGCGTTTCAATCGGGGATCCATGGAGCAGGACCCGAACACGTACGAGACGAAAAATACGGCTTGTTGCTCATCACCGACGTTACGATGAACTTTCACTACAGTGGCAGTGAAAGTACGTCGCACACGCGGGACCCGAAAACTTGCCGGGTGACTTATTTCGACCCGGAAGAGTCACATGACTAATGCAACCCCTCTGGGTGCTTACAGATGATAAGGCTGTCGGTCGAGTTGCCCGCATGGGAGTCCAAACTCGGCAAGTGCCGACGTTTAGTCTTCAGGATGATTCTGGCCGCTATAGGGTGGCGGAACGGCTTTTCGGACGGCAGTGAAATGCCAACGGTTCTCTGTACCCCAGATCACTGGCCGGACTCGATCTACTTCGTTGAAAGACGCGATATCGAAATTAACCTGGTATTGGGCCACTGGAAGTAACGTCGGTATCCATTGACCGTCCCCTGTCACTTGGGAGGCGACTTGAGCAGGTGGGACGCTCTTGCCAGAGGATTTTCCAGGAGGCATTGGTCATTATTTCTCCGGCCCGATGAAGTATGAAATTCCCGTCATACCGGCGAAAGCCGGTATCCAGTACGGGCATAGATTCACCTCCTGGACCCCGGCCTTCGCCGGGGTGACGACTTCATACATTTGCGGGCCGGATCAATAGCATCAACTTTAGGTCAGTCAGCTTGACCCTGCCCAACACTTGATAGAGCCTCTTTGCTGGTTGCATCAACCATCGGCTTCTTACCAGCAAGCAAATTGATCGCAGCGGTTCGTTGCGGATCGTCTTCCGTGAATGCAAACCCAACACGAAATCCGTTACGGTTGGCAAAAACGCCATAAACCGGTCGTGCCTGCGCAACAATGATGTGCGTTTTACCATTGACATGCATTTCAAACCGGAGAAGGTGAGTAGTGCCAAGTGATATTGGTTCGCCAAGCAGTATACAAATACCGCCAACTGAAATATCCAACGAATGCCCCGTAATCACGGTCTGGTTGGGTAAGGCTACCTGTACTCGGCCATGCAAGGGATAACGTGGTGCTGGTTGTACTTCCATATCAGGCGGGCATTTCGGAAGATATTACGGAAAAGAAACGTATTTTCAGGTGGATAACCGTCAAACCATGTATCCCCGGAATAAACGTGGGTAACCCCGCCGCCAGATGTCTGCCATGTTGGTCTATAAGGACATCCTCAGGCGCCCCGAGGTTCCTCGGCAGCTCGTTTCCCAAAGGGCGCGTTTCATGCGACCAGTTCTTCCTGATGGTGCCTAATGAGCCAGGCAACTCCGAATCTAATGATGGACATCGCGTTTGGCCGCACATCACAGTGGACGTCTCCGCGGCAGGAGGACGCGGAAGACCGATCCGACATTCGGCGTGCTGCGAACCTGAATTGATCCGCCGTGTTTCTTCACGATCCCATATGAAAGAGAAAGTCCGAGGCCTATCCCTGCGCCCACCGGCTTGGTGGTGAAAAAGGGGTCTAAGATATACTTCAGATTTTGCTCTAACATACCGCAGCCCGTGTCCTCTACCTCCAACCACACACTCTCATGGTCGCTTCCGGTGCGCAGGGTGATGATGCCGTGCTGGCTATCGCCAATAGCATCGGCAGCGTTTACCAGCAAGCTCATGAAAACCTGGTTCAGTTCAGCGGGATTGCATTCGAGGACCGACATCGTGCAGTATTCTTTAACGACCTTCGTTTTGTATGAAATCGCGCTCGAGATTACGTTGAGGGCTGATTCAAGACTTTTGTGCATGTCAGCCTCTTCCCAGTTCTGCATGCTGTCCACCCCGGAAAACCTTCTGAGGTCGGCGACAATCTGCCGTACGCGGGAAATTCCCTTCTTGGAGTCGCTCATCAGAGTCGATATGTCATTTCGCAGGAACTCGAAATCGAGGTCCTCCTTGATCCGAGCCAGCGCGGTACGAGCAGGTGAATCACACGCCAGAGGCTGCTCGAGCGTTGCATAGGCATCAATCAGGCGATGAAGATTGTCGATGTAACGCTCTAAGGCACCGAAGTTGGAGTTGACATAGCCAATCGGATTGTTGATTTCATGGGAGACGCGTGCAGCCAGTTGTCCGATGGCCGCGAGCTTTTCCGACAGCAGCAACTGCAGTTCGGTTTCGTCCAGTTGGGCGCGAGGTTTTTCGAATTGGGCGGTCTGCTGTTCGAGAACGATGCGCAATTCATTGCGGGTGAGGTGCAGTTCCTCCTCCGCTTGTTTGATGGCTGTGATGTCGGTGCGGATCGAAACATAGCGATAAACCGCACCGGTAGCATCAATGAAAGGCACGACCGTGGTAGCTACCCAGTAGTGGCTGCCGTTCTTGTTGCGGTTGCAGATCACGCCGTGCCAGACTAGGCCTGAAGTAATCGCCTGCCACATTGCAGCAAAAAACTTTGCGGATGACGACCCGAATTTAGTAGCCGGTGATTTTTCCCCAATAGTTCATCGTGGCTATAGCCGCTGATATCCGAAAATCTCTGGTTGACGGCAATAATATCGCCAGCGGTATCGGCTATGCTGACGATGGCATGCTGATCGATCGCGAAGCTAAGGTTTTCCAGTTCTCGTATATGAGCTTTTGAGCATTCGTTCGCAAGGTTGGATGAAATTTTTCCATTCATGACAGCTGACTCCTACTGTTTTACTCACCAGTCAGAAATAAAGTCTACATATCTGGAACAAAGTGGAAGTACAAGAACTCCAACCGACCATGAAGAAAGATGGCCGAACACATGATCGAAAGACCAAAGAAGCGCTGCGCATGATGGCAGTGGCGCGGATTCGTGAAGGCGAAGACGTGGCCGCGGTCATGACCAGCCTGGGGTTGTGTCGCACTACGGCGTACAAATGGCTGAGCAAGGTCAACGGACGTGGTCGAGGACTGCACTGTTTAGCCGCACGTAAAGGGACAGGGCGCAAGCCCAAACTTACCCGTACACAAAAATCGCAAGTCTTCCGCTGGGTGAATGGCAAGAATCCGCTGCAGTATGGTTTTGA
>JBBQAT010000101.1:0-15442 GCA_038316625.1 Burkholderiales bacterium
TAGGCCAGCGGCGAGAACAGGCGGCCTTCCTGGCCTTCCAGACTGAACACCGGCAAGAAGGAAACGGTGATGATCAGCAGCGAGAAGAAGAGGGCGGGGCCGACTTCCTTGCACGCAGCGAGCATGGCTGCGCCACGATCCGCGTTGGTGTGGCCTTCCGGCAAACGTTCCAGATGCTTGTGCGCGTTCTCGATCATGACAATCGCTGCGTCGATCATCGCGCCGATGGCGATGGCGATGCCGCCGAGGCTCATCAGGTTGGAGTTCATGCCCAGCGAACGCATGGCGATGAAGGCGATCAGGATGCCGACCGGCAGCATCAGGATGGCGACCAGCGCCGAGCGCACGTGCATGAGAAACACGATGCACACCAGTGCGACGATGATCGACTCCTCGATCAGCGTGCGCTTTAGCGTATCGATGGCGCGGTGGATCAGTTCGGAGCGGTCATAGACGGTCTGCACCGTCACGCCGTCGGGCAGGCCGGGGCCGATTTCGGCGATCTTTTCCTTGACGTTGCTAATCACTTCCAGCGCGTTTTGCCCATAGCGCGACATGACGATGCCCGAAACGACTTCGCCTTCACCGTTGAGTTCGGTCAGCCCGCTCCGTTCGTCGGGCACCAGTTCGACGCGGCCGATGTCGCGGATCAGTACCGGCGTGCCTTTGTCGCTTTTCACCACCAGCAGTTCGATGTCGCTCTTGCCGCGCAGGTAACCCTTGCCGCGCACCATGTACTCGGTTTCGGCCATTTCCACGGCTCGCCCGCCGACGTCGCGGTTCGAATCGCGAATCACCTGCGCGATTTTCATCAACGGTACGCCATAGGAGCGCAGCTTCACCGGATCGACCGTGACCTGATAGGTTTGTACGAAGCCGCCAATTGACGCCACTTCGGCAACGCCATGCGCCTTGGTCAGCTGATAGCGAACGTACCAGTCCTGAATCGAGCGCAACTCGGCTAGCGTCTTGTCCTTGGCCAGCAGGACGTACTGATAGACCCAGCCGACACCGGTGGCATCCGGCCCGATTTGCGGCGTCACGCCCTTGGGCATGCGGCCGGAAGCGAAATTGAGGTATTCCAGCACGCGTGAACGCGCCCAGTAAATGTCCGTGCCGTCCTCAAAAATGATGTAGACGAACGATGCGCCGAAGAACGAGAAGCCGCGCACCACCTTGGATTTCGGTACCGACAACATCGACGTGGTCAGCGGGTAGGTCACCTGATCCTCGACCACCTGCGGCGCCTGGCCTGGATAATCCGTATAGACGATGACCTGCACGTCCGAGAGGTCGGGAAGCGCGTCAATCGGCGTTCTGAGGACGGCGAAGACACCCCAGATAATGATGAATACGGTGGCAAGCAGGACGAGGAAACGGTTGCGGCTCGACCATTCAATAACGCTGGACAGCATGGTCCGAATCTCCCTAGTAGTCGGTCAAAAGAGGAACAGCGAACCACCAAGACACCAAGAACACCAAGGGGCACCAAGCAAGCCTCCTGTCTTGCTCTGCACTTCCTTCGGTCGTCTTGGTGTAACTTTGTGTTCTTGGTGTCTTGGTGGTGAGGTTCTTGTCGTTGTTCTTAAGCATAGCGTCTACTTTTATCAGTGGCCGGCGTGCGGATTGGAGGCGGCGGGCTTGAGCGAGGTAATCACCCATTCGCCCTGACCACGTTCGACGAACTCGAAATCGATGCTCGCGCCGGGCTTTACGTCCTTCATCAAAGCCTCGTTGGCCAGCTTGAATTCCATGGTCATCCCCGGCCACTTGAGGCTTTCGACCGGGCCGTGTTCAACGCTGACGGTACCGGCTTTGACGTCGATGCCATCGATCTTGCCGGTGGCTTTATGGCTGACTGACTTGGGCGCACCGGCTGGCTTTTGCTCAGCGCCACTAAATCCGCCGACGGCCGCCTTGAGATTGCTTTCGGCATCGATCAGGAAGTTGGCGGCGATGACGACTTGTTCACCGTCCTGAACGCCCTCAAGAACCTCGACAAAGGCATCGCTACGAGCGCCGAGTTTGATGTCGCGCGGCTCAAAGCGGCCTTCCCCTTTTTGTATCAAGACGATCTGGCGGGTTCCGCTGTCGATGACTGCCGAGATCGGTACCGTCACGACATTACCTTTAGCCGAAACCGGCAACTCAAGCTGCGCGAACATCGACGGTTTTAGCAGCAGCCCGGGATTGGCGAGTTCGACGCGCACCGGCACAGTCCGCGTGGCGGCATTCAGGGTCGGATAGACGTAGCTGATCTTGCCCTCGAAGACCTTGTCCGGGTAGGCGTTGATTCTGACTTTGGCCGTGGTACCCAGTTTGACCAGACCAATATCCTGCTCGAAGACGTCGGCGACGACCCACACGGCCGACAGATCGGTCACCTGGTAAAGCGCCTCACCGGGCATGAAACGCATGCCTTGCAGCGCCTTCTTCTCGGTGACGATGCCGGCCACTGGCGAGCGGAAGGTCAGCGTGCGTTTCGCCTCACCGGATTGGGCCAGCGCCTTGATCTGCGCGTCCGAAATGTCCCAGTTCCTCAGTCGCAGCAGGCTCGATTCGGCCAGTTGCTTCATGCCGCTCTGCGCTTCACTACCAGCATTCTTCAGCGCTTCAACGCCCTCGGCGGCAATGGCGTATTCGCGCTGCGCCGAAACGAGTTCCGGGCTGTACACCTCGAACAGCGGCTGTCCCTTGCCGATGGCCTGGCCGGTCACATTGACGTGCAGCCGTTCGACGTAGCCCTCGAACTTGGGCGAAATGGCGTAGGTACGGCGTTCGTCGGGCTCAATGCGCCCGGCGGCGCGAACGATCTTGTCGAGAACGCGCCGTTGCGCGGCTTCGGTCTTGACGCCCAGCTTCTGTACTTTTTCGGTGCTGATCCGGATCTGGTTGGCGAAGGCGGGTTCGTTGCTGCTTTCATCCTCGCCTTCATAGACCGCGATGTAGTCCATGCCCATCTGGTCTTTCTTGGGCGTCGGCGAGGTATCGGGCAGACCCATCGGGTTACGGTAATAGAGAAGTTTTTGTACTTTCTTCGCCGTCTCAGGGGCGCTTGACGCGACGCTCGGCCTGCTTTCTTTCTTGCTACCGATCCAGTAACCGCCGCTCGCGGCGATTGCTACAGCGATCACGCCGATGGTCAATCCAGAGCCCGTTCTCACAATTCTTCTCCCAATAGCTTTTCGATTTCGGCCAGACGCATTTGTGCTTCCGCCTGGGCCTTGATCTGGTTCTGTCGTGCTTGCCGAATCTGCCGCTGGGCTTCGAGCAGGGTGGCGAAATCGATTTTCCCCGTCTCGTATCCGCTCAATGCGGCCTTGAAGCTCAGTTCGGCCTGCGGCAACAGGCTGGTCGTCGTCAGCATCTCGGTGCGCCGTGCGGCTTCGATGCCGGAAAGGTTTTCAGCAAGATCGCCGAGGATCTGGTTCGCCGCCGCGTCCTTGCGTGAACGGGCGGCCGATAGCATCGATTCCGATTCGCGCTCCATGGCGCGGCGCGGGGCTTGTTGCAGCGGGATGTTGAATTCAAGCATCAACTCCCATTCCTTGACCGAGCTTTGAAACTGGACCGGAGAAACGGCCAGCGTAAAGTCGGGGTAGCGGTTCTTGTAGGTCAGCTCCCGGCTTTTCTCAGCCGACTTGATGCGGGTTTCTTCGGCAAATAACTGCGGATTGCGGCCGCGTACGCGGTCTTCGAGCGTCGCGTAATCCAGTTTGACGGGGGCCGGCAGCGGGCGCAGATACTCCGGTACGGCCAGTCTTGACCCCATCGGTCGGGCCAGCAGGGCATTCATCCGTGCGCCCAGTTGCGTACGCTCGTTTTCCAGCGCGATCAGTTCGTTGCGCATCCCGGTTTGTTCCACCTGGGCGCGGATGGCATCCTGCTGCGCCGCCAAGCCGCCGGAATAGCGAACCTGGGCTATTTTTTCCAGGCGCACCATCAGGTCAAGAATTTCGCGCGCCAGTTGTTCGTTGCGGTAAACGTAGTAAAGCTGGGCGTGCGCCGACTTGATACGCGCGGCCAGTTCGGCCCAAGTGCCGCGCGCCCGGCCTTGTGCACCTTCGGCGTCGAGTTCGGCGATTTCCCGTTTCAGGTCACGTTTGCCGTACCACGGCAGATCCTGCATCAGCGTGTATTTAGTGCTGCCGACGCGGCGGGGATCGAGGCTGGGATTCTGCTCGCCCATCCGGGTGATGTCCTGAAGTTCCACCCTGAACTTCGGGTCGGGCAGGGCGCCTGCCGGCGTGACTCGCTCAGCGGCCGCGTCGGCCTCGTAGCGCATGGTCGCGTAGTCTGGACTGTTATTCCGGGCGTAATCGAGCAGGCCGTCAAGCGTTTTGCCCAGATCACCTTCCTGCGCTTGCAATGGAGCATGCAAGCTCAGCGCCAGCAGTACGGTGGCAACGGTTTTTTGCATACGACCTCCCGCAATACTCACTTCGTTGCTTCAAAACGAACAATGATCAGGGAACCATTGGCGGTGTCGGCCAAAAAGCGGATCTTGCTCTCGGCCTTCATCTGATCGAGCCAGGCGGCGTCCTTGACGCGGAAGACCATGGTCATCGCCGGCATGTTCAGGTTGATCAGCGGACCGTGAGCAATGGTGACCTTGCCTGCGGCCTTATCCACTTTTTTGACGACGCCTTCGCTCATCGGCGATTCAGCGGGCGCGCTGCTCTGGTTATCCATGTGCCCGGCATGGGCGTCGTGTTCGGCGGCAGACAGGGCGCTTAGGGGAAGCAGGCTGATCAATGCAGCGAAGGAAGCGAAAATGATGGCTTGCATGGTGAAGTCTCCTCGATTGGGTGCTGCCAAGTATGGAGACGACTTACCGACGACAAGCTGACCGGAAAATTACATTTCTGTAATCTTCGTGATATCTGTTGCAGCGATCACTCGATCAGATAAAACAGCCGCAGGGTGATTGCAACAATTAAAGTCCGTCGGACCAAGGCACTGATCGGCTCAGTTCCCCCGTTGATGCTTCTTTTTTTGGCGAGGGCAACGGAGGTCATGACGCCATCGGCACCGTTTCAGTTGGCGAGCAGAACATAGTCCCAGAGGCCGTCTTCATTGTGGCAAAACAATCCCTACGGTAATACGGCCACTCGATCAAACGGTCAGGCCACTGTGAAGCAGTTCATCGAGAAAGCGCTGCGCTGGAAGGGACAGCACCTTTGAACTCAGATAAACCACGTTCCAGGGTTGTTTCAGGGGGAAGCCCTGAACGTTGAGCAAGGCGAGTCCTTCGCGCTCAGGATCGTCACCCAGCGCATGGCGCGACAACACCGACAAACCCATGCCGCTGGCAACCAGCGCCCGAATCGCTTCGTTACTGGCGAGCGAAAGCCGTACCTCCAGATGAATTCCGGTTTTCATGAGGTACTGGTCAACAACATGCCGAGAACCGGACCCGTTTTCCCGCAAAAGAAACGGTTCGGCCGCCAGATCAGTCAGCTTCAGTTTCTTGCCAACGGCCCAGTGCGAGGCCGGAGCCAGCACCACATATTCGTTGTCCAGAAAGGGATGGGTGGTGATATCCAGGTCGTCCGGCGGGTAGGACATGACATAAAGATCGTCCTGGTTGTTCCGCAGCCGCTCGACAATTTTCTCCCGGTTCGCAATCTCCAGTTCGATATCGATTTCTGGATAGTGCTGGCAGAAGGTTCCCAGCATGCGCGGCAGGAAGTACTTCGCCGTTGTTACGAGGGCGACGCGTAGCTTGCCACGCTTGAGCCCCTTCAAATCATCAATGGCCGATTCGAACCGGCTCCAGACATCGTCGAGGCTACGCACCGTCGTGAGCAACTCGTCGCCGGCGGAAGTCAGCGCGATATCTCGGCCGGTCTGCACGAAAAGCGGCAATCCGATGGCGTCGGCGAGGTGCTTGATCTGGATCGATACCGCCGGCTGGGTCAAATGCAAGGCCTCGGCCGCTTTGGAAAAGCTGCTCAAGTGCGCTACGGTGGAAAAGGTGTCAAGCTGGCGAAACGTTATGCGGCGACGCGGCATACATAAGTCCTTACCTATGTGTTAAACGAGTATGTTTAATTTGATTATATACCTGACAATTGGCATAGTGAATCCGTCTCGGAGGAATTCGGGAACTTCTTGAACAGTTTGAATTTTGAAAGCCTTCTGACAATGGAAACAATTGGTACCTGGTGGATGTGGACGGGATTTTTCGTAACGGTCCTGATCATGCTCGCGATTGACCTGTTTGTGGTCGGTGGTGGCAAGGAGCATCGTGTCTCATTCAAGGAAGCGGCCACCTGGTCCGGCATCTGGGTGAGTGTCTCGTTGCTCTTCGCTGGCCTGTTATGGTGGTATCTGGATGGCACCGTGGGGCGCGAACTCGCCAATGAAAAAGCGTTGCAGTACATCACGGGCTACCTGATCGAGAAATCGCTGGCCGTTGATAACGTGTTTGTCTGGCTGATTCTTTTCAGTTTCTTCGCGATTCCGCTGGAGATGCAGAAGCGCGTGCTGATCCTCGGCGTGCTCGGCGCCATCGTCATGCGCACGGTCATGATCTTTGCCGGTGTCTGGCTGATCACCCAGTTCCACTGGTTGCTCTACGTCTTTGGCGCATTCCTGCTGATCACCGGCGTCAAGATGTGGCTGTTCGCCGAACAGAAGCCCGATCTGAATAACAATCCAGTCATCAACTGGATCAAACGTCACATCAAGGTGACCAGCGAACTCCACGGCGAGCGCTTCTTCGTCATGAAAGAAGAAGCCGGAAAATGGGTCCGTTACGCAACCCCGCTCTTGCTGGTGCTGGTCCTGGTTGAGCTGACGGATCTGATCTTCGCGGTCGACTCGATCCCGGCCATCTTCGCCATCACCACTGATCCGTTCATCGTCCTGACCTCGAACATCTTTGCCATCCTCGGCCTGCGAGCGATGTACTTTCTTCTGGCCGACGTGGCTGATCGCTTCTCGCTGCTCAAGTATGGTCTGGCCATCGTGTTGATGTTCATTGGCGTGAAGATGATGCTGATCGATCTGGTCAAGGTTCCCGTCGTGCTCTCGCTGGGCGTCGTCGCGGCGATCATCACCGTCTCGATTGTTCTCTCTCTGCGCAAGGACGCACGCGAACGGAAGGCCGAGCGTCCTCCGGAGGGTAATAAATCGTGAAGACGGCATTAAGCCGGGCCGCGATCTTTGCGCTGGCCGGGCTGTCCATCCTGGTGGCCGCCGCGCTTGTGGTCTGCCCGGAGCGGACTTGCCGTGTTCCCGGGTTTGACGCAACAGGTCTGGCCGTAGCGCATGGATCGAGAAACTCCTGGCTTGACGCCGCATTCATGGCCGTCACTGGGCTGGGTTCCTTGTTCGTATTGGTGCCTGCCGTCGCGTGGCTCGCCTGGCGTCCGCCCGTCGGTCGAACGAGGACGGACGCGGCCTTTGTAGGACTGGCGCTGGCCGGGGCCGTTCTCATCGCGCATCTGGCTAAATTCTTGATTGATCGACCGCGCCCGGACCTGTTCCCTGCGCTGGTCGACATGCCGCCGGATTCCAGCTTTCCCAGTGCTCACACGCTCCAGATCACGGCCGTTGTCGCCGCCTGGCTGTTGCGTCCGGGGCAAACCGCCGCGCCCCGTGAGTTACTTGCCGGTGGCATGCTGATTGCCGCCGTTTCGTTCTCTCGCGTTTATCTGCAAGTGCATTTCCCGAGCGACGTGATGGTTGGCATGGCCACCGCTCTGGCGTGGGTTCTGGCCTTGCGCTGCCTGCCCGTGTGGCAGAAAGGTCTTTAATGCGACACAAATTTCTCGGTACCGGGGAAGCTGGCTATCACCCCTTGCGCAAAATCCGCACGGTCTTCTCCGGGCTTCGTTACGCCGTCCTTTATGACTTGTCGGTCACCTATAAGCTGGTCTTGTCGGCGGCCGTGCTGGTCCTCGCTTTCGGCCTGCGCGCCTGGGTGGATTTCCTGCTGATTCTCGTGGTCACCGCGTTTGTTCTGGTCGCCGAGATTTTCAACAGCGCAATCGAGGCGCTGTGTGACTTCGTCGAGACGCAGTACAACGAAAAAATCAAGATCATCAAGGATATTGCGGCAGCCGGAGTCGGTATCGCGATTCTTGTCTGGTTCATCGTGCTGGGCGTGGAGTTGAGTCGTTTCCTCGGCGGCACGGGGGCCTGGCTGGCGCGGTGGGGTTGATGATGGTCATCAAGACGGCGCAAGTCGGCCCGCAGCAGAAATCGGGTGGTTTGGCAGCCTGGCTCGAAACGCCAATCGTCCAGCGTGTTCTGATCACCCTGATTCTGCTCAATGCAGTCATTCTTGGTGTGGAAACCAATCCGAACGCCATGGACCACTGGGGGCCATGGCTGATCGCCGCTGATCGGGCAATTCTGGCCGTCTTTGTGCTTGAAATCGGCCTCCGACTGGCGGTCCATCGCCTCGCCTTCTTCAAGGATGCGTGGAACGTCTTCGATTTCGTGGTCGTGGGCATCGCGCTGATTCCCGCGTCCGGCCCCCTGGCGGTCCTGCGCGCCTTGCGCGTGCTCCGGGTCTTCAGGCTGATAACCCTGGTGCCGAGCATGAAGCGGGTCATTAGCGGTTTGCTCTCGGCGCTGCCCGGTCTTGGGTCGGTCTGCGCGATCATCGCGCTTATCTTTTACGTTTCAGCGGTGGTGGCCACCCGCCTTTATGGCGAGCAGTTTCCGGAGTGGTTCGGTACCCTTGGTGCCACGACCTTTACGCTGTTCCAGGTCATGACGCTGGAAAGCTGGGCAATGGGCGTTGTGCGTCCGATCATGGACGTTTACCCGATGGCCTGGATCTTCTTCCTGATCTTTATTCTGACCTCGACCTTCACCTTGCTTAACCTGTTCATCGCGGTCATCGTCAATGCCATTCAGCAGGAGCACCTTGGGGAAACGGTGCCCACGTCAACGCCCGATCTCGAAAATCTTCATCTCGAACTTGCCGCCTTGCGCAGACAACTTCAACGCGTACGGGCTGAAGCGCCTGCCAAGAGAGGGTCAATCCGTTCGGTTTCGGCCCGCAGGCAACGCGACCGGTAAACGCTGCGTAATCGGCCGGACAGCCCTTCGTGACGCTGTATCGGGCAACTCACCCATGCGATTCAGGTTCTTGCGCTTGAACCAACCAGGAGACCGATGATGACGCTGCGCGAACTGATCCTCTGGCAACCCGGCCGAACCGGCTATATCAGCCTCCTTTCGGCCTGTACGCTGCTCATCGTGCTTGTCGCCTACCTGCACGTGTTCGCTGGCCTCGGTTACGAGTTCTATGTCTTCTTCACGCCACCGCTCGCTTTGGCCGCCTGGTATCTCGGCCTGAAAAGCGGACTGGCAATGACCTTCCTCGTCGCCGGCTTCTGGTTCTGGGGCGATCGCCTTCTGGAAGAGGCCCCGGTCGACTTCTTGCCGACGATCTTTAACACGGGCGGCCGTTTAGTCGTTTTCTGTTCCGGCGTCTGGCTGGTCGCGCAGTTGCGCCAGGTGCTCCTGCGCGAGAGGCGTCTGGCGCGTGAAGATGGATTGACGCACTTGCCGAATCGTCGGGAGTTTTACGAACACGGGCGCCAGGCTCTGGCGCAAGCGCAACGCGAAGGTACCGCGATGACGGCCGTCTTTTTCGACCTCGACAAGTTCAAGGAGGTTAACGACGTAAAGGGCCACGCGGCGGGCGATGCCCTGTTGATTTGCGTCGCGAACGAACTGGCGAACCGGCTGCGAACAAGCGACATTGCCGCCCGACTCGGTGGAGATGAATTCGCGCTACTGCTGCCAGGCATGGGAAACGATGCCGCACGGGACTACGTCGATGATCTGCAACAGCGCTTGCTGAAGGCCATGATGGCTGGCGACTGGCCGGTGACCTTCAGTATCGGCGTTGCAAGCTACGAGCGGGCGCCGGCGGACTTCAACGTTCTGTTGGCGGCAGCGGATACCCTGATGTATGAGGCCAAGAATGCCGGGCGGAATCGAATCCTGCAGCGGGAGTTGTCGGCCGACCAAGTTCCTTCTGGGTAGGTGATTTCCTGCATCCCGTGATTAAACAGCGCTGGGATCCGCATCAAATGGCGATCCATGGCATGTCATCGCTGCGAGCCAATGAATACGCCATTCTTCAGCCAGACGTGCATGTAGATCGCCAATCCATGCGCCTCACAGCCGTATCGCGATGATCGGCCTTGATAAAATTGTTCAGACTGGCGACGGTCGTAATGGAGACGAGTTGGTGAACGGCGATCCGTTAGCGCAGCACGTATAAGCTTTGGTAAATGTGGCGCTTCAATTTATCTGATTGTACTTTATGGTGGCCTCGGTCGATAATGGTTCAGACCTAAAAACCACTCATCCAAGCTCAGAGCCAAGCATGAACTCCACAGACCGTTCTGATTCGTCTTTTTCGCGAGTTGCCGCTGCCATTGCCGCCAAAGACATCAACGCCGCAATCAAACTGCGCCTCGCCCTTTTTGCGGCTCAAGCGGTTCATCGCGGTATTCTTCAATGCCATCGGGCAGGCGCACGTCAACGACCTGAAACGTCCCGTAGTTGCATCGCAACGCGCACGACTTAACCACCTCGGGAACACTGAGGGTCACAAGGAGACTGGCATGTTCATCGTCTATGGGGTTAATGGCCAAAACTTTCGCGGACCGCTGGAGAATCTGGCGCGCGTTCCCGGTGTGCCGTCGGCGCGGCGCGCCCGGGCCGTCGAAACCGACGGAGAAGAACTCGGTCCCGAGTACTACCTCGAAACCGGTCGCCGACGTGTCGGTGATGCAAAGCGCGTACCAAGCAGTACCTACGCCAAAGCGGCGGACGCGTATGCGAAGCTGCTGCCGCAACAGGCCGATCGCGGGCCGGTTCGCCACGCCTACCAGGTGATGACGCGCGACGTCTTCAGCTTGCCGGCGAGCACCACGGTCCGCGTCGCCTGGCACAGCCTCATGGCGCGCGGGGTCCATCAGGCACCGGTGCTGAACCCGATGATGGAAGTCATTGGCCTGGTCAGCGAACGCGATCTGCTGACAGTTATCGACGTCGACGGCGAGAAGCTGAGTGGCTGGCTCGAACGGACCGTTGCCGACGTCATGAGCACACCGGTCGTTTGCGCGGATCCGGTCACCGACATCCGGCGTATCGCCCGGGTATTGCTTGATACCGGCCTGACCGCGCTGCCCGTCGTCGGCGAAGCCGGTGCCCTGATCGGCGTGGTGTCGCGCGGCGATATCCTGCGCGCAGCAGTGGCCGATCCTCCCCTCAGTCTGTGGGTGTGATCGATTAACCCGGGACAGCACCGGGTGGCGCTACACCGCCCCCGCGCCGCCGCGCATCATGCTCATGATCCGCTCCATATCAATGGTCTGCGCCTGCTGCCTGATCTGCGGGGCGTAGTCGGTCTGCAGACGCTTGGCCGGTTCCAGCAGGCTCTGGAAGGTTTCGCGCAGCATCGCCCCGTCCATTTTCCGCCCCTCCGCGTAATAGCGTCTGGCGAGCTGGCCCAGCGCGTAAGTCGTGGCGAACGAAAAGGCGATACTGGCACCGGCACTGCCGACCTTGCCGACCGTCTTTCCGGCCAGTTTGCCAAGCAGGCCACCGAGCAATTTGCGGCCAAACTGTTCCAGATACTGGCCACCCAGTCCGACACCGGCCGCCGCGACAAACTCCTTGATGTGTCCTTGGTCGAGTTCATAGCCGTAGGCCTTCCCGATACCGAAAACCATCTTCATCTGGAGCGGAATGATGGCCAGCGAGGCCCAGGATTGTGGCAGCAGCTCAAGGCCGCCAGCGAACAGGGCGTAGTTGAGAATCGACTTGTCAAGCTCCGCCACCGAGACACCTGGCGGCGGCAGCGGCGTTGTATTTACCGGAAGAGCCAGAGTTCCCGCCGCTGGCGCTACCGCGTCCTCGAGTTCGACGATGCTGGTCGCTTGATCATCGAACGCCGCGACTTCGCGGGTGCTGAGTCCCAGCAAGGTTTTAAGCGACGCAAGAAAATCGTATTCAGCCTGGTTTTGCCGACCGTCCGCGTCGCAAACACAGACCGCCAACTCGTAGGCCAGTTGCCGGCTCTCGCTACTGCCAAGCAGCGCGGCCGCTTCGGTGAGGCTAACCCGTTTGAGCAGAACGTCCTGATAAATACGCGACAGACTCGGGGAGTTCGCCGCATCCGCCAACGATTCGGCGATGCGCCTGAGTTCCTGCCGCTCGCGTTCGTCCTTGTCGCCATCGGCAAAGGCGGCGCACATGCCAATGGTGAGAATCGATCTTTGTTCGTCTGTTGTCATCGTGAGTTCCCGGATAGGGTCAGTTGCAATTCAAGACGGGGCTACTCTGGCCGGCCTGCATAGTCAGCCCGCGTCAATTTACTCTTTCTGTCGCTGCCTTGAGCGCGGCGATCCGTTCTTCCAGCGGCGGATGTGTCATGAACAGGCGCTTCAAGCCACTACCGACGCCCCCGGCGATGCCGAAAGCGGCCATGTTTTCTGGCAAGGGTTGCGGTGTCTGGGCCTTCAGACGCTCCAGCGCCGCGATCATGTTTCGACGCCCGGCCAGCGTCGCGCCGCCGTGATCAGCGCGAAACTCGCGCCGCCGCGAAAACCACATGACAATCATTGACGCCAGAACACCGAGCACCAGTTCGGCCACAATCATCGTGACAAAAAAAGCCGGCCCGGTGCCACGTTCGGTTTTGAAAACGACTTTGTCGACGACGTACCCGATCACGCGCGACAGGAACATCACGAAGGTGTTCACCACGCCCTGGATCAGTGCCAGGGTCACCATGTCACCGTTGGCGGCATGCGCCACTTCATGGCCCAGCACGGCCTCTGCCTCGGGGCGCGACATCTGTTGCAGCAAGCCGGTGGAAACGGCGATAAGCGAACTGTTCCGGCTCATTCCGGTGGCAAAGGCGTTGATTTCTGGTGCGTCGTAGATGCCGACCTCCGGCATCTTGATGCCCATTTCGGTCGAGTACTTCCGGATCGTCTCAACGAGCCAGAACTCGGTCGAATTGGCCGGCGTCTCGATAACGTGTACGCCCATCGCGCGCTTGACCGACCATTTGGATATGGCCAGCGAGATCAACGAACCGCCAAAACCCATCACTGCGGCGAAAACCAGTAGTGATCCAAGGTTGAGTCCATTGGCCGTGAGATAGGGCTCGACGCCCAGGACGCGCATCGTGACTGACAAAACAAGCACGATGGCCATGTTGGTACCGAGGAACAAAAGTATGCGTTTCATGGTGAGATCTTTAGCGTGTAGTGGATGGCGTGTCAGCGCCGGGCTGGTCATCAATGACCGGTACTCTTTCAGAAATTCGCTCGCGTTGGTGCCCGCGCAGGCGTGCCAGGCGACGGGCCATGGTGCGCTCCGTTCGGTCGGCCGCGCTGTTGATCGCCAGATAGAGATCGGTTTCCACATCCTCAATCACCACATCCGGCAACCCGGTCATCGGGATCTGAATACGGCAGCGTTTGTCGTTTCCGCCTCGCGGCCCGTTGTCGTCGGTCAGACAAACGGTGATTGATCGCACCTCGTGATTGGCCCAACTGAGTGCGAACTGCAGTCGCTTGCGAGTATGTTCGCGAATTCCTTCGGTCAGATCAAAACCTCTCGCTTGAATATTGATATTCATGGTTCATTCTCCTCAAAAAATACTTGGTCCCAGCGGCCGGCGCGTTACGGCAATCGGTACCGGACCCCGCGCTTGTTGATTCCGCTGCGTCAGGCGGTGATCTTGGTAGCGCCGGAGTGACTGGTTTTGTGCGGCTGGTTCTGGATCAACCCGGTCGAATTCGGACCGGTCCGAGAATCCAGATGCCAGACCTTCAAGGCTTGCGAAATGAGCACGCTTTCACCCGCCAGGATTACGCCCTCCGCATTGACGATGTTGAGCATCGAGCTGAACAGTGTGTTTCGCTTATCCGGATCGCGGATTTCGTTCAGCAGCGCGTCAATGCTCCCGGCGTCAAGTTCGTGCCGGCCCGACGGGGTTTGATGGGCGTAGGACAGCATGTCTTCGCAAAATTCGTGGATAACCTTGTCGAACAAGGACCTATCGAGTCCGAGCTTGCTGATGATTTTGTGCTGTTGCAAGGATTCAACCTCGCTGAGGTCGATGGCACCATCGGCCAAGAGCGCAAGGGCCAAGATTCGAGCGGTGGCTTCCGGACTGTCTGTCGCGTATTGACGCATGATGAATCTCCAAGTGACTGTGAATTGATGCACCCCGTTTTGTGGGGCACGGGATCACTATGGCGACTGAATCGTATTAAATCCAATTAAATAAAATTAGTGATCAGATAGGTTAATGCTTATATGTTGCAGCGCGGCTGCCAGCGGCTCAGCCCCTGAGCAGGCGAGCGCCAATAATAAAGGCCAGAAACATAAGCAACGACAAATGATATGTGTTGTTTTGTTTAATTGGAAATTATGTAAAACAACGCGGATACTTCGACATGAACCCGAGGCGAAAACGCGAATCCGCGTTTCCATGATCCGGGTGAACGGAGGTTTGTCATGCGCCACTACTCACCCAATCGACCAAACACCCTGGCCCGCGTGGCTGCGTTGGAGTTTCTGGCTGAGCGAGCGATCAATCCGGGCGAACTGGAGTTTTTGAACCGCGAGGCGTTCTTGCAACGCATCGGCGTTGGAGGCAATCAGTTCGACCAGATGGTTCGCGATCTATGCCGCGAATTGATGACTTATGGGGCGCAAGAGCCGTTGGATGAATTTAGCCGCGGTTCGGAGCGCATCGATGCGTTGTTGCGTGAAATTCGCGATCCAAAACTGCGTACGAAAGTCGCGAGCCTGATGCTGGACGTCATCAATGCCGACGGTCTGGCGCTGCCCGAAGATTCGTTGCGGATAGCAAAGTTGATCGAGCGCTGGAAACATGCGCCGGGCGGGCCGGTTGAGCTGGTAAAGCATACTGGCGGCTGGCAATCAAGGTTTCGGCACCTCACATCCTGATTATGACGGCGGGTTCGCTTTTTAGTCCATGATGGCCAGCGCTTGGTCACCGACGCACGCGGCGAGGGGGCACATGGCGTTCGCGATGCCTCTTGGCCATCCAGCGGAAACATCCGGGTCGAGGTGCTGTGCGGCGAAACGGTGGCGCTCGCCATTCTTGAGCATCTCGAAAAGCAGTATTGCGCGAATTACGGGATGGCCGCTTTTCTGGGTGATGCCAAGACACTGCGACCGGAAAAGTTCTAGCCCAGCACCAGCCCCGTGTTCGGTCTCGTACACTTTGCTGGCAGTTTCCGAGTCGAAGCTGCACCTATATGGGCGGGGTGTCGCCAAAACGGGGCGCAAGATGGGCCACTTCACGGTGACGGGCGACGAGTACGGAAAAGTGCTCGCGCTCGCCCTGTCGAGCCGTGCGGCGCTTGGCATCCGCGACTGAATAGCGAGGGAACCCGCGTCAAATGGCGATCCA
>JBBQAT010000102.1:0-15273 GCA_038316625.1 Burkholderiales bacterium
GGCTTGTGCCCCGAGCAGACGGCCGCTTTCCGGTTCCCAGAGGATTTTCACGGTCAATGGTTTGGCCCCCGGGTAATAGGTGGCGTGCTGATGATCGTTGACGGTTACGGTCTGAAACGGTCGCTTGGCGGCGATCAGGCGCTTCTCGCTCCAGCCCGTGATTCCGGCAGCAACATCGAAGGCGCGCACGATGGCGGTGCCGAGCGAACCGGGATAAGGGCGAGCCTTGTCCGGCATGAAGATGTGGTCGGCGGCGACCCGCCCCTGACGGTTGGCCGGGCCACCCATTGGCACCACGGTTTTATCACCCATCACACGGTCAATGGTTTCAACGGCATCGCCTGCGGCATAGATATCCGGATCGGACGTGCGCTGGAATTCGTCGGCCACGATATGTCCGCGCGGACCCAGGTGCAGACCGGCGGCACGAGCCAGTTCGGAGTCGGGCTTTACGCCGATCGATAATACGACCAGATCGGCTTCCAGCACGTTGCCGGAAGTCAGGTGGCAGCGAACGATCCCTGCGCTCGGCTCAAACCCGCTGACACTGTCACCCAGCGTGATCGTGATGTCGTGACGGCGGAGTTCGCTTTCCAGCAGCGCGGTCATCGGCGCATCCAGTGGCGGGAAGACCTGCTTCTGCAATTCCACCAGTTGCACGGAAAGCCCCTTGCGCTGCAGTTGCTCAGCCATTTCCAGGCCGATGAAGCCCGCGCCAATGACGACGGCGCGCATGCCTGAATCAGTCGCCGCAACAATGCGATCCATGTCTTCCAGATTGCGCAGGGTGAAGATGCGCGAGTCGTCAATCCCCGGCAAGTCCGGGCGCAAAGGCGAGGCACCGGGTGCCAGCATCAGCTTGTCGTACGATTGCCATTCGGTACTGCCGCTGTCCAGATGGCGGAGTTCAACGCGTTTGTTGACGCGATCAATGCTCACCGCTTCGCAGCGAGTGTGTACATTGAGGTTGAGCAGCGCTTTCAGTGACGCCGGTGTTTGTACGGCCAGTGCATCGCGCGCCGGTATTTCGCCACCAATGAAGTACGGCAAGCCGCAGTTGGCGAACGAAACATCAGGGCCACGTTCGATGATGGTGATTTCAGCGCTTTCGCACAGGCGACGGGCGCGGGCAGCGCATGAGGCTCCGGCAGCAACGCCGCCGATGACCAAAAGTTTGGGAGAGGACATGATTTT
Organism: Burkholderiales bacterium; assembly: GCA_038316625.1. Taxonomy (GTDB): domain Bacteria; phylum Pseudomonadota; class Gammaproteobacteria; order Burkholderiales; family Rhodocyclaceae; genus Propionivibrio. Next base: position 1,195 of record JBBQAT010000102.1, read on the forward strand.
TCCTTTTTGTAGTGGTTACAAGAGCGGCGGACTAATTAATCGGGTGTTTTTCCATTCCCTGCTGAAGCTGCTGGCGGATAGGTTCTGCTTCGTCGCTTGTGAGATAGGCGAGCGTGCTTGGCGGGACGTAGTCGGCTAGTTGGGCAAGATCGTTGTGCGCCAGGAGTTCGCGTACCCGAGAGGCGCTGATCACGCCTGTCGAGGCCTGCTTTCTCTCGACGACGACAAACTCAATGCCATAGATCGGCAGAATGCGCTTCATCGTTTCGTTGTAGCCGTCGGTTAGCTTGCAGTTCGGCTCGGTTCCGACGAAACGCCGGGTGATGCCGAAGAACGGCGCGATTTGCGAGGCGAACAGGGTGACGTCAAGCTCCATCTGGATGCGGGCCACCGGATCGTCCTTCTTGAGGAAATAGGTCGGGAAGGTCGCGCCGCTGACGATGTAGCGCGACGTGTCGAGCACCACCACATTGCCAAGATCGCGCAAACCTTCCTTGACCAGACGGTAGCGAACGTCGAAGGGAAAGATCGAACGATCTTCTTTCACCACGAAGACATACAGATTGTCGACCTGCCGGGCGGCTGTTTCCAGCAGGAATCGGTGGCCATTGGTGAAGGGATTGCAGTTGACGACCACGGCACCGTTGATCCCCGGCCGGATCAGCGAGCGCTTCGATTCAAGCCAGTTCCTGAGGCCTTTTCCGTACTCCAGAAGGGCGACTTTTTCCTGATTGGCCAGGAGCGTGAAGTTCAGCGCCTGAAAAGTTGTCGAATACTCGGGTTTGGTAAACACAAACAGCGAGTCGAAACCGGCGGCAAGGCCGGATGAGACGAGCCCGGTCAGAACTTCGCCGAGAATCGAACCTCCCTGGTAGGCCGGATCGACGGCCAGCATCTTCAGAATGTTCCCGGCCCGCGCACCGACGGCGATGAGTTCGCCGTTTTCGTGGACGCCGTACATCGCGTCGAAACCGGCTTCGAACGTGAGCTCGTTACGCTCGATCAGGTTTCGGGCGGCCTTCAGGTCGGAGCCGGACGTCAATTCAGTAATCACGGTGATTTACTCGCTGAATGGAGTTCAAGAGCCGCCAGCGCGGACTGTTGCGGGTGGATCGCGTCAAATCATTGTATCGAATGGGTGGCAAAAGCCAATAAATATCAGAGGCCACCGCTTTGCTTCTCGCCCGGAAGGGCCGGGCTTTCGGCAGAGCTAAATTTTTACAGCAGTCTGAAATCCGCATGAATGAACGATCTATGAGGCATTGCCTCGAAGATCCGCCTGTTTGTTGGCTTGCAGCCTTGTGTTCGCATAGAGCGCCAATTCACGCGCCTTTCAGAGGATGCTCAGTAAGCAGAACGTCGCGAAACCACTGAATGTCCTGCGCCATTAATTCCGGATCGTGGTCCCGGAGGCTCCTGAACGTCGCGTCCAGATCTCTTTTCCTGAATTCCGCCTGGAGTTCCTTCATGAGTACGCCGGACTTGTCGAGCAAGCCATCGTCGTCGTTATGAACCGCGCAGCCGGGACTTTGCGGGTTGCCGCCAAGGACGGCGAGCAGCACGTCGCCTTCGGCAAGGCTGGCCTCGATTCGATCCGTGACATCCTCCGCGATTTCTGCGCAACGTTGCCGTCCGGTTTCGGTGTCGAGGGCGTCGCGAATCGATTGCCCCGGCGGACGTATCCTTTTGAAGCCGAGCGCGGCAACCTCCGGGCAAGGCATCTGGAGAATGCCTACGTGCTGCTCGTGACAAAGTTGCAGCAGCGCGAAATTCATCGCCGGAAACCGCGCCGCACCTGTGTCGCGGACATTCTGGTTGAGGATGCAGTCGATGACAACAACAAAGCGACGGCCTCTGACGTCAGGAAGCTTGTCGGGTCTGGCGCGCTTGATCAGCTTCTTCAGGAAAGTTGCAGGCATGAAGTGCATCGTCTCAAAGAGAGTTATTCATTATGGAACCAGGAAAAGCCATCTGGGTTTCTCCATCATGGTATTTACAAGGGAAAGATTCAAGCTTGGATGCTTGACAGGAGACGCTGATGAGTTAAAAATGATGGCATATGCCAATAAATGTAGTTTAACGTCAGTGAAAAGGTAATTCAATGAAACTCTGCATTCCGGTGGCGGTACCTAACGGCCTTGAGTCACTAATCGAGCCTCACTTGCCTAGCGCCGAGCACCTTCTGTTCTTTGATACGGAAACCCGCCTATGCGAGGAGGTCTCGCTGCGGGAACAGGAGGCGGGTGCCGGAGAGGCGATTCGGCTTGACGCTGTACTGTGTGGGAGCATCAATCGCGCCACCTTGCGCACCTTGTTTGAGCAAGGCGTTACCGTCTATGGCACGACGGCGCTGACCGTTGTGCAGGCAATCACGCAATATGAAAACGGCGAACTGGAAGCGGCCGCGCCTCAAGGCGGTGGGTGCGGTGGGCACGAGCACGGCGGCTGTTGCAGCGGCGGCCATGAACACGCAAAAGGAGGGGATGGCGAGCATCACTGCAGCGGTGGCGGCGGTTGTGGCGGGCATGGGCAGGAGCACGGGCAGGGTCATGGCCACGAGAGCGGCGGCTGTTGCGGGAGCCGTGCGGCGCAGCACGATGCGGTGCCGGAGAAGCCGTCTGGCGGCGTGCTCAGGATCGCCGTTTGCAGCCAGAATCGCAAGACGGTGACGGAGCACGCGGGCAAGTGTCGCAAGTTCTGGATTTACGAAGTGAAGCAAGGGAAGGTGATCGACAAGACGCTGCTTGAACTGCCCCTCGAACAGTCATTCCATGCCAGTCCTGTCGGACAGGCGCATCCTCTGGATGGGGTCAGCCTCCTGATATCTGCCGGAATGGGTTCAGGTTTGCAACAACGGCTTCAGCAGCGGGGAATTCAGGGCGTTGTGACGACGGAGGAAGATCCCGATCTGGCCGTGGCGGCATTTCTGGCGAGCGAGATGTCTCGTTTGCCGCCTGACCAGGCGTGGATCGGCCCGTGTTCGCACGAAAGTGATAGTGCGCCTGTTTGCGCGGCTGCTTATGAATAGGAAATAGCTCGTGTCCCCGCTTGGCAGCTGGATGCTGGGTGGGGCCATGGTGCAGCGTCAGAGTGGTCTTGAGGTTACGCGGTGTCTTTCTGTAGAAAATACTAGACGACCGGTCTAATTGTGTTGTAAGATTCGTTCCATGGCTTCTGAACGCATCGATACCCGCCAACACATCCTCGCCTGCGGCCAGCAGTTGGTGGCTGGAAAAGGCTTTGTGGGCGTCGGTCTTTCAGAAATTCTGGCGAGCGCAAGCGTACCCAAGGGGTCTTTCTACCATTATTTCGCGTCCAAGGAATTGTTCGGTATTGCGCTGCTTGAAACGTATTTCGAGACCTATCTACTCAACCTCGATGCGCTGCTTGTCCGCGCTGATTTGACGGCAGCACAACGTCTGATGACTTATTTCCAGCGTTGGATCGATACGCAGACGGGCGAGGAGTCCGAGCGCAAGTGCTTGATCGTCAAGCTGGGAGCCGAGATATCGGATTTGTCGGAGGCGATGCGCAGCACCATGCTTCAGGGCACTGAGCGGATCATGCAACGTCTTGCAGATTGCATCGCCGCAGGGCAGGCCGACGGTTCAATTCAAAACGCGCAGTCCCCTGTTGCGTGCGCTCAATGGCTCTACGGAGCGTGGTTGGGCGCGTCGCTGATTTCAAAACTTCGGCGCGATGGCAGCGCGCTCGATGCCGCATTGCAGACAACGCGGCAAGTGCTGATGCTGACCTGACCGAAATGATTTATGGCGCGCGGACTTTTTTGGCCGCGCATTTTTTTGATGTAAAACTAGACGACCGGTCTATTTTAGAGAAAGATTCAACGATGAATAACTTCAATTATTACAATCCGACCCATATCGTTTTCGGTGAGGGGCGCATTGCCGAGCTGAGTACCTTGGTGCCCGCCACGGCGCGCGTACTGATTCTTTTCGGCGGCGAGAGTGCGCGCAAGACCGGGACGCTGGCCGAAGTGCATGCCGCGCTTGGGGCGCGTGAGGTAATCGAGTTCGGCGGCATTGAGCCGAATCCGAGTTTCGAAACATTGATGCGCGCGGTTGAGCAGGTCAAGTTGAACCAGGTCGATTTCCTGCTTGCCGTGGGTGGCGGCTCGGTCATTGATGGCACCAAGTTCGTGGCGGCTGCTGCGTTGATCGACGGTGATCCTGCCGAAATCCTCTTCAAGTTCGGCTCGACCATTCGCCAGGCGCTGCCCTTCGGTAGTGTGCTGACCCTGCCAGCCACCGGGTCCGAGATGAATAACGGTGGTGTGGTGACGATCAAGGCGCAGGGTGCCAAGCTGCCCTTCATGAATCGCGCCTTATTCCCCGTGTTCTCGGTGCTGGATCCGACCAAGACCTACACGCTGCCGAAACGCCAGCTCGCCAACGGCGTCGTCGATGCGTTCGTGCATGTGATGGAGCAATACCTGACCTACCCGGCGCAGGCCCATGTGCAGGACCGCTTTGCCGAGGGACTGCTGCTGACCTTGATCGAGCATGGCCCTGAAGCGATCAGCAGCGCGGACTACAACGCCCGCGCCAACCTGATGTGGGTTGCCACGCTGGCGCTCAATGGCCTGATCGGGGCCGGCGTGCCGCAGGATTGGGCGAGCCACATGATTGGCCACGAGCTGACGGCCAAATACGACATTGACCACGCCCGTACCCTGGCCTTGGTGCTTCCTGCGATGCTGCAAGTCCGTCGCGAGAGCAAGCGTGGCAAGCTTCTGCAGTATGCCGAACGCGTGTGGCAGATCAGCGCCGGCAGTGAAGACGAGCGAATCGATGCCGCCATTGCGAAAACCCGCGCCTTCTTCGAGAGCCTGGAACTGCCAACCCACCTGAGCGCATATGGCATCGGTGCCAACGCCGTTCCGGCCATCATCGCCCAGCTCAAGGCGCACGGCATGGTGGCCATCGGTGAGCATAAGGATGTGACGCTGGAGGTAAGTCAGCGCGTGCTCGAAGCTGCCCTGTAAGTCATGCATCAGACTCGAATCATTCATTTGTTCGCAAGGAGAAACCCATGAACACTCAAGAAAATCGCCGCATCGTCCTGGCCTCCCGCCCGGTCGGCGAGCCGACCGCCGCCAATTTCCGTCTGGAAACCACCGCTATTCCCGTTCCCGCCGAAGGGCAGGTTTTGCTGCGCGCGCTCTATCTGTCGCTCGATCCCTACATGCGGGGACGCATGAGCGACGCCAAGTCGTATGCCGCACCGGTCGCCATCGATGCCGCCATGGTCGGTGCCACGGTCTGCCGCGTCGAGACCTCGCGGCACGCTGATTTTGCCGAGGGCGAACTGGTTCTGGCCTATACCGGCTGGCAGGATTACGCCGTCTCGGATGGCACCGGTTTGAGCAAGCTGGGCAATATGGCGCAGCCCTCGCTGGCCTTGGGCGTGCTGGGGATGCCCGGTTTTACTGCCTACATGGGCTTGCTGGATATCGGCCAGCCGAAAGCCGGTGAAACGGTCGTCGTGGCGGCGGCCAGCGGTGCGGTCGGTTCCGTGGTTGGCCAGATCGCGAAACGCCAGGGATGTCGCGTGGTAGGCATTGCGGGTGGCGCGGAAAAATGTCGCTACGTGGTTGAGGAACTCGGTTTCGATGCCTGCATCGACCACCGTGCGCTCGACCTTCCCGCCCAACTTGCGGCCGCCTGCCCGAAGGGTATCGACGTGTATTTTGAGAACGTCGGCGGTGCGGTTTTTGACGCCGTGCTGCCGCTGCTCAATACCGGCGCTCGCGTTCCCCTGTGTGGCCTGATCTCGCAGTACAACGTGGCGGAACTGCCGGTCGGAAAGGACCGGCTCTCCTACCTGATGGGGCAGATTCTGGTTCGCCGCATCAAGATGCAGGGCTTCATCATCTTTGACGACTATGGACATCGTTATCCCGAGTTCTTCAAGGCGATGAGCGCCTGGCTCGCCGATGGCAAGATCAAGTTCCGCGAAGACCTCGTTACCGGTCTGGAAGCCGCGCCTGATGCGTTTATCGGCCAGCTCAAGGGCAAGAATTTCGGCAAGCTCGTTGTTCAGCTGAACAAAAATTAAGCTGCTATCACTTTCTCTCAAAACCACAACTCAAGGAACCTGCCATGAAAATATTCTACAAAACTCGCGCCACCGCCATCGGCGGCCGTTCCGGCCATGCGGCGCTGGACGACGGTTCGCTCGCTTTTGATCTCGCCGCACCGGGTACCGGCAAAGTGGGTGCCAATCCGGAGCAGCTCTTTGCCATCGGCTACGCGGCCTGTTTCGATAACGCCATCAAACATGTTGCCGAGAAGCAGAAACTGGCGCTGACCGGTAGCAAGACCAGTGCCGAAGTCGGCATCGGCCAGAACAAGGAAGGCGGATTCTCGCTCGATGTGGATCTCTATGTGGAAATTCTTGGCCTGGGCGAAGCGGAGGCCAACCGACTGGTTGAAGCAACGCACCAGGTCTGCCCGTATTCGAACGCCCTGCGCGCTAACGTTGACGTGCGCCTGCACGTAACCGCCGCTTGATTATTGGAGAAACAAAATGAACATCCTGATGGTACTGACCTCGCACGACCAACTTGGCAACACCGGCTTGAAGACCGGTTTCTGGCTCGAAGAATTTGCCGCGCCGTATTACCTTTTCAAGGAAGCCGGCGCGAAAATTACCCTGGCCTCACCGCTGGGCGGCCAACCGCCGCTGGACCCGAAGAGCGATGACCCCACGGCGCAAACTGCCGCCACAACGCGCTTCAAGGCCGATGTCGAAGGCATGGCATTGCTGGCCAGCACGGCCAAACTCGCTGCGCTGAAAGTAGCCGATTTCGACGCCGTGTTCTATCCCGGTGGCCATGGCCCGCTCTGGGATCTGGCTGAAGACAAGCAATCCATCGCACTGATCGAGGCCATGATGGCCGCCGGCAAACCTGTCGCCGCCGTATGCCATGCGCCCGGCGTACTGCGCCATACCCGCAATGCCGATGGAACGCCGCTGGTCAAGGGCAAGCGCGTCACCGGCTTTACCAATACCGAAGAAGAGGCGGTACAGCTCACCCAGATCGTCCCTTTCCTCGTGGAAGACATGCTCAAGGCCAACGGTGGCGAGTACTCCAAGGGCCCGGATTGGCATCCCTATGTGCTCGTCGATGGTTTGCTGATCACCGGCCAGAACCCGGCTTCGTCCGAGCTGGCGGCGGAGAAATTGTTGGGTTTGCTGAAGTAGGGCGGTGTAGCAGCGCTACGGGAGACTGCGGCGCTATCACAACCAAGGCGCTTGCTGCGAAGCCAATAAACACGGGCATCTTCGGGGTAATGCGCCTGACAGCGTTTATTCATGAGGGGTGCCGTGCAGACTGCGCTTCGCCGAGCTATAGCACTGTCTTCGGCTTGTCTTCGCGTCTCGTTTCCATTGCGAATTGGAATCACGCTTCGTAGGGATCAGTCTTATCTTTGAATTCACACAAATCGGCAATGTCGCAACGCCAGCATTCGGGTTTGCGTGCCTTGCAGATGTAGCGTCCGTGCAGGATCAGCCAGTGATGGGCGTCATGTTTGAATTCGTCAGGCACCGCTTTCAGCAGCTTGAGTTCAACGGCAAGCGGCGTCTTGCCCGGTGCCAGACCGATGCGGTTGGCGACGCGGAAGATGTGTGTGTCGACAGCGATGGTCGGTTCGCCGAAGGCGGTGTTGAGTACCACGTTCGCGGTCTTGCGGCCGACGCCAGGCAACGCTTCGAGGGCTTCACGATCATCTGGAACCTCGCCGCCATGCAGCTCGATGAGCTCGCGGCAGGTGGCGATGACGTTTCTGGATTTGGCGTTATAGAGGCCGATGCGGTTGATGTAGCCCGACAGTCCGGCTTCGCCGAGGGCGAGGATGGCCTGTGGTGTCGGCGCATCGGCAAACAGTTTTTGCGTCGCCAGATTGACGCTTTTGTCGGTGGCCTGTGCCGAGAGGATGACGGCAATTAGCAGCTGGAAGGTGCTTGCGTAGTCAAGCTCGGTGGTCGGTGCCGGATTGGCCGCACGCAAGCGTTTGAAGATCTCGCTGCGCTTGCTTGCGTTCATTGCGGGCAGTTAGTGGCAGCCGCCGGCCGCCACGGGTTCCGGTGAGCGGCGTTGCTGGCGGGCGGCCGCGCGCGACTCGATCCAGTTCTTCCAGGCGATCAGGCAGCCGAGCAGGATGAAGGCTCCGGGCGGCAGCATGGCGAGCAGCAGACCGGGGTAGTCGTCCGGCAGCAGTTGCAGCGGGTGCAGGCCGGGGAAAACCATGTCGATGCCTGAAAACAGTGTGCCGCGACCGATCAGTTCGCGCAGGCCGCCGAGCAGCGACAGCGTCCATAGCATGCCGACGCCCATGAAAATGCCGTCGAACATCGATTGCAGCGGTGGGTTCTTGTTGGCATAGGCCTCGACGCGTGCCAGCACGATACAGTTGGTGACGATCAGCGGGATAAAGATGCCGAGCACCAGATACAACTCATGGAGGTTGGCATTGAACAGCAAGTCAACGACTGTCACCAGCGCGGCGACGACGAGAATGAAGACCGGGATGCGGATCTCGTGCGGGATCAGGTTACGCAGGCTGGCGATGGCCAAACCCGAGATGGCCATGACGATGATCGTGGCCAGCGAGAGCATGGCACCATTGACCAGATTGGTGGTGACCGCCAGCAGTGGGCACAGGCCAAGAATCTGGACAATGCTGGTGTTTTGTTTCCAGGCGCCGTTGGCGGCGATCTGGCGGAATTCGTCACGCGTGATCATGAGCTAGCCTCAGACAAAAAAGCGAACCACCAAGACACAAAGTACACTAAGTTACACCAAGAAAAGGGATTTATCTTGGTGCTTCTTGGTGAACTTGGTGTCTTGGTGGTGAATGGATTTTTCATTGTGCAGTAAAAAGCTGCTCGCGGTTCTCGGCAACATACATGGCCGCCTTGCGCACGGCCTTGATCACGGCGCGCGGCGTGACGGTGGCACCGGCCACCGAGTCAAAACGTCCGCCGTCCTTCTTGACCTTCCATTCGCGCTCTTCGGTGGAAGCGGGCGTCAGGCCGTTGAATTGGGCGATCCAAGGGCGCGCTTTGTTCTTGTCTTTCTTGGGCTCAATATAGTCGCCCAGTCCCGGTGTTTCCTTGTGCTGTGTGACGCGCACGCCGAGCAGGGTGCCGTCGGTGCCGATGGCGATCAGCAGTCGGATCTTGCCGGCGTAGCCGTCCGGGGCGACGGCTTCAAGAACGAGGGCGCTGGCCTGGCCGCCCTTGCGCGCGCGATACATCGTCGACGCTTCGTCCAGGCCAAGTGCAGCGGTCGGCGCGAGTTGAATGGTGTCTTTCAGCAGATCATTGTCGTAGGTCGTGCGTGGCAGAACCTCATCGATCAGTTTCATTTTCTCTTCGGCTGCGGCGGCCTCGATCGTGGGCAAGGTCCACAAATAAGCGCCCGACAGCAGGCCGGTAAAGATGACGACAAAGATGAACAGGATCACCGCCGTACGTACGGCCATTTTTGTCGCGGAGGGCGGTTTCGCCGTATGCGTCATGGCTTGCCCTTCATGCCGAAAATGGGCGGCTGGGTATACAGGTCAATCAGCGGGACGCAGATATTGAGCAGCAATACGGCAAAAGCGACCCCATCCGGGTAGCCGCCGAAAACGCGAATGATATAGGCCAGTACGCCGGCTGAGAAACCGAAAATCAGCTTGCCTTTGGCCGTCGTGCAGCCGGAAACCGGGTCGGTGATGATGAAGAAGGCACCGAGCATCGAACCGCCCGAGAACAGGTGGAAGACTGGATTGGCAAACTGGCCGGGATTCCACAGCCAGAGTGCGCTTGCAAGCACGGCGATACCGGCGATGAAGCCGAGTGGGGCGTGCCAGCTGATGATTTTGCGTTGCCACAACCACAGGCCGCCGAGCAGGTAGGCGGCACCGACCCATTCCCAACCCTTGCCGGCAAAGTAGCCAAAGGTGTTGGCGTCGGTCATGACACTGCCGACCGTGGCGCTACCTTCGCCCAGCTTGAGTGCGGTTTTCAGGGCGTCGAGCGGGGTGGCGCCACTCATTGCGTCGAGGCGCGGAGCCTGGCCAAAGACGAGCGCCAGCTGGTCGAAGAAACCGGCTTTCAGATCAACCGGTGGCCACTGCGACATGAGCGAAGGAAAGGAGACGATGCACACGGCGAAGGCGATCATCGCCGGGTTGAACGGGTTCTGGCCGAGTCCGCCGTAAAGGTGCTTGGCGACGACGATGGCAAACAGGCAGCCGACAACAATCAGCCACCACGGCGCGAGCGGCGGGAAGGCCAATGCGATCAGCCAGGCAGTGACAATGGCGCTGCCATCGCCAAGGAATAGGCCGAGTGGCTTGTCCAGCAGCCTGAGCATGAAGGCTTCGGCGAGCAGCGAGGCAGTGGTGGCGATGCCGATCTGGACCAGAACAACCGGGCCGATCAGCCAGGCATAAATAGCGATGCCTGGCAGCAACGCCGCCAGTACCTGCAGCATGACGCGCTGCACGCTGACGTTCTGGGTGAGGTAGGGCGGGGTGTTGAAGTTCATTTTCTAACCTCTTTTAACGCAGAGGGCGCAGAGACGCAGAGAGCGCAGAGAAAGGCAAAAACTCTCATTGCTCTTCCCTCTGCGTACTCTGCGGCTCTGCGTGCTCTGCGTTTAAGGCGGTTTGTTGTTCTGCCTGCAACGGAGCCCGGCGGGCTTCGATTTCGGCGATTTCCTTGCGCTGGGCGATGGTCAGTCCGTCGGTATTCTTCGGTTGCACGGCTTCGCGCTGGGCGCGGGCGCGTTCCATGGCGGCAGCGATGGCGGCCTTCTTGGCCGCAGCGGCGTCGACAGGGGCTTGCTCCGCAACGGTTTCGCTGGTCGGCTCGACCTTTTTTTCAACCGCTTTTGCCGCCGCCGCTTTGGCCAGACGGGCGGCTTTTTCAGCTTTCTCGCGTTCGTCACGTTCATTGCGGAATTCAAAGCGTGCCTTGGCGGCGTCAGCCATGTTCTTTTCGCGCTCGCGTGACCAGATCTCGCTCTTGGCAAAGCGGAAATACTGCACCAACGGAATGCGTGAGGGGCAAACGTAGCTGCAGCAGCCGCATTCTATGCAGTCGAAAATATTGTATTCCTGCGTCTTGCCAAAGTTCTTGGCACGCGAGAACCAGTACATTTCGAAGGGTTGCAGTTCGTGCGGACAGGCTTCTGCGCAGGCACCGCAGCGGATGCAGGGCATTTCCGGTGGCGGCGGCGGGAACATCGTCGGCGATCCGGCGATGATGCAGTTGGACGCCTTGACGATGGGTGCCTCAAGACTGGGCATTTCAAAACCCATCATCGGGCCGCCCATCAGGTAGCGGTTGGTATCGGCCTTGGGCTGGCCGAGTGCGAGAACATCCTTGAGCGGCGTGCCGAGCAGTATTTCCCAGTTGCGCGGCTGTTCGACGTTGCCGGTCACCGTGACGATGCGTGAGAGCACCGGCTCGCCGTGCGCGATGGCACGCCAGGCGGTGTAGGCGGTGGCGACGTTGAAGCATTGCACGCCCATTTCGGGCGAGCGCTTGCTGGCCGGGACTTCCTTGCCGGTGAGTACGCGGATCAACTGCTTGGCACCACCGGCTGGATAGCGTGTCGGTACGGCAATGACCTCGAATTTTTCACCGACCTTGGCCACGGCGGCTTTCATCGCGGCGACGGCTTCCGGCTTGTTGTCCTCAATGCCGATCAGCACGCGTTTGGGCTGTAGCAGGTCGCGGAAGATGCCGATGCCACGCACGATTTCTTCGCCGCGTTCGCGCATCAGCCTATCGTCGCAGGTCATGAACGGTTCGCATTCGGCACCGTTGATCACCAGGTCTTCCATCGGCACCGACTTGGCCGGTGCAAGCTTGGCGTGGGTCGGGAAGACCGCGCCGCCGAGGCCGACCACGCCGAAGTCGCGCAGGATTTCGCGCACTTGCTCGGGTTCGAGGGTGGCGTAATCGAGCGGCGTGTGTTCAATCCACTCGTCGCGACCATCGGGTTCAATGACCACCGACATTGTCGGCAGGCCGGACGGATGTGCGGCGATGCGTTCCTCGACAGCGATCACGGTACCGGAAGTCGGGGCATGGACCGCCGATGAAACCCATTTGTCCGGGTTGCCGATGCGCTGACCCTTGAGTACGCGCTCGCCAGCTTCGACCAGCGGATTAGGCATGCCGCCGAGGCTCTGGTGCAGCGGGACGATCAGCAGCGCGGGCAACGGGGCGACGCCGATTGGCGTTTGCACCGAGGGCGTCTTGTTGGTATCCGGCTTGACGCCGCCCTTGAATTTGAAAAGTTGCAGCATTGCTTGTCAGTAACCCCAACACCGACCACAGAGGCACAGAGGCACAGAGGAAACACAGAGTTTTTCTCTGCGTAGTCTCTGCGCCTCTGTGCCTCTGTGGTGGACTCGTTTGTTCATCAGGCGGCGCGTTTGATTTGCTTGATCTCGATCACCGGATATTTCCACTTCCAGCTGTCGATGTTCTCGGTGATGACTTCCATACGGATGCATTCGACCGGACAGGGTTTGATGCACAACTCACAACCGGTGCACAGTGATTCGACGATGGTGTGCATCTGTTTGGCGGCGCCGACGATGGCATCCACCGGGCAAGCCTGGATACACAGCGTGCAGCCGATGCAGGTCTGTTCATCAATGATGGCGAGTTGTTTTGGCTTCTCTTCGGCATTGAGCGGCTTGACTTCGCGCCCGAGCAGATCGGCCAGCTTGCGTACGCCTTCCATGCCACCGGGCGGACACAGATTGATATCGACTTCACCTTCGGCAATGGCTTCAGCGTACGGCTTGCAGCCGGGGAAGCCGCACTGGCCGCACTGCGTCTGTGGCAGGATGGCCTCGATCTTCTCGACCAGCGGGTTGCCTTCGACCTTGAACTTGATCGAGGCATAACCGAGTGCCGCGCCGAGGACGACAGCACCGAGCGCCATGATGAAAATGGCGGAAATCATTATTGGTATTTATCCAGGCCGGAAAAGCCCATGAAAGCGAGCGACATCAGACCGGCGGTGACCATGGCGATGGCCACGCCTTTGAAATGGACCGGGACGTCGGCACCTTCAACCCGTTCGCGGATGCCGGCGAAGAGCACCAGTACCAGCGAGAAGCCGATGGCGCTGCCGGCACCGAAGAGCAGCGATTCGACGAAGTTGTACTTGTTGGCAATATTGAGCAGTGGTACGCCGAGCACCGCGCAGTTGGTGGTGATCAGCGGCAGGTAGATGCCGAGCACCTGATGCAGTACCGGGCTGGTTTTCTGGATGACCATTTCGGTCAGCTGCACGATGGCCGCGATGGTGACGATGAAGGACAGCGTGCGCAGGTATTCCAGCCCGAAGGGTGTGAGCAGGAAGTGGTCGATGACATAGCTGGCACCGGTGGCGACGGTGAGCACGAAGGTTGTCGCCGCGCCCATGCCGAAGGCTGTCTCCAGTTTCTTGGAAACGCCCATGAACGGGCACAGGCCGAGAATCTTCACCAACACGACGTTGTTGACGAGGACAGCGCCGACGATGATGAACAGATAGTGGGTCATGGTTTGTAGCTGGGCGGGAAAAGACGGCAAGGGCTGAAAGGGCCGCAAAGCCTCGGAATTATCCCCTTTTGACGGGGGGGGTTCAACCCTGTTGGTGGCATAAGTATATAACGCGTCAACACCATGGCCGTGCAGCGCAATTCCGGCGATGCCCGCCGGCATAGTTTAATCCGGCTTGATCGAGCGCAAAGAACCTTCGGGCGGGGTCGATAAACACGACGTTCGCAATAGGCCTTGGAGAGTGGCGTAAACATTGGCCTCTGCGGCACATCCTTTGCAGATCGCCAGTTGATGCGGCCTGCAGGCTATATCAACTTCTCGTCCTGCTCCAGCCAGCGCAGCAGGATCGAAAAAAGCATATCGGGTTCGAGTGGTTTGACCAGGAAGTCATTCATCCCGGCTTCGAAGCAGCGGGCCTTGTCTTCGGCGAAGGCATTGGCGGTCATGGCCAGGATGGGCGTGGCGCGGTGGCCTGGAAGCAGGCGGATGTGC
>JBBQAT010000103.1:0-15254 GCA_038316625.1 Burkholderiales bacterium
TTGGTGTGGCTGAACGCGCGGTGATCCGGGGAAATGACAACCTCGACATCCTCCAGTTCGGCGTTGGTGATCTTGATCTGCTCAGGACTCAGCGTGATGTAGAAGTTGGTCGGCGCGCCGCTCTTCTCGGAACCGTATTTCGGTGCCGACTTCGAGTGCATTTCGAGGACGCCGGCCAGGATGTCGGTCAGCAGTTTGCCCGAGGCAATGGTGCCGTAGCCACCCACCGAGTGGAAACGCACGCGGAAGGCCGAATCCGGCAGCAGCCGTGGGTTGTCGCCGGTTTCCAGCGCCATCAGCACGGTTTCCGGGTAAGCCGCTTTCAGACGCTTCTGCAGTTCGCCAACGCGCGGGCTCGGGTTCTTGGAGAAGAACTGCGAACCGAGATAGATCAGCGGTGCGCTGTTGCCGTCTTCCATATTCTTGAAGGCGGCTATCAGGTGACGCGGCTGCAGATCATGCCCGCCAAGACCGAAGATCGCGGTGGTCAGTTTCGGCATGCTCTTGATCGCCGGCACATCCGGGTGGCGTAGCTGGTCGGCGTTTTCACGGCCTTTGAACAGCGCCTGGGTGACCAGCGTGGTCAGCGCGGTCTGGTCGGAACGTTCGAGAACGGTGATCGCCTTCTTGCCCTTGAGCGCGGCAACGACTTCGGCGTCGGGGAAGGGTTGCAGCATCTTGATCGAGACGACGCCGACTTTCTTGCCCTTGCTGCGCAGATAGGTGACGACGGCTTCAGCGTCGTCGGTCACCGAACCGAGGCCAACCATTACGGTATCGGCGTCGTCGCACATGAAGGTATGTACCGGCGAGTAGTTGCGGCCGGTCAGTGTCGAGTATTCGGACATGGCCTGGCGAACCAGCGCCGGAACCGCGCTGACGAAGTGCGTACGGTGATCGGCCGAGCCGGCCTGGAAGTCGGGCTGGTTCTGCACCGGGCCGGTGAGGCCGGGGTTGTTTACGTCGACCTGCGCCGGCACCAGTTGGCGCGTGCCTTTCTCGAACGAGTTGAGCCACTGGCGTTTCCACTGGCCGTGCAATTCTTCGGGCAGCCAGCCAAGGGTCTTGGCGATCAGCTTGCCGTCGTTGTCCTTCTCAAGCTTGGCGGCGTTGGTGTCGAGATGCTTTTTCAGCGCGGCCAGATTGGTTTCAGTGATATCGGCCGTGTGACGCGTCAGGTACTGATTCAGCTGAAATACGCGCCCCTTGGAACCAAACAACATTTCCTGTGCCAGAGTCGGTGCCATGATACGACCGGCGGGATCACCGAGGTACTCGCGCAGCAGCTCGGGTTCGGGCATCAGCGCTTCGCTCATCATATGGCTGGTCGAGAAGCCATCCATGGCATTGGCCACGGGGATCAGCGAGAGCGAGGAGGCGCGGTAGGAAATTGCAGCCAGGTCAGCCGCTTCCTGCGGGTTGCTGCCGAACAGGATGGTGTAGCCAGAGGACAGCAGGGCATAGACGTCATCATGGCCAGCCATGACGTTGAGCGAGTGCTTGGAGACGACACGCGCAGCGACCTGCAGCACAAAACCGCCGACCTTCTTGCCGACGGTCACGTAATGGGATTCAAGCGCGTACAGAATGCCCTGGCTCGATGAGGCGTTCGAGATGAACTGTCCGCCGGTCAGCTGCGCACCGAGCGCGCCGCTCTGTGCGGAATGCTCGCCTTCAGGTTCAAAGAAAAACGGGTGCTTGCCCCAGACATTGACGCCACCTTCCGCACGGAAGGCTTCATAAATCTCGGCGATCTCCGTAGATGGAGTGATCGGGTAACCGATGACGCCGCCGCAGACGTTGCTCATGACATGAGCCACTGCGCCATTGCCGTGAATGACTTGTGGGAGACCAGGATATTTCGCTTGTTTAGATTTCATGGTGACTTGTCCGAAGGAAGGATAGGAAATTCAACCGCAAGACCACAGGTGCGCCGGTTCGCCCTGACTAAAACCCGAAAAGGATCACGTTTGACATTCGCACGCAAGCACGGCAATCAACAGCCTCTTGGCCAGCGTTGCCATTCCCTGGCCATCTCGGCCATGAATACGTAACTCAAACATATTCTCTCCGCCATACACGTTCTCGGAAGCCACCTGCCAGCGCCACTTTTAGTGCCGCAACGGAACAACGATTTGCCTCCCCGGAACAAACTATTCTACAACGTTCATTGCACGGAATGAGATGAAGTTTCAAAATAACCATGTTGGCAAAACGGACGTTTGATTTGGCGCGAATTCCGGACAAGAAAAAGCCCTGCGGAATGTGCCAAAAGGCTTACACCGCAGGGCTTGACCAAGCTCGGAAAGAATGACTATACGACTTCGAGATGACCAATACCTGAGTTCAAATCCCGGTCTTTCGACTCCTTGCTGTGCAGTTTTATCTGCAAGCGCAGGTCGTTGATCGAATCGGCATTGCGCAAAGCATCTTCGTACGTGATTCGACCATTCTCGAAGTGATCGAACAGCGCCTGATCGAAGGTCTGCATGCCGAGCTCTCTCGACTTCTTCATGATTTCCTTGATCTCGTGCACCTCGCCCTTGAAGATGAGGTCGGAAATCAATGGCGAGTTGAGCATGATTTCAATCGCCGCCACGCGACCCTTGCCGTCCTTCTTGGCCAGCAGCCGCTGGGAAACCAACGCGCGCAGATTGAGCGAAAGGTCCATCAGCAACTGGTGACGGCGTTCTTCAGGGAAGAAGTTGATGATGCGATCGATGGCCTGATTGGTGCTGTTGGCGTGCAGGGTAGCCAGACAAAGGTGCCCGGTTTCGGCAAAGGCAATCGCGTGATCCATCGTGGCGCGGTCACGGATTTCACCCATCAGGATGACGTCCGGTGCCTGGCGCAGCGTGTTCTTCAACGCGGCTTCCCAGGAATCGGTATCGACGCCGATTTCGCGCTGCGTAACGATGCAGCCCTTGTGCTCGTGAATGAACTCGATCGGATCTTCAACCGTAATGATGTGGCCATGGCTGTTCTTGTTGCGATGATCAACGAGAGCCGCCAGCGAGGTCGTTTTCCCGGTGCCGGTACCGCCGACGAAAATGACCAGGCCGCGCTTGGTCATGGCGATATCTTTCAGCACGGTCGGCAGACCGAGTTCTTCAAGCGTCGGAATCTCCAGCTTGATCGTCCGGCAGACAACAGCGACCCGCCCTTGTTGAATCAGCGCATTGACGCGGAAACGGCCGATACCTGAAGGCGAGATGGCGAAATTGCATTCCTTGGTCGCTTCGAACTCGGCCGCCTGACGGTCGTTCATGATCGAACGTGCCAGATCGGCGGTGTGCTGCGGCGTCAGAAGCTGATTGGAAACCGGCGTGATCTTGCCGTCGACCTTGATCGCCGGAGGAAAGTTGGCCGTAATGAAGAGGTCGGAACCATTTTTCTGCGACATCAGGCGCAGAAGGTCGTGCATGAATTTTAGTGTCTGATCGCGTTCCATGATTTTCCTTTATTCCTGTTGCCTATGCGCCCGGGAAAGCGTCCTTGTTGGCGGCCTTGCCGCGAGCTTCGGCGGCGGAAACGACATTCCGGCGCACGAGTTCAAGAAGATTCTGATCGAGTGTTTGCATGCCGAGCTGGGCACCGGTCTGGATGGCCGAATACATCTGCGCCACCTTGTTTTCCCGGATCAGGTTACGGATCGCCGGCGTGCCGATCATGATTTCGTGTGCTGCCGTACGCCCTGTGCCGTCCTTGGTCTTGAGCAGGGTTTGCGAGATGACTGCGCGCAGGGATTCTGAAAGCATCGAGCGAACCATGTCCTTCTCAGCGGCCGGAAAAACGTCGACTACCCGGTCGATGGTTTTTGCAGCACTTGAGGTATGCAGGGTACCGAAGACCAAGTGGCCAGTTTCAGCACCGGTCAGCGCCAGACGGATGGTTTCCAGGTCGCGCATTTCGCCGACCAGGATGACGTCCGGATCTTCGCGCAGCGCCGAACGCAGCGCGTTGGCAAACGACAGCGTATGCGGACCCACTTCGCGCTGGTTGATCAGGCACTTCTTCGATTCATGCACGAACTCGATCGGGTCTTCAACGGTAAGAATATGCGCGTGTTCGTTCTCGTTGATGTGGTTGACCATCGCCGCCAGTGTCGTTGATTTGCCGGAGCCTGTCGGCCCGGTGACCAGTACGATTCCGCGCGGATATTCGGAAATGTCCTTGAAAATCTTCGGACAGCCCAGATCTTCGAGTGACAGGATCTTTGAAGGGATCGTGCGGAAGACCGCTGCCGCACCCCGGTTCTGATTAAAGGCATTGACGCGGAAACGCGCCAGATTGGGGATTTCGAATGAAAAGTCACATTCCAGCACTTCTTCGTAGTGCTTGCGCTGTCCATCGTTCATGATGTCGTACACCATGGCATGCACGTCCTTGTGCTCCATGGCCGGCAGATTGATGCGGCGCACATCGCCATGAACTCGAATCATCGGTGGCAAACCGGATGACAAATGCAGATCGGAGGCTTTGTTCTTGACACTAAAGGCCAGCAGTTCGGTGATATCCATCGGGGTTCGTCCTCTGCGAGAGTCGGGGTGCGGTGTTATACTTTGAAGCATCCGGGCAACACCAGAATATGACTACAATTTCCGCTAACCTGCAAGCCGTTATCGCACGCATTGACGCGGCATCGCGAAAATTTTGCCGAAATCCGGACGACATTTCCTTGCTTGCCGTCAGCAAACTCTGGCCGGCATCCGATGTGCGCGATGCGGTCGCTGCGGGGCAGAAAGCTTTCGGCGAAAACTACGTGCAGGAAGGGGTCGAAAAGGCCTCCGGACTCCGTGAACTGGGGCTTGAGTGGCATTTCATCGGCCCACTGCAAAGCAACAAGACGCGCACGGTTGCCGAAACCTTCGACTGGGTGCATTCAATTGATCGCCTGAAGATCGCTCAACGACTGTCCGAACAACGCCCCGATTCGCTGCCTCCCCTGCAAGTCTGCCTGCAGGTCAATGTCAGTGGCGAGAATACAAAGAGCGGCATTCCGCTGGACGAGGTACAAAGCCTGGCGCGACAGGTGGCGATGTTGCCGCGCCTGAAACTGCGCGGCTTGATGACCATCCCGGCACCGGCTGACGACCTGGTGCAACAGAGAGAACCCTTTCGCCGGCTGCGCGAGGCGTATGAACAGTTAAAAAGCGACGGTCTGCCGCTCGACACCCTGTCGATGGGCATGACGCACGACCTCGACGCGGCGATTGCCGAAGGCGCAACATTGGTGCGAGTGGGCACCGCAATTTTTGGTGAAAGAAAAAGAACATGAAAATCACATTCCTCGGCGGTGGCAACATGGCCACCGCGTTGATTGGCGGCCTGCTGAATCATGGCTTCCCATCCAGCGATATCGCTGTGATCGAGATTGGCGCAGAGAATCGTGCACGCCTCGAAAGAAACTTCAGGGTCCAGTGCTCCGCTGCGCCGGACGCCGCCAACATGCACTGCGACGCGTTGTTGCTCGCCGTCAAGCCGCAGCAGATGCGTGAAGCCTGTGCCCCGCTGCTGCCATTTCTCAAACAGCAACTGATCATCAGCATCGCGGCCGGCGTGCGCCTGGTTGATCTGGCGCGCTGGCTGGGCGGCTATGATCGTCTGGTGCGCGCCATGCCCAACACCCCGGCACTGATCGGCGCCGGGTTAACGGGCCTGTTTTCTCATCCCTCGGTCTCTGAAGCGGAACGTCTGGGCGCAGAACGCGTTCTACAGGCGGGCGGCAGCACCGTCTGGGTTAACGACGAAGCGCAGATCGACGCCGTGACCGCCATTTCCGGCAGCGGCCCGGCCTATGTCTTCCTGTTCATTGAAGCCTTGCAGCAGGCCGCTGCGGAACTCGGCTTTTCGCCCAAGCAGGCGCGCCAGCTTTCAATCGAAACGGTGCTGGGCGCAGCCAAACTGGCGGCCCAGTCTGACGAACCGGCCAGTGTGCTGCGCGAGCGAGTCACCTCAAAGGGCGGGACGACCGAAGCGGCATTGCGCGTAATGGCCGAGCGTTGCGTCAAGGACGGGATTGTGGCCGGTGCCATGGCGGCCAACGCACGCGGCGCGGAACTGGGCCTGCTGCTCGGTGCGGATTGATCATGCTCACACAAGCCGGCCTGTTCCTGCTCGACGCCCTGATTGGTTTCTTCACCTTTGCACTACTCCTGCGTTTTTACATGCAGGCGTTTCGTGTTTCGTTCCGCAATCAGTTCGGCACCTTTGTCGTGCAACTGACCAACTGGCTGGTCATGCCCTTGCGCCGATTCATACCCAGCGTCTTCGGCCTTGATCTGGCAACCTTGCTGCCGGCTTATCTGTTGCAAGTGCTGCTGCTCTTGGCGGCGCTGGCTCTGCGCGGTGCGCTCGCACTGATGCCGGTCGAAAGCCTGCTCCCTCTGATTTTCTGGCAGGCGGTACCGGCCACCTTGCGCATCAGCGTTTATCTGTTGATTGGCGCGCTCTTCCTGCAGGCGATCTTGTCGTGGGTCAATCCGTATTCGCCGCTTGGGCAACCGGTTTCACAACTGACCCAACCCTTCCTCCGACCGATTCAGCGTCTCGTTCCGCCGATTGCCAACATTGACCTCTCACCGCTGATCGCTATTCTCCTGGCGCAACTTGTTCTGATCTTTATCTGACGATGGACTGGCTGCGCGAAGGCGATGGGCGTACGACGCTAACGCTGCACATCCAGCCGGGAGCGAAGAAAACGGAAGTCACCGGCTTGTACGGCGATGCGCTGAAAATCAGGCTCGCCGCCCCGCCCGTCGACGGCAAGGCCAACGCCGCCCTGATCGAGTTTGTCGCCGAGCGGCTGGGGCTGGCAAAATCGGCCGTCAGCTTGAAAAGCGGCCAGACATCGCGGCGCAAGGTTCTCGCCGTGATCAACGCCCCGGCGGATACGGAAAAACGCTTGCGGGGAACCTGATAACGCGGGAGCTTTCAGGAATGCTCGTCCTCGTGAGCACCCGACAGTTGATCCTGCCCGAGGAGTTCGAAGGCATCGTTGACGGACAGATGCACCTCCCCGGACAAAGCCGTCCACAGCGGCGAACGGACCAGTCGATCCTGAACCGGCCCTTTGACTTCAGCCAGATGCAATCTGATTTTCCGACTGCCCAGTTCGCGGTTGAGATCGGTCAGCACTTCCATGGCCGTGGTATCGACCCGATTGACCGCGCTCATGATCAGCACCACGTCGTGGATAGCGGCCGCTTTTTCGAGTTCGGCACTCAGGCGGGACTCTATGGCACTCAGATTCCCGAAAAAAAGGCTCTCGTCGATGCGCATGAACAGCACGCCCGGAATGGTCTCAACACCATGGCGCTCGACGTTGCGGAAATGCTCAGTACCAGCAATCCGTCCGATGACAGCGATATGCGGCGTACTCGCGCGAAGCAGCAGCGTGGCCAGCGACAAACCGATGCCCAGCGCAATACCCAGTTCGAGCCCGAGAAGAAGCACTCCCAGCCCGGTTCCGAGCAGCGCCAGCGCATCGGCGCGGTCATACGACCACGCCTGACGAAACGACTTGATATCAATCATGCTGATGGCGGCGATCACGATACTGGCGGCCAGCACGGCAAGCGGCAGCCTGGCTAACCAGTGGGTTCCCGCCGCCACGATAGCGAGCATGGCCGTCGCAGAAACGATGCTGGCCAATGGACTTTGTGCGCCCGCCGCAACGTTGACCGCCGAGCGCGACAGCCCGCCACCAACAGGCATGCCGCCGTAAAAAGCAGCCACAATATTGGCTGTACCCAGTCCGACAAGTTCGCTGTTGGCATCAATCCGTTCGCGCCGCTTGATCGCCAGCGCCTGCGCCATCGTGATGTTCTGCACCATGCCGATCAGCGCCAGGATCAGCGCCGGCACGGTCAGGATCTTGAGCGACGCCAGGCTGGGGACAAAGAACGTGAAGGAGGCCAAGCCTTCCTGCACGGTGCCGACCACGGCGACACCGTATTTCTGATCGAGACCGAGGGTGACAACGATCAAGGTAGCGGCCACGACAACAATCAACGGCATCAGTCGGACCATAAAGCCGGCACTCCGCGACGATAGCCCGGTCTTGACCAGAAGGTTCGACAGCCACGTGCGCGATGAGTAAAGCACGACCAGCGCCACCCCGCCAATCAGTAGCGTCATTGGTCGGGTTTGAGGAAGGCTTTCGGCGAGCGAGGAAATAACCTGCCAGGTCGTCGAACCGGTAACCTTCACGCCAAGCAGGAATTTGAGCTGGCTGATGACGATCAGCACGGCGGAACCTGAAATGAACCCGCTGACCACTGGCCGGCTCAGCAGCTGGGACAAGAAGCCCAGACGAAACACGCCAAAGGCCAGGACCAGGACGCCGGAAAACAGTGACAAGCTGGCGGCGAGCACAATGTAATGCGGACTCCCAGGCGTTTCCAGAGGACTCAGTACGGTAAAGGTCATAATGGCGGTGATGGCGACCGGACCAACCGCTTGAGTCATACTGCTGCCAAAGAATGCGTAAGCGATGACCGGAAAGATACTGACGTACAAACCGGCTTGCGGCGGCAAACCCGCGAGCAGCGCATAAGCCAGGCTCTGCGGGATCACCAGCACCGTAACGATCAGTCCGGCAACCAGGTCGGTCGTAAACTGCTCGCGCGGATAGGTCCTGATCCAGCGGGGCAGAAATTGCATCGGGGCACTTATCTTCAATTAGCTTCCAACTCGAGATGCTGTCCATCAACGAAATACGGGTGAGGCCGCCTTGAAATACACAGCACGTTTGATTCTGAACTGCTTACGCTCAAAAGTCATCTTTGCGACGCTCTATCAAGCGTACGGAAAATCTGGACAACATGCCTGAAAGCCGCATGGATAAACGACCTTTGACCTACCACACTGAAGATTGGCGTATTTGTTGGCGCGCAGAGCATCAGCCAATCGAATATGGCGCAAAATAATGAGTTACTGCCATCCAATTCGCAACGGGTCAAGAGGTAATGCTGTAACAAAGCCCTGCCAGAATCAGGTTTTGGCGCACCGGGACGGTGAATTTTCGCGCCCCAATTTGGGTTATTTGCACCGAAGCCGGGCATTTGCATTCTCTCGTCAACCACATGAATTTCGGCGCGTTCGCTAAGTATAGAGACCGTGCTTTTCACGCCGGGCAAGGCATTTTCGTGCCCCGCACATGACCCAACACAAGGAGCCATCATGCCCCGTAAATTTGACCAGACAACGCTTGATCACCTCATTATTCGCCGCGCCATGCACAATGCCGCAGGGCAATTCGAGGTCTATTTCTCCGAATTCACCGCCACCTGGCATGATTCGAAGACAAAGAAGAACGTCGATTTCACCGGCACCATCGACAGCCAGATCGCCCTCAAGACCGCTCAGATCCAGGGCAGCAAGGAAGTGTATGAACTCAGGAACGTGTTCACTGACGCAGAATTGCGCGCCTTCAACTACCTGATCAATTCTGAACACACCGGGCGCGCGCGCTACGCCGCCTAGTGAACAGGAGAGGGGAATGGAAGCCTTTCAGCAAGCCATGTCATACGATCCATCGGCCCAGGTTTTTGTGGCGAAGGTGCTGGTCGTTGCCGCGCTGTTCTTCTATGCCAATGTGGACTAGTAGTCAGTCATGTTGAAACAGATAGACACAAAGCTTCGTCATTCCGGGCTCGACCCGGAATCTGACCGAAGGAAATGCAGAGCCAGTAGTGCACCGATGGATTCCGGCTTTCGCCGGAATGACGGTTTATTCACGCGTTTCAGCATGACTGCCTACTAGGGTTGCGCCTTACGATCCTTGAAGCCTCTGGTGGCCGTAGAATACCTAGAATACAAAAGCACAGGGGGCGGCTATGGAGATGAAGCGGATCAATTCGGGAAAACTTCGGGCGATTGGATACAGCCCGCGGGAACGCATCCTGCGGGTCGAACTCGACGATGGAAGCGTGATTGAATACTCGGGGGTTGGAGACGAGGTCTGGCGCCGGCTGTCGACCTCCGGGTCCGCATGGAGCTATTACCGCGACACGATAGAGGAGGAGTTTTCCGGTCATCGAACGGCCGCAAGTGCAAGTTCCCAAAAGATGTCCAACCCACTCGACGAGTTGTTCAAGAAGTAGCGAGCGGGCGGTTGTAGCCTCCGAAGAGGGTCGACTCACGACGATCAATTTCGACCAATTCACGCCAGTCGCCCGACTTGCTACGCCAAGCTTGATTCAGGCGCTACCCTGCGCCATCGCGTAGTATGTGACGTCAATCCGGTTCTGCGAGTGAATTCTGCCCCATGAAAAGACCACGGTATTTCCCAGTATCCTTGCGGCGAGCCGTTTTCGCGCTGGCCATCGTTCTGCTCGCCGGAGGCGCTCAGGCCGAGTGGATATCGCTCGGGCGAACGGACAGCTTTCGTGTCTATATCGACCAGAAACCGACGCAGAAGAACGGGGACCTTGTGCAGATCTGGCAGATCATGGATTTCACATCGGCTCAGTGGGTCGATGCCCGGACAGTCGTCGGGTCGATCAAAAACCTGGTCGAATATGACTGCAGCCAGCCGCGCTTCCGTACTCTTTTTGTCGAAGCCTATTCTGAACAGATGGGCGACGGTCGTTTGGTAGCAAATGAACAACTGAACAACCCGCCGTGGGAAATCGTTGAACTGGGCGGGACGGCCGAGAAGTCGCGGCAAGCCGCCTGCGGAAAGAAGTAGCTGGACCCCTGTCGTGCTCGCCGAGTGATGGCCTCCGGACCTTGAGTTCAGCCCGTTACAAAAACACTGAAGGATACTGAGGAGAGACGAGGTAGGCGCTTGTTATAATCGATTTTTTCCACGATTAAACGGATATTCGGCTCCCCATGCGCAAGATCAAATCCCTCTTTCTCGCACTGCTTGTACTCCCGGTGCTGGCTTTTGCCCAGCAGTTGCCCACTCCGCCGGCGCTGGCTGCCAAGTCCTGGCTTCTGATTGAATCCGGGTCCGGTCAGGAACTCGCGTCGCAGGCCGCCGATGATCGTCTTGAACCGGCCTCGCTGACCAAGCTGATGACGGCTTACCTTACCTTCGCGGCGCTCAAGCAAGGCACGATCAAGATCGACCAGATGATTCCGGTCTCGGAAAGGGCCTGGAAGTCGCAGGGTTCGCGCATGTTTATCCAGGTCAACACGCAGGTGAAGGTCGAGGACCTGATCAAGGGCATGATCGTGCAGTCCGGCAACGATGCCTGTGTCGCATTGGCTGAAGCCATCGCCGGAAACGAAGACGTTTTTGCGCAAAAAATGACTCAGGAAGCGCAACGCCTCGGCATGAAGTCGACCAATTTCCGCAACGCCGCCGGCATGCCCGATCCGGAGCACTACACCACGGCGCGCGATCTGGCGACACTGGCCGGCGCGCTGATCCGCGATTTCCCCGAGGATTACGCCAAGTATTACTCGATCAAGGAGTTCCGCTACAACAACATCACTCAGCCGAACCGCAACCGCCTGCTGTGGCTTGACCCGACGGTCGATGGGGTGAAGACCGGGCACACCGAAGCCGCTGGCTACTGCCTGATTTCCTCGTCCAAGCGCGGACCTCGCCGCCTGCTGTCGGTCGTACTCGGTGCCAAATCCGATGGCGTTCGCGCCCAGGAATCGCTCAAGCTGCTCAACTACGGCTTCCAGTTTTACGATTCCGTGCAGCTATTCGCCAAGAACGCCGCTGCCTCTAACCTGCCGGTGTGGAAGGGAACAGAGAAAACGGTCAAGGCTGGTTTCACGCAGGATTTCACGATGGCCGTGCCCAAGGGTTTCGGTCCGCGTATCAAATCCGAACTGATCCCGCAGCAAAGGCTGATTGCGCCGATCACCCAGGGGCAGGTGCTTGGTACGCTGAAGGTCAGCGTTGACGGCAAGCCGTATGGCGATTTCCCGGTCGTGGCTATCGACGGCGTGCCGGCCGCCGGCTTTTTTGGCCGCGCCATCGACACCGTACGGCTCTGGTTCAACTAAGACTGACCATGACAGCCTATCTCAACGGCCAGTTCCTGCCACTTTCCGAAGCGCGGATATCGCCGCTTGATCGCGGCTTTCTGTACGCTGATGGCATCTACGAAGTCGTCCCGGTCTATTCCCGTTTCCCCTTCCGGATGGACGAGCACCTGCGACGTTTGCAGGATTCGCTCGACGGCATCCGCCTGCCCAATCCGCACACAGTGGAAGAATGGCGAGCGATCATCCTGCGCCTCATTGCCGAAGAGCAGTTCGAGGATCAGACGGTCTATATCCAGGTTACGCGCGGTGCTGACATCAAGCGTGATGCGCCCTTCCCGAAAGGCGTGGCACCAACCGTATTTTTGTTCACGGCACCGCTGATTACGCCATCGCCAGCACAGCGCGAAAGCGGCGTGGCGACGATCACGGCCGAGGACATCCGCTGGGCGCGCTGCGATCTCAAGACGGTCGCCCTGTTGGCCAACGTGCTGATGCGTCAGAAGGCTGTCGATGCCGGCTGCGCCGAAACGATCATGCTGCGCGACGGCTATTTGACCGAAGGCTCGTCGTCGAACATTTTCTGCGTCAAGGACGGCATCATTCTGACACCGCCGAAGGATCACCACATGTTGCCCGGCATCACCTACGACATCGTGCTTGAACTGGCGGCAAAACACGGTGCGCCGCATGAAGTCCGGCCAGTTTCCGAAGCCGAGCTGCGTTCGGCGGACGAGCTGTGGATGACGGCTTCCTCGAAGGAAGTGCTGGCGATCACCACGCTTGACGGCCAGCCGGTCGGCCATGGTGCCAAAGCCGGCAAACCCGGCCCGGTGACGCGCCAGATGCACGACTGGTTCTGCACCTTTCGCGACCAGGTGATGAGGCATGCCAATGCCTGATACGCCGCAACAGGAAACACTGCTCGAATTTCCCTGCACCTTCCCGCTCAAGGTCATGGGGCTGGCCAACAACGCGCTGGCACAGGCCGTGCTCGATGTCGTGCTGCGTCACGCGCCGGATTTCGACGGCGCGACGATGGAAATGCGCGCGTCGAGCGGCGGCAAGTACGTCAGCCTGACCTGCACGATCAACGCTACCTCCAAGCCCCAGCTCGACGCGCTCTATCGCGAGCTTTCCAGCCATTCGCTCGTCAAGGTGGTGCTTTGATCGCAGCCCCGGCCGTTCGTCAGCTCGGTTGCGTGGACTACGAACCAACGTGGCGGGCAATGATCGACTTCACCGCTGCCCGTACGGCTGAAACACTCGACGAACTTTGGGTTTGCGAGCACCCGCCGGTTTACACACTGGGGCTGGCGGGCAAAGCCGAGCATCGGCTGATCGACAATGGAATTCCGCTGGTCAAGATCGATCGTGGCGGGCAGATTACCTACCATGGCCCCGGACAGGTGGTGATCTATCTGCTGCTCGATCTCGAACGTCGCGACCTCGGGGTGCGCGAACTGGTGACGCGCATCGAACAAGCGATTATTGACGTGCTCGCCGAATGCGGTGTCTCCGCCCGACGACGTGACGGCGCTCCCGGCGTATACGTTGATCAAGACGGCATCGAAGCCAAGATCGCCGCGCTCGGACTGCGTATCCGCAAGAGCGGCTGCTATCACGGACTCAGTCTGAACGTTGACATGGACTTGTCGCCCTTTGCGGCGATCAACCCCTGCGGTTACGCCGGCATGGCCGTCACCCAGACCCGCGACATGGGAATAAGCCTGTCGCCGGCACACATCGCTCAAGCGCTGGTGGGCCACCTAACCCGAAAACTGGAGCAAGCATGAGCGAACAGGACACAAAACCAGCCGCCAAAATCGCCGGCGTCAAGCAACGCGGCGAGCTGAAAACGGCACGTATCCCGATCAAGGTGGTCGCTGCGGCCGAACCCTTGCGCAAACCGGCCTGGATTCGTGTCAAGGCCGGCAACGACGCCGGCCGCTTCGGCGAGATCAAGTCCATGCTGCGCGAGCAGAAACTGCATACGGTGTGCGAAGAAGCCGCCTGCCCGAACATCGGCGAATGCTTCGGACGCGGTACGGCGACCTTCATGATCCTCGGTGACATCTGCACGCGCCGCTGCCCCTTTTGCGACGTCGGCCACGGCAAACCGCTGCCACCCGACGTCAATGAACCGGCCCATCTGGCTGAAAGTGTCGCCAACCTGAAACTGCGCTACGTGGTGATCACCAGCGTCGACCGCGACGACCTGCGCGACGGGGGCGCCCAGCACTTTGTCGACGTCATTGCCGCCGTACGCGACAAATCACCGACCACATCCATCGAAACGCTGGTGCCCGACTTCCGTGGGCGCATGGAGATCGCCATCGACGTACTCGGCCAGTCGCTGCCCGACGTGCTCAACCACAACCTGGAAACCGTCCCGCGTCTGTACAAGCAGGCGCGCCCTGGTGCCGACTACGAGCACTCACTGGCGTTCTTGAAGCAGTTCAGGGAACACTACCCGCAGGTGCCGACCAAGTCCGGGCTGATGGTTGGCCTCGGCGAGACCGACGAGGAAATCCTTGAGGTCATGCGTGACCTGCGCGCCAATGGCGTCGAAATGCTCACCATCGGCCAGTACCTGGCACCGTCGGGTCATCACCTGCCGGTATCTCGCTATGTACATCCGGACACCTTCGCCATGTACGAACGCGAAGCCAAAATCATGGGCTTCACCGGTGCCGCTTGCGGCCCGATGGTTCGCTCTTCATATTGGGCCGACAAGCAGGCGCAAAGCGCCGGCGTCACCTGAGTTCTAGCGGGCCGTCGAGGCCGCCACTTTGGCGGCCAGCCCCAGTAGTGCCACGCCCACGATCCGGTCGAACCATTTCAGGCGACCGTGCAGCCAGCCGAGCACTTTCTGCGAAGAAAAAAGTCCGGCGACCAGGCTGAACCAGAGCATCGATTCAACCACCAGCACGCCCCATAAGATGGCGCCTTCAGAGGCCGACAGACTCGTCCCGAGCACCTGCGAAAGAATGCTGCCGAAGTAAAGCATGGCTTTGGGATTCAGGAGGTTGGTGAATAAGCCGGTCAGGAAAGCCCTGCCGCTGGGCGGCGTCTGTTCGGCGGTGGGCAACTCGCCCCTGGAACGCAAACACTGAATGCCGAGCCAGGCCAGATATAGCGCACCGGCCACGGACAGGAAGCGGGAAAGGCCGGGCAACGCGGCGATCACCAACGATAGTCCCAGCAAGCAGACCAGCACATAGAGGCCGATACTGGCGGCCACGCCGGCCGCCGCCCACATTCCGGCGCGCCGGCCGGAAACAATGGACAGGCGGGTAACT
>JBBQAT010000104.1:0-15234 GCA_038316625.1 Burkholderiales bacterium
AGGTCGGTTTCTGGTCTGAAGAGCGCAAGACCGACCGGAATCCCCACCATGAGCAGCGGCGTGGCGAAATCAAGTCCCTCGCGAAAGGCGAAGGCCCAGCCAAACAAAGCGGGGCTCAGGTAATTCAGCACGATGGCGCCGACAATAAGCCCCGCACCAAGATTCATCGCGTACGAGACATTCGTCCGCATCTTGCTCCAGAGTGCATCGAGCCGCAGCAGAATCTTGTTCCGGTTGGCTGCCAGAATGAACGGAAGAGCCGCCAGAAAGAAACTCGGAATGAAGTCGTACCAGACATCCTTTCCACCACTCATGCCAAACAGGGTGAAATGCGGCATGCCACGAATACTGGAATAGAGAAACCAGACGTAGCCGGAAAGCGCGCCGCCTGCTACACCGAGCACATCCCACCAGCCCTGCGAGCGCTGGGCCAGCGGCAGGCGGCTCTGACGTAAAAATTCACCTGGCGAGATCATGCGGTCAAGAAAGCGTCGCCAGATGTCCTGCAAGAAAACGAGAACTTTCTGCATCACGCCATCCGCCGATGTTGGAGCCGCCGTTGCCCGCCCCGGCGCGGGTGGTGCTTGCGGACCGGTTGCCTGCACGCAAGGCGGCTCTCCACGCAGCCATTGGCTGCCATCCCACCTTAACCAATGACCAGATGCCGGATCGATCTGCCACCACCGTTGTTCGGCATCCTGCAGGCGGAGTGCACCGACCTGCTCGTCAAATACCTTGCCATCGATTCGACCCGCCTGGCGTTGAGCGACAAGTTCGCGGTAGCGCGCTTCAAGCTGTTCGAAGTTCATTTTGGCGTACTCCCAAATCCGGGAAAGCGGGGATCACCGGAGGTCGTCTCAAGATGCTCGATGCGCGTCAGGCCGCCGTTGGTGCCGAGCCAGAAGGTGTTGGCCGGGTATTCGATGATGGTCTTCACTTCGGGGCCAGCCAGCCCGCCAGCTTCGTCGATGATAGTCAGCCGGGTGTCTGCAAAAAGGGCCACGCCGTCGTATTCGGAACCGAACCACAAACGACTGCGGCTGTCCTCGAAAATGGTCCGCACCTTGTCGCCCGCCAAACCATGCTGACGGCCAATCGTGCGCCAGGAATCATTATTTATTAACACCGCTCCCCCACTCCCGGCAAAGCCGGTGCCGACCCACAAAGCGGAACTTCCCCCTACCTGCATTATGGTATTTATCGAAGAGTGAGGCAATCCGTCGCGCTGCGTAAAGAGGTGGAATCCCTGCGCATCAAAACGGATCAGGCCAGGGCTGCGCGGTGAAGAATCGCCGATCCAGAGAGCGCCCGCGTGGTCTTGAAAAAGAACGGCCGCCTCGGTCAATCCGAATGATTCGGTTATGGCGACGGGGCGGAAAACGTCGCCCTCCAGACGCGCCAGTGTCCGGTCGGATCCGGCCCAGAGCGTTCCGTCCCGATCACGAAGAACAGACAAGCCGCGCCCTGGGAAAGCCTCCGCCTGCGCTGAATAATGCTTTGCGGAAGCGCCTTTCCAGTAGGTCACGCCGTCTTCGTGCGCGATCCACACGCCGCCGTCGCTTTCGCGCAAGATCGCCGAAACAAAATGCAGGCCACGCAGGGGAGTGGGCACGGGACGCGCCGAACCGTCGACGCCGAATACGAACAGCCCGTCCTTACCACCAGCCCAGACGGCTTCATCGACCTGCGCCAGACACTGCACGTCCTGCGGCGGACGCAGGATGCTGCGCCCAGCAGGGATACGCGCCATCCTTTCGCCAGCAACCCAGTTCATAAGCAGCCATGCGCCGACAGCGACCAGCAATATGCCGGCAAGGACCTGCAACACCCTGTTCAGCGAGGTCCGTTTCACGGCGCACCCAGGGCTACCAAACGACCGTCCCGCAATGCCAGGCAGCGATCAGCCAGCCGCTCCGCATCCAGAAGTTCATGCGTCGCCAGCAATACCGTCGTGGAATTGGCCCGGCATTCATCGGCAATCAGCTGCAGAATCTGTTCCCGGAGTTCGCCATCGAGATTGGACGTCGGCTCATCCAGAAGCAGGATCGGGCGTCGTGGCGCAAGCGCTCGCGCCAGCGCGACCCGGCGCGCCTCGCCGCCTGACAACGTGCTTGGTGAGCGATCAGCAAAGCCGGCAAGGCCGACATGATTCAGGAGTTGCCCGATCCGCGCCACGCATTGTTCAACGGAAAGTCCTGCCAGTCCGAACTCGATATTGCTGGCCACGCTCATGTGCGGCCAGAGAGCGGCCGACTGAAACATGAAGCTGATTCCGCGCGTATGCGGCAGACTATTACCATCCGCTGGCATACCATTCAGGCTGATTTCACCAGAATCAGGAAAGTCCAGACCGGCAATAAGGCGCAACAAGCTCGTCTTGCCGCTGCCTGACGGACCTGAAATAGCGACCGTTTCACCGGGTTCAACGCGCAGGCAAAGCCTGTCGGCGACAACGCGTTCACCACGCCGCTTGGTCAGATTTTCAATTTCAATCATCGTCGTTTCAGTCCGGGTTTGAATCGCACGGCCAATGCTGGCAGAGTCGCACCAAGTGCCGCCAGCGCCATCAGTAATAGGCAAAGCCCGGCCGCCGCCCGCGATCCACCGTAGTGCAAATAATTGTAGGTTTTCATGGTCAGCGTCGCGGAGCCAGCCGGGGTAACCAGCAGATTCGCTCCAATCTCGCCGAGCGACAACACGAAAACGATGCCCGTTGCCGCCGCAAGGCCAGGAATGGCTAACGGAACCAGTACTTCACACACGATGCGCCTCACGGATGTACCGGTCACCAGCGCTGCGTCGATCTGCGCCGGATCAGTACGCAAGAACCAGGTTGCCAAAACGACGACAGACACGGGCGTGAAGCGGGCCAGTTCGGCTGCAATGGTCATGCCCGGACGGCCGTAAATATCGACAAAATGCACCGGACTCCACAAGGCGATCAGTCCGATGCCGGTCAGCGCCGGCGGCAACAGGAAAGGCAGCAGGCAGACAACCCAGAAAATCCGCCCACAGCGGCCGCCCTGCGCAATTTCCAGCGCCGGCCCGACAGCCAGCAGCAGTGCAATAAACGCTGCCATGGTACTGGTCATCACTGTAAACACCGTTTCATTCCAGCTCGATGCCATGGTTCGTCCCAGATAATCGATGTCGCCAAGCGCCGGTAAAAAAGCCAGAAGAGGTGCCAGCAGGGCGATCCCTGAGATCAAGGTGGCCAGTAGAACGCCGCATTGGAACAGGGCGGGCAGGGAACCCTCGCGAGGAAAATCGGGGTTGGCCTCCTGCGCCAGTCGCTGAGGCAATCCGGACAGGATCGCCACCAGGAGCAGTGTGCAGGCAACCAGCGGCAAGGACAACAGGAGCGCGTCCGCAACGCGATGAGTTGCACTGAAAACGACAAAGATCTCCAGCGAGTAAAGATTGACACCGAAGATTGAAGGAATCGTGTAATCAAGCAGGGAAAGCAGGAAGGTCAGTGTCGCACCGGCCAGCAAGGTCGGTCGGGCTAGCGGAATGGCAACGCCAAACAGCAGGCGGGTCGGCGAGACCAGCACCCGTGCCGCATCGAGCAGCAGGCGATCAGTCGTCGACATGGCGACCATGGCGATTCCGGTAGCAAAGGGCAGCAACGCCATCGCTTGTGCCAGGAAGGCATGCGTAGTGTATCCAACGATCCCGTTAGGCAGCACGGAGAAAAACTGGCTCCACGCCATCGCATAAACCGTGGGCGGCAATGCAACACTGGCCAGCAGAACCCACTGCAGACTGGCGGCAGCTCGTGGAAAGTGGCGAAGAACGGCGAGCGCCGCCAGAAGCCCGAAAATGGTCGTAAACGACGCCACGCCCAGCGAGAACAGCAGACTGCGAATCAGCAGGTCGACGCGTCGTGCGGACAATACTTCCGTCAGAGTGACAAACGGTTCGTCCCAGCATCCGACAAGAGCGCCCACCAGTGGACCGTACGCGACCCCAGCAAACGCCGAGAAGGCGATCAGGCGCAGCAGGGTATAGCGCCGCAGCAAGGCCATGGTGAGAACCGGTTATCGCAATCTCATCGCTGATCTGAATCTAACGGCACATCAGCTCATACATCCGTTTGTCCTGAATACTGTCCCGGATGGGTTTGAATTTTACCTCGCTGATCGCCCACACCCGCTCGTCAAGCCGGTCTCCCTCGCCAAACGACTGCGCATGGTAATAGCGCTGATCGTAGCCCCAGGTCGAATTCTGGCAATTTACCAGCACGCGAAAAACCTGGGATTTGACCTTGCCCGACAATTCGCTTCCCGGCGCAATATCCGAATTGAGCACGGTGTAAGCCATCCGGTACCCTCGGCTGGTCTTCTGGATACTGTTCCGGAACAGATAGAACGCGCCTTCCAACTGCACAAGCCGGTTTGTGGCAGACGCTTCCGTTTTGGCACGAGACACCACCGCAGGAGCGCTGGCTTTGGGCGGCAGTTTCTCTTCAAGAACGGGGGCTAACTCCGCGGCTGGAACAGGAACGGATTGTGGTTCTGGTTGGGGCTGAGCCTCGGCTTTGGGTGCTGGCGGATTTTCCTGAACCACCTTCTGCACGGAAGTTGCAACACTCTCAGGCTTCGCAGGCGTCAAACCGTTCTCGTTTTTGCCTGCAACAACATAAGCCCCGAATCCGATCAGCGCCAGGACGACAATGCCACCGGAAATCCATGCAACACGATTTGACTGTGCCGTCTTTGGCACGTTTGCCTGGACAGAGTTTGGCGGACTTTCCGCCAATTTGACCGATTCAAAGGGAGGATCGGCTTTGGCGGGTCGCGCTTGCGGCACCGTCTCCAGATCGGGCCGAACGATCTGCGGGGACGCCAGCGGTGGCAGCGAAAACAGCGCATCAGTCGTCGCCTGATGGATATCTGCCGAAGCTTCGACAACGACAGGAGCCGCTTGCGATACTTGATCCGGCAACGTTGGCGTCCGTATCGACTTCGCCGGCAGAGGTGGCGGTGTTGCACCAGCCGCAGGCAACGGCGGTGGTGGTGGTAGTGGCGGTGCAGAAGCAGAAACAGGCTTTGCAATGGGCAAAGGCGGCGGCACGATTTTTTCTGACACGTCAGCTCCCCGAATAGTGTCTTCCAGTCCACGTGACGTGCGAGCGTCACCATGGCCTCAAATCATCTTGTCTTGTTTACCGGGTTCCAGTCACATCGAACTATTTTTTGCGAATTTTTCGTCAGTATCTGCCGAGACATCGTGCCAATACAAGCCCGTTGGAGGAATTTTTCGAACAATTGACTGCTTTGTACGCCAAACCAACTTCCTGTTTTCAGGCAATAAATCGAACCGCCTTAAAAGTCAATAAATACGGGCATCTTGGAAGCATGTATGCGGAGAGTGACTATTTACGCGGACTTTAAGGCGTATCACCCGAAGAACGCCATTTCATGCGGCTTTCGGCGATATCATTGAAGATTTCGAAGTCCGGGCAGACGGAGCGTATAGCACGTCACGTGCTATAATCCGCCGCTTTTCGCTCGCCTGGTTTGTTACGTCAGAAATGGTGCCCCGAGCCAGAGTCGAACTGGCACGCCTTGCGGCGCGGGATTTTGAGTCCCGTGCGTCTACCGATTCCGCCATCGGGGCAGCGGTTCGCAAGAGACGAACCGAAGGAGGCCGAATTATCCTCGATTCGTAACCAGCCGACAAGCGGCTTCATCGACATTTTTTCCAATGCTTACTCTTGACGACTTTGATTTCCATCTTCCACCGGAACTGATTGCCCAGCACCCGACCGCAGAGCGCTCGGCCAGCCGACTGCTTCATCTCGACCGGGGGGCGCGGTTCGACCGGCAATTTTCCGATCTGCCACAGTTCGTCAAACCCGGCGATCTGCTGGTTTTCAACGACACGCGGGTGATCCGGGCACGGCTCTTCGGACAAAAGGAAAGCGGCGGCCAGATAGAGGTAATGATTGAGCGCATTGTTGATAGCCGCCACGCCGTCGCCCAGATTCGCGCCAGCAAATCACCGAAACCGGGTAGCCGGATCATTATCGAGAATGCTTTTTCGCTTACCGTTACCGGCCGCACCGGAGAACAGTCCGAGTTTTTTGCTCTCGAGCTGACTGGCGACGGCGATTTGTACACACTGATCGAACAGCACGGCCATCTACCGCTACCGCCCTACATCACGCATAACGCCGAAACGGATGACGAAACACGCTACCAGACGGTGTTTGCCCGCCACCTGGGCGCGGTGGCCGCTCCGACGGCCGGATTGCATTTCGACGACGCCATGCTGGCAAAGCTCACCGAGCAGGGCGCCGAACTGGCCTGGCTGACACTGCACGTGGGTGCCGGCACCTTCCAGCCAGTGCGTGTTCACAATCTTGCCGAACACCATATGCATTCGGAACGTTTCGATATTCCGCAAGCCACGGTCGAGGCCGTCGCCCGTACCCGCGCCCGTGGCGGCCGTGTCATTGCCGTCGGAACCACCAGTTTGCGCGCACTGGAAGCCGCCGCGCAAAACGGCGAACTGCACGCTGGAGCGGCCGAAACCGACATCTTCATTACGCCGGGTTACTCATTCCGCGTGGTGGATCGCCTGATCACCAATTTTCACCTGCCGAAATCAACCTTGCTCATGCTGGTCTCGGCCTTTGCCGGCAGCGACAGCATCCGCGCCGCCTATCTTCACGCCGTTGCCAACAGCTACCGTTTTTTCAGTTACGGCGATGCCATGCTTCTTGAAAGACTAAATTAATGCAATTTGAACTCCTCACCACCGACGGCGCCGCTCGTCGCGGTCGACTTACCCTCGCCCACGGCGTCATCGAAACGCCTGTTTTCATGCCGGTTGGCACCTACGGAACGGTCAAGGCGATGACGCCGCGCGATCTGAACGAGATCGGTGCGCAGATCTGCCTGGGCAATACCTTCCACCTGTGGCTGCGTCCAGGCCTGGAAGTCGTCGCCGCACACAATGGCCTGCACAAATTCATGGGCTGGGACAAGCCGATCCTTACCGATTCGGGCGGTTTCCAGGTCTTCTCGCTCGGTGCGCTACGCAAGATCACCGAGGAAGGCGTCAAGTTCTCGTCGCCGATCAACGGTGACAAGCTGTTCCTGACGCCCGAAGTCTCGATGCAGATCCAGCACACATTGAACTCCGACATCGTGATGATCTTCGACGAATGCACGCCCTTCCCTGCAAGTTTCGACGAAGCGGCCAAATCGATGCGCTTGTCGCTGCGCTGGGCGCAACGTTCGCGCGACGAGCACAACCGCCTGGAAAACGGCAACGCGCTATTCGGCATTGTGCAGGGCGGGATGCACGAGGAACTGCGTGACGAGTCCTTGGCTGGGCTTACGACCATTGACTTCAACGGATTTGCCATCGGCGGCCTGTCGGTCGGCGAACCCAAGGACGAAATGGAGCGGGTTCTTGCTTACATCGCGCCGCGCCTGCCGCAAAACAAGCCGCGCTACCTGATGGGCGTCGGCACACCCGAAGACCTGGTCAACGGCGTACAGGCGGGTGTCGACATGTTCGACTGCGTGATGCCGACGCGCAACGCACGTAACGGCCACCTGTTCACCCGCTACGGCGACATCAAGATCAAGAACGCGCAATACAAGAAAGACCCGCGACCGCTGGACGAAAGTTGCGAGTGCTACACCTGCCGCAATTTCTCACGCGCCTACCTGCATCACCTGCACCGCATCGGCGAAATTCTCGGCGCTCAACTCAACACCATCCACAACTTGCACTACTACCAGGTACTGATGCGTGAACTGCGCGAAGCCATTGCCAACGGTACGCTTGCCGAGTCGGTTGCCCGCTTCCATTCCGGGCGCAGCGAGCAAACCAGAGTGATACAATAGCCCGCTTATTTTCTGCCGCTTTCCCACTTATTACGTTTTATCTAGGAGACTAATGTGCTGATCAGCAACGCTTACGCTCAAACGGCTGCCGCTGCCGGCCCGATGGACAGTGTCATGCAATTCCTTCCCATCATTCTGATGTTTGCCGTGCTCTATTTCCTGATGGTTCGGCCGCAGATGAAAAAGGCCAAGGAACACAAGGCATTGATCGACGGACTGGGCAAAGGCGACGAGATCGTCACCCAGGGCGGCATGGCTGGCCGCATCACCAAGGTTGGCGATGACTTCATTTCTGTCGAAATTGCCGAAAAAGTCGAAATCCAGATTCAAAAGCCGGCCATCGCAATGGTTTTGCCAAAAGGCACGCTGAAAAACCTGTGAGGAAACCGAAGCGAGAAGTGAGGCGTGAAACCAGACGCCCGCTTCTTCACTTCTTGCTACTCCCCTCCACTCATCACTTCTCACTGTCCCCATGAACCGCTATCCGCTCTGGAAATACATCATCGTCGCCTTCGCGCTGGTGATCGGCTTCATCTACACCCTGCCCAATTTTTTTGGTGAATCACCGGCCGTACAGGTGTCCAGCGCCAAGGCCACGCTCAAGGTTGATCTCAAGACGCTGGAGCGTGTCGAAGCCATACTCAAGACAGCCGGTGTCGAAACCAACGGAACTTTCCTCGACACCAACGGCGTCAAGGTTCGCCTCAAGGACACCGACACCCAGTTGAAGGCCAAAGACCTGCTCGAAAAGCAGTTCAACCCGGACGCGACCGATGCGCAATACGTCATTGCCCTGAACCTTCTTTCCAGTTCGCCGCAATGGCTGACCAACCTGCATGCGCTGCCGATGTATCTCGGCCTCGATTTGCGCGGTGGTGTGCATTTCCTGCTGCAAGTCGACATGAAGGGCGCGCTGACCAAGCGTCTCGACTCGATGAGTGCCGATCTGCGCAGC
The DNA here is from genome assembly GCA_038316625.1 of Burkholderiales bacterium. Classification (GTDB taxonomy): domain Bacteria; phylum Pseudomonadota; class Gammaproteobacteria; order Burkholderiales; family Rhodocyclaceae; genus Propionivibrio. Next base: position 8,821 of record JBBQAT010000104.1, read on the forward strand.
CTGATGCGCGACAAGAACATTCGTCACGGCGGCATCAATCGCGAAAGCGAACGTATCGTCATCCGTTTTCGTGATGAAGAAACGCGCGCCAAGGCACGCATCATTCTGGAAGACAATCAGCCTGACCTCCTCCTCGCCGATCAGGGCGAAGGCACTGAACTCAAGCTGAACGCCACGCTGAAACCCGTCGCCCTGAAGAAGATTCAGGAAATGGCCGTCAAGCAGAACATGGGTACGCTGCACAACCGGATCAACGAGCTTGGCGTTGCCGAACCCGTCATCACGCAGCAAGGGGCCGACCGCATCGTCGTCCAGTTGCCCGGCGTTCAGGATACAGCCAAGGCCAAGGATATTCTCGGCCGTACGGCGACCCTTGAAATCCGCATGGTCGACGACACGCCCGGCGCGCTGGAAGCCGCGACGGCTGGACAAGTTCCGTTCGGCACGGAAGTTTACGTCGAACGCGGCGGCCGGCCATTGCTGGTCAAGAAGCAGGTTGTCCTGACCGGCGACCGGCTGACCGACGCCCAAGCCGGCTTTGACAACCAGTCGCAGGAACCCGCGGTACACCTGAGTCTGGATTCGGCCGGTTCGCGTATTTTCAAGGAAATCACGCGTGAAAACGTCGGCAAACGCATGGCTATCCTGCTCATCGAAAAGGGCAAGGGCGAAGTCGTAACGGCCCCTGTCATCCGCACTGAAATCGGTGGCGGACGTGTACAGATCTCCGGCAGCATGAGCACCATGGAAGCCAACGACACGGCCCTGCTACTGCGCGCCGGTTCGCTGGCTGCACCGATGGAAATCATTGAAGAGCGCACCATCGGCCCGAGCCTCGGTGCCGCAAACATCACGAAGGGCTTCCACTCAACGATGTGGGGCTTTGCCGCCATTTCGGCCTTCATGATCATGTACTACATGCTGTTCGGAGTTGTATCGGTCCTGGCACTGGCTTCCAACCTGCTATTCCTGATTGCTCTGCTCTCGATGCTGCAAGCCACACTGACCCTGCCAGGTATCGCCGCCATCGCGCTGGCGCTGGGCATGGCCATCGACTCCAACGTGCTGATCAACGAGCGTATCCGCGAAGAACTGCGCAACGGGTCGACGCCTCAAGCGGCGATTTCGGCAGGCTATTCGCACGCCTTCGATACAATTCTCGATTCGAACGTAACGACGTTCATTGTTGGCCTGATGCTGCTGATCTTTGGGTCCGGGCCGGTACGCGGTTTTGCCGTGGTGCATTGTCTCGGCATTCTGACCTCGCTGTTTTCATCCGTGGTTGTTTCACGCGCCATCGTCAACCTGATCTATGGTCGTCGTCGCAAGCTCGAATCGCTGTCCATTGGCCATGTGTGGAAGCCCGGCAATTCGACTTCCACCGCAACCGCAAAATAAGGACGTACGAAAATGGAATTTTTCCGCATCAAAAAAGACATTCCGTTCATGCGCCATGCGCTGGTGTTCAACCTTATTTCGCTGGCGACTTTCATATTGGCGGTCTTTTTCCTGCTGCATCGCGGGTTGCACCTTTCCGTCGAATTCACCGGTGGCACTGAAATCAAGGTGCACTACACGCAGACTGTCAATCTGGAGACAATTCGTACCGGGCTCAACAAGGCGGGTTACACGGACATCGTCGTGCAGAACTACGGTTCAAGTCAGGATGTAATGATCCGTTTGCCGCTCAAGGAAGAAACCACCTCAGCCAAGATCGGTGAATCGGTCATGTCGGCACTCAATGCCGAGGCACCGGGCGCCTCGCTTCAAAGCGTCGAGTTCGTCGGCCCGCAGGTGGGCAAGGAACTTGCGGAGAACGGTGCTCTGGCGCTGCTGCTCGTCGTCATCGGCATCGTGCTCTACCTCGCCTTCCGCTTCGAGTGGCGTTTTTCCGTATCGGCCATCATCGCCAACCTGCACGACATTGTGATTATTCTGGGCGTTTTTGCCTTCTTCCAGATTGAGTTTTCGCTCCCTGTTCTTGCGGCGGTACTGGCCGTACTCGGTTATTCGGTCAACGAATCAGTGATTGTCTTCGACCGGGTGCGCGAAACGTTCAAGAAAAAGCGGGGCCTGACAACCCCGCAAGTGCTTGACCATGCAATCACCAGTACGATCTCGCGCACCATCATTACGCACGGCTCTACGCAATTGATGGTGCTGTCGATGCTGATCTTCGGCGGAGAGACTCTGCATGGCTTTGCCATGGCGCTCACCATCGGCATCTGCTTCGGCATCTACTCTTCGGTGCTGGTTGCCAGCCCTCTGGTCATGTGGCTTGGTGTTTCACGCGAACACTTCATCAAGCCGGTGAAGAAGATTGAAGGAGCCAACGAGGACGGTGCCGTCGTTTGAAACTGAATCACTAATACCGCTGTCTGATTCTAAGCACGGGCGCCTGATCGGCGCCCGTGGCGTTTCAACTCATACATACGGGAGAATTGCATGGACAGCAAACGTATCAAGCTGTGGGATCTGCCGACACGACTCTTCCACTGGCTGCTGGTCATCCTCATTGTCGCGGCGGTCATCTCCGGCAAAGTCGGCGGTGCTGCCACCGACTGGCACGGCCGGATCGGCCTGGCCATCCTTGGCCTGATTACCTTTCGCCTCGCCTGGGGAATCATTGGGTCAAGCCATGCGCGCTTTGTGAGCTTCTTCCCGACCCCCCACTCGGTTATGGCTTACCTTCGCGGCCAATGGAACGGCGTCGGCCACAACCCGCTCGGTGCCTTCTCGGTGTTCGGTCTGCTGGCACTGATCGCCCTGCAGGTTGGTACCGGCCTTTTCGGCAACGATGACATCGCCTTCAACGGTCCGCTATTCAATCTGATCAGCAAGGAGTTGAGCGACAAGCTGACCGGCATCCACAAGGTTTCGATCAACCTGTTGATCGCGCTGATCGTGTTACACCTCATGGCTATAGCCTTTTACACCCACGTCAAGAAAGAGCAACTGGTCAAACCGATGGTTACCGGCTGGAAAGATGTTCAGCCCGGGCAGGGCGAATCGGCCAGAGGTGGCGGCATAATCGCTATCATCGTCGCGCTGGTGATCGCACTGGCAGCGGTTTACGGCGGTTCCGGCGTCTGGCTGCCCACCGCTGCACCACCGCCCTCCACAACTCCGGCAGCGTCGTCCTGGTAACAAACAAAAGGCCGCATTCAGCGGCCTTTTGTTAAGCACAGCTCCAGCGATTACTCCTCTTTAAATGCTTCTTCGCGTTTCTTGTAGAACATCGGCAGGCTCGCGACAATAATCGCCAGTGCGGCAAGCCCAAGCATGGTTGCGCTGATCGGGCGCTGCAGAAAGACCATGGGATCACCCCGCGAGAGCAGCAGCGCGCGACGCATATACTCTTCCATCATCGGCCCAAGAATGAACGCAAGCAGCATGGGCGCCGGCTCACAGTCGAGTTTGACGAAAATGTAGCCAACGACACCGAACAGGGCCATGAGATAGACGTCAAACTCCGTATTGTTCAAGCTGAAGACGCCAATTCCGCAGAAAACGAGAATCGCCGGGAACAGGTATTGATACGGCACGCTCACCAGCTTGACCCACATGCCGACCAGCGGCAGGTTGAGGATAACCAGGAAAAGATTGCCGATCCACATGGAAACGATGATTCCCCAGAACAAGGCCGGCTGTTCGGTAATGACGGAAGGCCCAGGCTGTATACCCTGGATGATCATCGCCCCGATCATCAGCGCCATCACCGGATTCGACGGGATACCCAGAGTGAGCATCGGAATGAACGAAGTCTGCGCTCCGGCATTGTTGGCGGATTCCGGTGCTGCAACACCTTCAATGGCACCGTGTCCGAATTCTGCGGAGTTTTTCGAGACTTTCTTTTCGATGGCGTAGGCTGCAAACGATCCAAGGATCGAGCCGCTGCCCGGAAGAATGCCGAGAACTGAGCCGATAGCCGTTCCACGCAGGATGGGAGCAATCATCCGTTTCCAGTCTTCCCTGCTTGGCATCAGGGTGGTGATCTTGCTCACGAGCAATGAGCGATCATCCTCGTTCTCCAGATTTCGGATGATCTCAGCTAATCCAAACATGCCCATGGCCACCACGACAAAACCGACCCCGTCGGCGAGTTGCGGCAAACCAAACGTAAAGCGCTGGGTGCCGGTGTTTACATCAGCACCCACCAATCCCAAAAGCAGCCCCAGGACAACCATGCCCGTAGCGTGCAACAATGACCCCCGCGCCAGCACCAGAGAAGCAAGCAGACCAAGAACCATCAGAGAGAAGAATTCGGCCGGTCCGAATTTCAAAGCAATCTCAGCTAGAGGTGGTGCGAACAGCGCAAGGACAATGGTCGCCACCGTACCGGCAAAAAAGGAACCAATGGCCGCCGTCGCCAGCGCGACTCCGGCACGCCCCTTGCGTGCCATCTGATAGCCATCCAGCGCAGTAACAACCGACGCAGCTTCCCCTGGCACATTAACCAGAATGGACGTCGTCGAACCGCCATACTGCGATCCGTAGTAGATCCCCGCCAGCATGATCAGCGACGAAACCGGCGGCAACGTAAAAGTCACCGGCAGCAGCATGGCGATGGTCGCCGTCGGGCCAAGACCGGGCAGCACGCCGATCAAGGTTCCGAGGAAGACTCCCGCCAGACAGTACAGCAGGTTCATTGCCGTCAATGCAACTGAAAAGCCTAATCCAATATTATTCAGGAGTTCCATAACACCTCAGCTCGTTTGATTTTCCAGCACCCGATTACATCAATATCCGAACCACGATCCCAGTATCGGAAGCGGAACGCCCAAGCCAACCTGAAAAATCAGGATGCAGAACACGGTAACACCAGCGGCCAGAGCCAGTGCATACCGCCAGTTGAAACGGGTGCTCGAGAAAGCACTGATGAGTATCAGGAGAGGTAACGCAATGACTGTCCCTGCACCGCGAACGATTAAGCCGAAGAGGACGGTCGCACTAATGACCAGAACCAACCCCTTCAAGGCAAATGTTCCTACGGGCGTGCCCGGCTTCAAAAACGAGCGAATGACTGAAACACTTCCGATCACGATGAGCAGGATACTCAAAATGGTTGGGAAATAGGCCGGCCCCATCTTCACAGCGGTGCCCATGCCGTAGTCCCGGCTCATGAAGATCGCCGCGCCTCCGACCAGGACATAGATGATGCCGGTCCAGAAGTCTTTTGCATTACGTGTTATTGGATTCAAAACCCCATCCTCCCATTTGATTCGAGACTCACCTAAGCCATTGATCAGTATCAGTCGGCAAAAACACCGGCCTTCTTGATGATCGGACCCCATTTGTCGATTTCGGACTTGAGGTGGGTGCGCAAAGCGTCTGGCGTCGCAAGGTTCTGCGCCACTGGCTCGGAGCCAAGATCGGCGAAACGTTGCTTCAGATTCGGATCCTTCAAGGCTTCCTGCAGAGCCTTGGAAAGCTTGTCGATGATCGGCTGCGGCGTACCCTTGGGCGCATACATGGCATGCCAGACGGAAACCGTGAAGTTCGGCATCCCCGCTTCGCTCATCGTCGGAACACCGGGCAAGGCAGCAATCGGAGTGACAGTGGTTACGCCATAGGCCTTGATTTTTTCCGCCTTGATCTGACTGGCGTTATTGGTCGTCTGATCGCACATGAAATCCACCTGACCGCCGAGCAGATCGTTCATGGCCGGGCCAGTACCCTTGTAGGGGATCGTGGTGAGATCCGCGTCGAGCGCTGACTGGAAGAACATGCCACACAGGTGTGAAGCCGAACCGACGCCGGCATTGGCCATATTGACCTTGTCCTTGTTGGCCTTCACGTAGGCAATCAGCTCCTTGAGATTCTTGGCGGGGAAATCCTTGCGCGCCACCAGCGCCATTGCCCCGTCGTTGATCAGTCCAACCGGTTCAAAATCCTTGATCGGATCGTAGCTCAGCTTGCGATAGAGCGCCGGAGCGGTCGCATGGCCGATATGGTGCACGAAAACGGTGTAACCGTCCGGCTTGGCCTGGGTCAGGCGTGCCGCTCCGAGCGTTCCGCCGGCACCACCCACATTCTCGACAATCATTTGGGTCTTGAGCGTCGTGCCCATCGACTGCGCCGTAAGACGGGCAATGGTGTCCGATGGCCCCCCAGCCGCAAAGGGAACAATGATGGTGATGACCTTCGAAGGATAATCCTGGGCACCGGCCAGCGAGGCCCCGACAAAAGCGAGAGAACTCAGGAACAAACGCAAAATTCTGTGAGTCATGATCCACCTCCAAAAGATAGAAGAAAAGGCCAACAACACTAGACACAGCCTTGTCCAACGTGGTATGAGCCTGAACGAAATTCGTATTTCCAAGCAGGAATGAGCCTGAAGCGAAGAAACCGGGGTTGAATTGAAGCGTGGGTTGATCATCCGAGGATGGTGATCAACATGAACGAAACACAGCT
>JBBQAT010000105.1:0-15108 GCA_038316625.1 Burkholderiales bacterium
CAGCCGTAGCAGTGGTCGGCAACGCGGATCGGATGGCCGCCGAGCGTCTGGGCGTCAGAATCGGTGATATGCGAACGCCGACGTCCGCCGTGCGTGATCGACAAGCCCAGTTGCTGATTGAAGTCGCAGTCGTACAGATAACCCTGCCAATCGATCGACAACAGGTTGCGGCACATGACATTCGCCAGATTCTCGTCGCGATGTGCGCTGTGCAGCAACTGCATATAGCTGTTGAACTCGCCTTTCGAAATAAGCGTCGAGCCAAAGCGCTGAATCGGCATATTGGCCAGGGTGAAAAGTTGATTGAACACGACGTCGAAATGCTGGCCGAGATGGGCCTTGTAGGCGGCTTCAAGCGCTTGCTGCGGCGGCGGCAGGGCCGCGCCCTGGGGATTGAAAACGAGGTTTAAAAGGAGGTCGCTCTGGGGAGCGGCATAACCAAACGCATTGAGCTTTTTAAGCGCCTTGATGCTCGCCTCGAAAGTACCTTTGCCGCGTTGTCGGTCGACGTTTTCCTCAAGGTAGCAGGGCAGCGAGGCGACGATCTCGACGCGATGTTCGGCGAGGAAAGCCGCCATGTCGTCGTAACCCGGTTCCTCGAGAATGGTCAGGTTGCAGCGGTCGATAACCTTGAGCCCGCGCTCGCGCGCGGCGATCACCAGCCGACGGAACTGCGGGTTCAGCTCGGGCGCGCCACCGGTCAGGTCGATGACCTTCACTTCCGGGCTGGCAGCGACGAAAGCGAGGACGGCGTCGATCGTTTCGCCGGACATTTCTTCCTTGCGTTGCGGTCCGGCGTTGACGTGGCAATGCAGGCAACTCTGATTGCAGCGATAACCGAGGTTGACCTGAAGGGTCTCCACGGATCGGCGCTCGAGCGCGGGGAAGTGGGTTTTGGCGAGAAGGGGCAGGGTGGCGTGCATGATCGTTCGCTTTCCAAATCATCGAAACCGTCTCGTCCAGACGATAGGTGTGCCGCTGCGGCTTGCGCCCGGCATCGCTTGGCGACGGTCTCGCGTAGACTACCTGCTTGCGCAGTTTGCGACCAGAAAGCCGCGCGCTGCTTCCCGTTATGGAGGAGTCAATTGCCTGCGCGGCGATTAGGGCGCACACTAGGCGCCTTTTAGCGAAAGCCGCCTGGGAAATCGATGAACGCAACCATACTCAAGTTTTTGCGAGCCAACGGCGAGCAACTCGACGCCGAAATCTCGCTGGCGCTCCACATCCCGATGCCTCAATTGAAACTTCAGGTCGCCCAGCTTTCGGCTTCCGGCGACGTCATATGTTGCAAGGTTACCCGATATGTCGATGGCAAAAAGATCGAAGGTACGAGTTGCCGCCTGTCTTGCGATTTGCCAGCGCCTGCACGCGGACGCAAGCCGGGGGTGAAGAAAGACCCGAACGCCGACAAGCTCCCGGAGTAAGCCGCTGCGCGGCCCGCGCCGAGGGACGCCACGCTGTACGGTGGCGTCTTTTTTGTTGACCCACGCGCTCGCTGTCGCGGGCAAGGGCTTCGGCTGACCGCTCGTCGTTCAGATTCCAGACTGTTCGCCCGTACCGGCCAGCGAGGCGATTCCGCCGGTCCGGGCGCGGCCGGCGCTGTCTTAAGCCCCAAGCCTCGATACGCTCAGCGCTTTTTCGGGCCGGCCCCAGAGAGTCGAGCGCCCAGTTCCAGGCTGATATCCCGAGCAGCATCGATCACTTCCTGCCGGATAAAGTCGCGCTTCTCTTGCGTTTCGTCCTTCAGGAAAGGGACACTCAAGGCAGCCACACACTGGTCGTCAGGGCCAAAGACGGGGGCGGCAATCGCTTCAATCCCCTTGAAGTACTCGCCCTTGTCGTGCGCATAACCTGCGTTCCTGATCGCCAGCAGTTCCGATTTGAGCCGGGTCTTATCGGTGATTGTCAGTTCCGTGTGACGCTCGAGCTTTTGCGCCAACAGGCTCGACATACTGGCCGACTGGTTTTCCATATAGGCTGCCAGCACCTTGCTGGCAGCCCCGGCATGCAGGGGGAAGCGGCGGCCGACCTGGGTCGATATCGTGTACGCAGTGGGTGCAACCGCACTCAACACGACCAAGGCGCTGCCATCGTCCAGAACCGATAATTTCACGGCCAGTTGCAATCTCGCCGACAGCGCCTCGACCATCGGCCGGGCCAGGGCGACGAGATCAAAGCCTTGCGGCAGTGCCTGTGCCAACCGTTTAATGCCCGAGCCAAGAGCATAGGATTGCTCGCCCGACTTGCTGACGAGTTGCCCGGCCTCCAAAGAATTTATCAAGCGATACACCGTTGAGCGCGGGACGTCGAGTCCTTTTGCAATTTCGCGTAATCCCAGGGGCTCGTCTGATCTGGCAAGGAAATTCAGCACCTGAATGGCCCGGTCAACAGCTGGAATGCGATGTTCAGTCATTGCTCTAAGTCCTTCGGCACGAGAGTAACCGTAAGCTGGAAAAATATGTTGACAAGCGAAGAACCCGATGTTCCAATTCAAATTATAACAGGTAGTTCGTATATGAACTGATATTTTTCAAATCAGTCACCAGGGTCACAAGCAGGTCACGTGGTTTCCTCTCAAACAATTGGAGTCTGGAGAGAATTATGCCGAATTCAAAAATGTATCGCCGCGCAGTTCTTGCAATCAGTGCCTTTGTCGCTCTTGCACCGCTGTTGCCCCTTTCCGCGCAAGCCCAGTCAACTTACCCGACCCGCCCGATCCGTTTTCTCGTCGGCTTTGCCCCGGGAGGATCGGCAGACAATGTGGCGCGCGTTGTTGCTGCCGAGCTTTCGAAGAAACTTGGGCAGCAGGTGGTGATAGAAAACAAGACCGGAGCGAGTGCCAATATTGCGACCCAGGCGCTGCTGTCTGCGCCAGCCGATGGCTACACGATTCTTTTCGCCGGCCTGACTCTCGCCACCAACCCGGCGATGATGGATAACGTCGGCTACAACCCGGACAAGGATCTGGTGATGGTTTCCCAAATCACGGCGCTGCCGGTCGTTGCCCTGGCGAGGGCAGATTCTCCGCTGAACAATCTGCAGGACGTGATTGCCGCGGCCAAAGCCAAGAACGGCACCCTCAAGTTCGGTTCCGGCGGGCTCGGCACCACGTCTCATCTTGCACCGGAACTTCTGTCCAAGACGACCGGGTTCAAGTATACGCATGTTCCCTACCGCGGCGGTGCGCCTGCCCTGCAAGCGCTTTTCTCTGGCGAAACCGATCTCATGTTTGATCTGATGACGCCGACCTTAAAGTCCAATGCGGAAGCCGGGAAAATCAAGTTTCTTGGCGTCATGCAAAAGGAGCCGACGCCGGCGCTGCCTTCGCTCAAACCCGCTGCCGCGCAGGGTGTGCCCAACGAAGCGCTGGTGAGAAGCTGGCAAGGCATTGCCGTGCGTAATGGGACCTCCCCGGAGATCATCGCCAAGTTGCATGACAGCATCTTGAATGCGGTGAAAAACAAGGAAGTCACCGACAAACTGGAAGCCATTGGCACCGAAGTCCGAACCAGTGCCAAGCCGGCCGATTTCCAGGCTCTCTATATGGAAGAGCTCGCGCGGTGGACGGCGCTGATCAAGGCGGCCGGCATCAAGTCCGAGCAATAAGCAGCGACGAGGGCCGGAGCAAGTCGCCAGCGCTGAAAAAGCAAAGCTTCGGTTCGTGAACCTGGCGGAGCGTGAGCGCATCAGTTGCGACAAGACGAAGGAAGTTGAGGAGATGATTTCATGAGTAAATCAAGAATTCGGGCGCCGCAGGATTTGGGCGCGGCCGCAATTTTTCTTGTCGTCGGACTGGTTGGTCTTTATTTCGGCGCCAGTCTAGGGGGCATGCGGGCTGGCAATCAGCTCGGCAGCGGATCGATGCCACGCGCTCTGTGCTGGATTTCGGTAGGCTTCGGTGTCGTCATGTTGATCCGTGCCTTCATCACTGACGGGCCGGCTATCGCCCGCATTCCGTGGCGTGCGGGCGTCGTGATCACTGCGGCGGTTATCTCGTTTGGCGCGGTGATCGAACTTCTCGGATATGTTCCGGCCGCCATTCTCGCCCCCCTGCTGTCGAGCTTTGCTTTGAAGGGCAACCGCTGGCGCGAATCGACCCTCTTCGCCGTCCTCCTCGCCGGCGGCGCGGCGCTGCTCTTCATCACTGCGCTGGGGCAACCACTGCACTACTTTGGCGGGAATTGATCATGGATATCCTATCAAGCCTCGCTCTCGGCTTCATGACGGCGGTCTCGCCGATCAATTTATGGATGTGTACGGTCGGTGTCTTTGTCGGCACGCTGATTGGCGTTCTTCCCGGAATCGGGCCGATTGCGACGATCGCCATGCTTCTGCCGCTGACCTTCTCCCTGCAACCGGTGGGCGCGCTGATCATGCTCGCCGGGATCTATTACGGCGCGCAATACGGCGGATCGACGACGGCCATTCTGGTCAATTTGCCCGGCGAAGCGTCCAGCGTCATCACGACGATAGACGGCTATCAAATGGCACTCAAAGGCCGCGCCGGACCTGCGCTGGCGATGGCCGCCATCAGTTCCTTTATTGCCGGCACGATCGCAACCATTCTTGTCGTCGTCGCTGGCCCGAGTCTCGCGAGCCTCGCCAATCACTTTGGCGCCACCGAGTATTTTTCGATGATGGTTCTCGGCCTGGTGGCGGCCGTCGTCCTTTCCAGTGGCTCGATCTTCAAATCACTGGGGATGGTCGTTGTCGGCCTCCTTCTCGGCCTGGTCGGTACCGATGTCAATACCGGCGCCCAGCGCTTTACCTTTGGCCTTCCCGTTCTGGCTGACGGCCTCGGTTTCGTTCCTCTCGCAATGGGAATGTTTGGTATTGCGGAAATCATCAGTAATCTCGGCAAACCGGTCGAAGAGCGGTCGCTGCTGACCGAAAAGATCTCGGGTCTGATGCCTACGCTGGCAGATTTCAAGGCGTCGGCGGGGGCCATCATTCGCGGAACGGGTCTCGGCTCGATTCTCGGGGTGTTGCCCGGAGGCGGCCCGACGCTGGCCTCCTTCTCGGCTTATGTGTTCGAAAAGAAGATCTCGGACAAGAACGGCACCTTCGGGAAGGGCGACATCCGCGGTGTGGCCGCCCCGGAGGCCGCCAACAACGCGGCGGCGCAGACGTCGTTCATCCCGATGCTGACGCTTGGCTTGCCATCGAACGCGACGATGGCCCTGATGATCGGCGCCATGACCATTCACGGGATTGCGCCGGGCCCACAGGTCATGACCGAACAGCCGGCGCTATTCTGGGGCCTCATCGTATCGATGTGGATCGGTAACCTGTTGCTGCTGGTTATCAATCTGCCGCTCGTCGGACTCTGGGTGAAACTTCTCAAGGTTCCTTATCGTCTCTTGTTCCCGGCAATCGTTCTGTTTTGTGTGACCGGTGTCTATGTCATCAATCTCTCGGTCGAAGAAGTGTACATGATGGCCGCCTTCGGCCTGATTGGCATTGCCCTGCACCGTTGTGGCTGCGATCCGGTTCCTCTGCTGCTCGGTTTCATCCTCGGGCCGATGATGGAAGAAAACCTGCGCCGTGCGCTCCTCCTTTCCGCCGGCGATACGACGGTCTTTTTCACGCGCCCGCTGTCGCTCGGGCTGCTGCTCGTTTCCGCAACGCTCGTCGTCATCTCGTTGTTGCCGGCACTCAACAGGAAGCGCGAGGAAGTTTTCGTCGAAGACGACTGAGCGCAAGTGCCTGTTCAAAAAGTCGTTGCGCTGCCACTAACGAGCAAAAGACTCGATAGGACCGGGATGCCAGCAGGATTTCGGACCCTTGTTTTTGGACAACCCGAGAAAGACGAACAATGGCTACCTCTACTGGCTCGCGGCTCTTGCCGGCCAATGACCCGTGCGGGCCCGCACACGCCGTTACTTACGATGTGCTCGAATGTACCGATGCCGGACCGAATCCGCCCGCGACCAAGCGCATCCCCGCCGGGTGGTCTGCTTTTGCCCTGGTGTATGGCCGTAAGCTCGCCCTAAAGCCAGTCAACGCGGCAACGGTGCCCTGCCACAGGCCGGTCTGGTTGCGCCTGACAACAGCGATTGACGATCGCGTCCTGCGGACGATAGCGGTGAGCCTGCCGAGCGGTCAGTCGCTGGGAATTCTTGATCTGCGCTACGCGCATGCGATCGAGATGTTCGAACTGGAATTGGCAGCCGACGACGCCTTGGCAGCGCGGCGCGACGGCGTCGTCCTTAGTCTGCAGGACGCGGGCGATCCGATCTGGTTTTTCTCGTCGAGTGGCGGCTCGGATCTTGCGCTGCCGACGGAATACCATCCGCACCTGATGTCAGCGCAAGACACGGTCGATCGTACCAACGAGTTTTACAATCGATTCGCCTCGCTCGCTTCGCTCCAGGGTTTCGGCTGGATGGAAGGTTGCATTCTGGACGGCTTGCGCGGTCTCGAACGTTTTGCCGAAGACAAGGCGCGCTACAGGCAAGCGCGCAAGAGTCACTGGAGCGTTTTTGCCGGATCGGGCGGCGAGTTGAGCTACGAATCACCGCGCAGTGAGGTGTTCACCAGCAGCGTGTACGGCATCGAGGGGGGGCTGCCGTTCGCTGATCTTGCCTTCGATAATCCGCAGCACCCATGGCTTGCGCACTTTGCCGTCGCCATGGCGCGCTTGCGGCGTCCGGACGGCGCCATCCAGGACGCGGAATTTTTGTCCGCTGAAGGAAGTTACACTGTCGCTTTCCCCTTGGCCGCGCTCGCTGGCGCCTGGATTTCCCCTGAATTGGCGGCAGAAGCGTTGAATCAACTGCGCATTCGCAAGGCTCGCCTTTGGTATGACGATGCCTTGTGGCTGCGCTGCACGGACAGCGGCGAGCGCAGCTTCCGTAACTGGGCTCGTGCCATCGCCTGGTATCTGCTCGGCTTGATGCGCACCCTGGAACTGCTGCGTACCGCTCCTTGCGAAACCTCGGATCTCGAAACCGAGGCCGTACGTGTTGCCAAATGGGCGCTTGCCCACCAGCGTGACGACGGTCTTTGGTCCGTATATGTCGATGATCACGCGCTTGCGACTGACACCTCGGGTTCGGCAGCTATTGCCACGGCGCTCGCACTCGGCGCCCGCATTGGCCTTCTTTCGCCCATCGAAGCTGATGCCGCCAGACACACGCTGGCGAGCCTCGAGCAACGCCTTACGCCCGATGGATTCCTGGGCGGAACATCGCAAGCGAACCGCGGCGGCGAAGTGCTGCAGCGCAGCGACTATCGTGTCCTGTCACAAATGGCTATGGGATTAAAAGCACAGCTCCTCGCCGAAATCCTGGCACTGGAGCAAACTATTTCTTGAGCGTTCGATACGCGAAATCGTCCATCTGCGCGGCAACGATGATCTCGCTGGCTTGAAAATGCTCCTGCATCAACGAATACGCCAATGGCGCGTCACGGCGCATGATGGCATTGGCCAGCGCGAAATGTCTTTGATAGGTTTTTTCCGGGTCGCGGTCCTCCTTGCGCGCATAAAGGGCGTGGATTTCGTCTTCCATGATTCCACGCAGCGCGTCCATCAAGAACGGCAGGAGCGTGTTACGTGAGGTGTTGGCGATGAAGCGGTGGAAGGCCACATCCCAGACCACCCACTCTTCGAGCTTGTTCTTGCTTTCCTGCAACTTGCTAACAATTTTCTGCAGTTCGTCGATTTCTTCCTCGGTGATGTTTTGCGCGGCGGCAGGGGCGGCGATGCACTCAATGGCTTTGCGGATTTCGATGATGTCCTTGAATTTCTGCCTGCCGCCGGCAATGGCAAACCTGAACATCAGCGACAGCGTATCTGCCTTGACCTGACCAATTGTCGAGGGCCTGCCTTGTCTGATATCAATGAGACCGAGGACCGAGAGATGCCGCAAGGCGTCCCGAACAGTCGGCTTGCTAACATGGAAGGCGTTGGCAAGTTCGGTCTCCGAGGGCAATTCGTCGCCAGGACGAAGCGCGCCCGAAAGGATTTTGTTCTTGATGTGGTCGAGCACGGCCTCCGAGAGCCGAGGCCGCATTGCAGGCACTGCGTTTTCCAGTTCAAGAGGCATGGTTTACTTCGCTGTTTAATCCATCGGGATGGCTGAGGCTTCTGCCATGCCCCGTATATACCCGACGGCGAAAAGATTGCCTAGCATGTCGTAGCCGACCGAGGTGCTGAGGTTTGCGTTCCCGCCTTCGTGTTTGACTTCTTCACTGGACATTGAAGGCACGTGATCGGGGCGGATCAGGCCATCAAAACCGGATTCGTAATAGGTACGCAGCAGCGCCGGCATATCGTGCGGGCCATCATCGTGGAAAGTTTCAACGAATTTTTCAGCCGTACCACGGACATCGCGAAAATGCGCAAAGGCAATCTTGTTGCCAAATTCCCTGATGAGGCGAGGAATATCCTCGCCCATGAGCATGAAGTTCGATTGGCAGAAAGTGATTTTATTGCTCGGCGACGGCGCGAATTCCTGCACGCGCCGGAAACAATCGGCACTGTACAGGATGCGGCCAATGCCGCACAGACTGGGCAGAGGCGGGTCATCGGGGTGGAGACTGAGGACGACGCCCGCTTTCTCGGCGACGGGAAGAACGCGGCTTATGAAATAAGTCCAGGCGTCCCAGATCTGTTCCGATGCCACCTCCCCGTATTGGGTCAGCGGGGCGTTCCTGGCGATTTCCAGGTCGAACGAACTCGCCATGGCGCCACCGCGCGTTGGAACGGCGGTGTCGGTGCGGAACCAGCCAATCCCGGCCATGAAGTTGTAGCACAAAATATTGACGCCGCATTGCCCCATGTTGACCAGCATTTGACAGTACTTTGCGATGTCATCGTCGCGGCCGGGCAGGCCAAATTTGATGCGGGTCATGTCGAACTGATCGCCTTCAAGGGCGTACAAGGTCAGGCCGGCCTTGGCAAACCGGTCCTTGGCACTTTGCAAAACGCCAAGATCCCAAGGCGGGAGATCCCCCGTCAAGTCGGGATTGAGTTTGGCGATAGCATAGTTGATGCCGATTTGCTTGCTGAGGACCCACTGGCTACTTTCCATGGGGGGGAGAAGAAGTCCTAGTTTCATCGTTTTACTCACTCGGTTGAAGGCACACGCCGCAGTCCTCGAACTCGACGTGAAATAGTTGAAAGGGCCGTTGACAGTGTTCAACTTATCAGATAACTTGTAAGTAGTAAAGCATTTTAACTCGTGGCTAACTTACAGTCACTTTTAGGGGAATGATGATGAGCGTTGAAAAGAGTCTGATGAAGTTGGATAAGCTGATTGCCCTTCGGGAAGCGCCGATGGTCGATCTCCCAATTGCGCTAAATGAACTTTGTGACCGTTACGAGGCGCTGTTCACGAGTGCGGTGAATGATGTATTGCGGGAGTTTGGCTTGTGTGACCAGGCCCTGCCGCACGATATTACGCCGCTGCGCGACAACATGAAGAAGTGCGGCGTCGTCTTCACCATCAAGAGTTCAAAAAACCCGACGATCAGTGGCGAGATGATCGGTCGCGCGCACATGCTCGATGCCATGCCGAAAGATTGCATGGTGGTATGGGAAACGGGCGGCGACGATCAAAGCGCCCACTGGGGCGAGATCATGACCGCGTCGTCGATCGTCCGCGGTGCGCGTGGCGCTGTGGTTGACGGGGGGCTCAGAGATACGGCCCAGATCCTGGGCCAGGGATTTTCCGTCTGGAACAAGTACCGCACCAGCAACGGCGCACTTTCCCGTTGCAAGGTCGAGGCGTTTAACGTTCCGGTGCGGATTGGCAATGTAATCGTCAATCCGGGCGACATCATGTTTGCCGACATTGACGGTGCGCTATTGATCCCGCGCGCGCTGGCCATTTCCGTCTTGGAACGCTCCGAAGAGCTGGCATTCAATGAAAAGGGAATTCGCGAATGGGTTGAGCGGGGAGACTCGGCGGTCGACATCATCGAGCGTGGCGGATACTTCTAGCCGAACGCAATCAGGAAATAAGCAAACGGATCAGGTCGACGCGCGAGCTGATCCGTTCGTAACAAATCCCCCCGCTTTCTTAGGAAACAGCGCATGAATGAATATCTGAGCGATGATTTTCTGCTGGTTTCAAGCGTTGGAAGATCGCTCTATCACGAGCATGTCGCGTCGCTGCCGGTCGTCGATTATCACTGTCATATTGACCCGCAGGCCGTTGCCGACGACCGGAAGTTTGAGGATATCGCCGAGCTTTGGGTGTGCAAGGATCCGTACAAGTGGCGGGCAATGCGCATGAACGGTATTGCTGAGCGGGAAATTACCGGGGAGGCGACGAATCGGCAGAAGTTCACGGCTTGGGCGAAAACGGTCCCTTACACGATAGGAAACCCGCTCTTTCACTGGAACGCCCTGGAGCTCAAGCGTTACTTCGGGGTGACCGATCTCCTCACGCCTGAAACGGCCGATGCCATCTGGGAACAATGTAACAGCCAGCTTTCCCTGCCCCGATGTTCAGCGCGGGGATTGTTGCAGCAGGCGAATGTCAAATTAATTTGTACCTCGGACGATCTACTCGATTCGCTGGCGCCACACCGGCAGATGTTTGAGGAAAAGAGCGCATTGACAATGCTGCCCTCGCTACGCGCCGACAGCCTGCTGGCTGTTGAGACAAAGGGATTTGTTCCGTTCTGCCGGGCGCTCGGCGCGAAAACCGGGATCGTTGTCGACAGTCTCGCTGCCTTCAAATCCGCGCTCAAAGTCCGCCTTGACGTCTTTGCTGAGCTCGGTTGCCGCTTTGCCGATCACGGTCTTGACAAGCCGGTCTTTGAACCGATTGCCGAAGCCGAAGCAGCTCGCCTGTTTGCAAAGCGGATTAACGGGGCCGGCTTGAGTGACCTCGAGCTGCTGCAATTAAAGACCACGCTCCTCGTGTTCGCCGGCCAGGAATACGCAGCGCGTCACTGGGTCATGCAACTGCACATCGGCGCCCAGCGGGCAACGAGCGATCGCTTGCGCAGCTTGGCCGGCCCGGCGGGCGGCTATGCATGTATCGGCTCATCTTCAGACGTCGTTCCGATAAGCCGGTTTCTGAATCATCTTGAGACCAGCGGAAGTTTGCCGCGGACGATCCTGTATACGCTTAATCCCTCCGACACCGACATGTTCGCCTCGCTGACCGGATCTTTTGCCGAAGACGGCGTTCCCGGAAAGATTCAGTTTGGACCCGCCTGGTGGTGGAATGACAACCGCGACGGTATCGTCAGGCAATTGCGTGCCTTGGGAAATCTCGGATTGCTGGGCCGGCACATCGGTATGACGACGGATTCGAGAAGTCTGTTGTCGTATTCGCGGCATGAATATTATCGGCGCATCGTCTGTAATCTGTTCGGCGAATGGGTTGAAGCCGGTGAGCTGCCGAGAGATGAGTCGATCCTGAAGAAACTGGTTCAGGATATTTGCTTTTTCAACGCCAACAACTGGCTTGCAATCGATCAAGGAGAGTGCCGTGTCTGAAAAAAATCTTGAGGGACGAGTGGCCATTGTTACAGGCGGTGGCGGTGTTCTGTGTTCGGTCATCTGCAAGGATCTGGCACGGCGCGGCGCTAAAGTGGCCGTTCTCGGGCGCAGTCTCGAGTCAGTCCAGTTCGTCGTTGACGAGATCGTCGGCGACGGTGGTCAGGCGATTGCTTTGACGGGCGACGTAACCAACGTCGAGGCCATGAAGGCGGCCCGCGAAAAAATCAGGGCTGCCTTTGGCGCGTGCACCATTTTGGTCAACGGCGCGGGCGGCAATCAGGCGCCGGCCATCACCAGCACGATCACCTACGACCCCGCCGAACTCGACGGAACCAACCCGGAAATCAAAGGCTTCTTCAACCTCGATATGGGCATGTTCCATCGCGTCGTTGAGGTCAACATCATGGGCACCGTGATTCCGTCACAGATTTTCGGCGAGGATATCGTGCGCGCCGGCGGCGGCGTGATCATCAACTTTGCCTCGATGAACAGCTATCGCCCGCTTTCTCGGGTCGGCGCCTATGGCTCGGCCAAGGCCGGTGTGCGCAATTTCACCGAGTGGCTGGCGTGCTATCTGGCGCCGGCAAACATACGGGTCAACGCCATCGCCCCCGGCTTCTTCGTCAACGATCGAAGCCGGAAAATCCTGATGACCGAAGACGGTGGTTTGAGTTCTCGCGGTGAGAACGTGATGCAACATACGCCGATGAAACGCTTTGGCGAGGCAGCCGAGCTGCTCGGTTGTTTCAATTGGCTCATTGACGAAAAAGGGGCCGGCTTTGTGACGGGTCAAACCGTGGCCGTTGACGGCGGCTTCCTCGCCTCCTCAGGGCTTTAGGCAAACGCTGATTTGCGTCATCCCGGCGAAAGCCGGGGTCCAGTTCGTAGATCCTGCAAGGCCAGTACAAAGCGATGGGCAAGGACATGACCGACAACGCAACCAAGATCCTTTATGCGCGGCTCCTCGATGCCCTGCCCAAGAATCAGGTCATAAGCGACAGCTTGCGCCGGCTCGCCTACGGGACCGATGCCAGCTTTTATCGCCTGATACCCGAGGTGGTTGCCGTTGTCGAAACCGAAGCGCAGGTACAGTCCGTGTTAGACGTGGCGCGAGCCCATGGTCGCCCGGTCACCTTCCGCGCCGCCGGCACCAGCCTCTCCGGACAGGCGATAACCGATGGTATCCTGGTGCTCATCGGTGACGGGTTTGCCAGCTGCGAGATCGCTGCGGACGCCAACACGGTCCGCCTCGGGCCCGGCATCATCGGTGGCGTGGTCAACGCTCGCCTGGCTCCGTTTGGTCGAAAAATAGGACCTGACCCGGCGTCGATCAATGCCTGCAAGGTCGGCGGCATCGCGGCAAACAATGCTTCGGGCATGTGTTGTGGTACCGCCCAGAACAGCTACCGCACGCTCGCCGGTTTGCGCGTGATTCTCGCTGACGGCAGCGTCCTCGACAGTGAAGATCCGACGAGTGTCGCCGAATTCCGACTAAGCCACCGCAGTATGCTGGGCGAGCTAGAAAAGCTTGGCGCAAGTACCCGAGAAAACACACCACTCGCCGAACGCATCCGGCACAAATACAGAATAAAGAACACCACCGGCTATAGTCTCAACGCGTTGGTCGATTTTTCCGATCCGATCGAGATCCTTACGCATCTGATGATCGGATCCGAAGGAACGCTCGGTTTCATCTCGCGCATCACTTATCGCACGGTCGCCGAAGATCCTTACAAGGCCAGCGCGCTCGTTTTCTTTCCGAACATCGAAAGCGCCTGCCAGGCCGTTATCCAGCTCAAGTCAACAGCAGTAGCCGCGGTTGAACTCCTCGACCGCGCCGCGCTGCGTTCGGTCCAGGACAAACCCGGCTTGCCGCCGACACTGCGCACATTGACCGACGAAGGCGCGGCATTGCTCATTGAGGTGCGTGGCGAGACCGCCGCTTGCCTTCACCAGCGAATTGACACGGTGCTTGGCGCGGTGGCAGGAATTGCCACCGTTGAACCGGTGCAGTTTTCAAGCGATCCCCTAACCTGTGAAACGTACTGGAAAGTGCGCAAGGGGACTTTTCCTTCGGTCGGGGCGATGCGCCGCGCCGGTACCACCGTCATCATCGAGGATGTGGCCTTCCCGATCGAGTTCCTGGCGGCTGCGACGCTCGACCTCCAGGCCTTGTTGCGTTCGCACGGCTACGACGAAGCGATCATCTTTGGTCATGCGCTTGAGGGCAATCTGCACTTTGTCTTCACGCAGGATTTTGCTGATTCAAAGGAAGTTGAGCGCTACGCCCGCCTGATGGACGACGTCTGCGCGCTGGTCGTCGATAAATACGACGGCTCGCTCAAGGCCGAACACGGCACCGGCCGCAACATGGCGCCTTTTGTTGAAAAGGAGTGGGGGGGCGAGGCGACCGACCTGATGCGCCGTATCAAACGGCTCTTTGATCCGCATGACCTGCTCAATCCCGGCGTCATTCTCAACGACGATGCGCAGGCTCATCTGAAACACCTGAAGCCCCTGCCCGCTACGAATGACGCCGTTGACCAATGCATCGAGTGCGGTTTCTGCGAACCCTTGTGTCCATCGCACCAACTGACGCTTTCGCCGCGCCAGCGGATTGTCAGTTGGCGCGAACTGTCTCGCCGCGCGACCGTGGGGGAGAGCGCCTCCGATATCGAGCGTGAATTCTCCTATTTCGGTCTTGATACCTGTGCCGGTTGCGGCTTGTGTTCAACCGCCTGTCCCGTTGCCATCAACACGGGTGATCTGGTCCGCAGTCTGCGCGGACGCCGACAGGGAAAAATCGCACGCAGCGCCGGCCGCTTCGCCAGCGAACATTTCGGCGCGGTCGCCGCGATTTCGCGTTTCGGTCTGCAGGCAGGACAGCTTGCCAGCGCGGTTGTGGGCGACAAGGCGCTAGGCAGTCTGTCGGGCGGGGTCTGGAAGAACGCCATGCCGCGCGCCGGAAAGCCGGTCTCCCTGCACAATGCCGCTGGTGACCCCGTTGTCTATTTCCCCGCCTGCGGCGGCCGTATTTTCGGGCCGGCCGATGGCCGCGAAGCTCAGCTTAACGAGGTCATTCAGAAGCTGCTCATTCGGGCCGGGTACTCGCCGCGCCTGCCAGCTGCTGTCGACAGCCTGTGTTGCGGCCAGATGCTGGCGAGCAAGGGCATGGCCGATGACGCCGATGCCAGTGCCGCACAACTTGAACTTGCGCTCCGGGAAGCAAGCGAAAACGGTCGCTACCCGATCGTCATGGACGCCAGCGCCTGTAGTGCGCGCATGCAGAACTATCTCGCCGGTCGCCTGCAAGTGTTGGACTTCCACGAATTCGCCCACGACGCATTGTTGCCGAGATTGAAACTGATCAGGCAGGCAGGCCCTGTTGCCCTCCATATCAACTGCAGTGTGCGCAAGAGCGGTTCAGTCGCCAAATTGCAAAACGTCGTTGGCGCCTGTGTCGACCAGGTCATCGAGCCCGAGGGCGTGACCTGCTGTGGCTTTGCCGGCGATCGCGGCTTCGTCGTTCCCGAACTCTCCCGGCACGCCTTGCGCAAAATCAACGATGCGTTGCCGCAAAACTGCACGTGCGGCGTTTCCACCAACCGCACCTGCGAAATTGGCCTCACTTCAGAAACGGGACGCAC
>JBBQAT010000106.1:0-15097 GCA_038316625.1 Burkholderiales bacterium
GCGCCCTGCACGCGCGCCATCACGCCGGGCGAGGATGTCCGCTCCGGCCGCTGGTGGTGGGAGAATCCTGAATCGAAGGAATGTGGATTGCATGTTAAAACAGCTTGAACCACCAAGACACCAAGACACAAAGGTTCACCAAGAAATTCTTTTGCTTTTCTTGGTGTAACTTGGTGCCCTTGGTGACTTTGTGGTGAGATTTTTATGATTTTGAGGTTTCTATGACAACGATAACTAAACAAACGCTCTCCCACCTCGACTGGCTCGAATCCGAAGCTATTCACATCATGCGCGAGGTGGCCGGCCAATGCTCGAACCCGGTGCTGCTGTTCTCCGGCGGCAAGGATTCGATCTGCATGCTGCGCATCGCCGAAAAAGCGTTCCGCCCTGGCAAGTTCCCCTTCCCGTTGATGCACATTGACACTGGCCACAACTACAAGGAAGTCATCGATTTCCGCGACAAACGTGCGGCCGAACTCGGCGAACGCCTGATCGTGCGCTCGGTGGAAGATTCGATGGCACGCGGCACGGTGGTACTCAAGTCCGACGACGAATCGCGCAACAAGCACCAGTCGGTCACGCTACTCGAAGCCATCGAGGAATTCGGCTTCGACGCCTGTATCGGCGGCGCCCGGCGCGACGAGGAAAAAGCCCGCGCCAAGGAGCGCATCTTCTCCTTCCGCGACGAATTCGGCCAATGGGACCCAAAAAACCAGCGCCCCGAACTCTGGGATCTGTACAACGCGCGCAGCTTCAAGGGCGAGAACATCCGCGTCTTTCCGATCTCCAACTGGACGGAATTCGACGTCTGGCAATACATCGAGCGCGAAAACCTCGAACTGCCGTCGATCTATTTCGCGCACACGCGACCGGTCGTGCGCAAGAGCGGCGGCATGCTGCCGGTGACCGACGTCACCCCGGCCAAACCCGGCGACATCGTCGAAAACGTGCTGGTGCGCTTCCGCACCGTCGGCGACATCACCTGTACCGCGCCGGTCGAATCCGATGCTGACACCATCGAAAAAATCATCGCCGAAACGGCCACCACCACCATCACCGAACGCGGTGCCACGCGCCTGGACGATCAAACGTCCGACGCGTCCATGGAACAACGGAAAAAAGAAGGCTATTTCTAAGGATAAAAATCCACCACCAAGTCACCAAGAACACAAAGATTCACCAAGAAATTCAAGGGCAATGCGAATGAGGTCTTTTGATCGATTTGGTTTTCTTGGTGCACCTTGGTGCCCTTGGTGACTTGGTGGTTCGCTTTATTTGAAAGGTTTTACATGTCAGCAATTGAAAACATTCCGCCACGCGACAATGGGCTGCTGCGCTTTCTCACCTGCGGCAGCGTCGACGACGGTAAAAGCACGCTGATCGGCCGTCTGCTGTACGACACCAAGGCCATCCTCGCCGACACCCTGCACGCCATCGAGCGCACCTCGAAAAAGCGCGGCATGGAAGTCATGGACCTCTCGCTGCTCACCGACGGCCTGCAAGCCGAGCGAGAACAGGGCATCACCATCGACGTCGCCTACCGCTACTTCACCACCGGCACGCGCAAGTACATCATCGCCGACGCACCGGGGCACGAGCAGTACACGCGCAACATGGTCACCGCCGCCTCGACCGCCGATCTGGCCATCATCCTGATCGACGCACGCAAGGGCGTGCTGACGCAGACGCGCCGCCACTCCTACCTCACACACCTGGTGAACATCCCGCACCTCGTCGTCGCCATCAACAAGATGGACCTCGTCGATTACTCGCTGGACGTGTTCAACAAGATCATGGCCGATTACCTCGACTTCGCCGCCAAACTTGGAATTGAAGACATCCGCTTCATCCCGATGTCGGCGCTCAACGGTGACATGGTCGTCGAACGCGGCGAGCGGCTTGACTGGTACCAGGGCCCGACGCTGATCGACCTGCTGGAAACCGTCAGCGCCTCGCACGTCGAGCACGAAGAGCCCTTCCGCTTCCCCGTACAATTCGTCTGCCGCCCGCAGGATTCGGCCAACCCGGAACTGCACGACTACCGCGGCTTCATGGGGCGCGTCGAATCGGGTGTCATCGCCATCGGCGACGCCGTCACCGTGCTCCCGAATGGGCGAGAAACACGCATCAAGGACATCCAGGTGATGGGCGTCTCGCAGCCCACGGCCTTTGCCGAGCAATCCATCACGCTGCTGCTCGACGACGAAATCGACATCTCGCGCGGCGACATGATCGTCAAGACCGGCGAACTGCCCAAGGTCACCAAACAGATCGACGCCATGCTCTGCTGGCTCTCCGAAGCCCCGCTCGACCCACGCCGCAAGTACCTGATCCGCCACACCACGCGCGACAGCAAGGCCATGCTCGCGGGCATCGGGTTCCGCATGGACATCAACGCCATCGAACATCAGTCGGCCGAAAAGCTGGCGATGAACGACATCGCCAAGGTCAGCTTCAAGCTCGCCCAACCGATCTTCGCCGACCCCTATGCGTCCAGCCGGGGAACGGGGGCGTTTATCGTGATTGATGAATCGAGTAACAACACGGTTGGGGCGGGGATGATTCTCTGACCACTGTTTTCTGATTCCAACACCGAAAGCGCCCGGCATGACCGGGTGTTTCGCTTTGGAACGTCTAATAAAACCGGCCTGCAACGCCCGTCAATTGGCGATCTGCAAAAGGATGCCTCGAAAGGCTCATGGATATTGGCTCGCAGGGCAACAACTTGAAGATGGCCGTATTCATTGACCTACAAGAAGGTCGCTGTCTTGCATCCGGCGAAATTAATTTCTGCTTCAGTGCCTGTCAATTGCCAAGATTTCTGTGCAGCAGGCACAGTTGCGTTTATCATAAGATTCCAAATAAACCCATTTCGGTTTTTCCAGATCGAATTCACAGAAAACATCATCATGTACTCGCAGTTTCAGTCTGTTGGCGACGGATGCCGTCCCGTTTCGCTAAAATCCTTGGTCATTCCTGCCACGCCGTCCATTACCGTTCTTGCGCCGCACCCGGATGACTTTGACGCCATTGGGGTTACGATGCAGTTGTTCAAGACGAATGGAAATCACATCAATGTGGCTGTGCTGACGTCCGGCGCCAGTGGTGTGGAAAATGGCTTTTGTGGCGCAAGTACTGACGAGGCCAAGGGGCTCTTGCGTGAAAAGGAGCAACAAGCCAGCGTCCATTTCTTTGGGTTGCCGGAAAACCAACTCAGCTTCTTGCACTTGAGCGAAGACAATCAGGGACATCCGGAAAATTCGACCGCCAATCGGGAGTTGATACGCAGCTATCTCGTAGCGAAAAATCCTCAGTTCGTTTTTCTTCCACACGGCAACGATACGAATCCGGGACACCGCCTGACTCATGCCTTCCTGCGCCAAATTCTCGACGAGGAGAAACCGTCCGTAATCGCATTCTTGAACCGTGATCCAAAGACAATTTCGATGCGGCAGGATCTCTATACTGAATTCGGTACGGAGGCATCGAACTGGAAAAGCGAACTACTCCGGTTTCACCAATCCCAGCACCAGCGAAATTTGAACCATCGCGGCCATGGCTTCGACCAAAGAATAATGCAGTTGAATCGCCAGATCGCCGTTGAGTTGAATACTGGTGACTCCTATGCCGAAGCGTTCGAGCTGGAATTCTTTGGCCCCTCCTTTGAACGAAGAACTTAACGAATGGGGACGCCAGCCGTTGCCCAACAGTCAAAGCCTCGGCGAACGCCGGGCTCTCACATGCCCAGCGAACTCAACAAGTCATCGCTATCGGTACTATCGGTGGTAACCGGCACATCCGCCCGCTTGAGCGTACCTGCGTTCGCCTGAGCGATCAGTTCGTCCGGATCGGGGGCTTCGTGAGTTTCGAAGTCATGCAGCTTGATGAACTGTGTTCCGTCGATAGCCAGTTCCAGGTAGAAAATGTTTTCTTTGCCTGTGTAGAACGTTACCCGGCGCGCTTCCGGTTGGTCCAGATGGGTGTCGACGCTTAGCATCACCTGCTTGGTGAGAACCAGCATCTTGGGCTGATTTTGTGTGATGTGGGTTTGCAGCTCTCGCCGCACCTTGCTGGTGAAGTCGCCGATAATCTGGTTCATCAGTTCACCCATCACATTGCTGACTTCGTCGGAGGTATGAGAGCTGGCCAAGTCTTCCTTCGGCATGTTCATGTTCAGCATGTAACTCTCGTAGAGTTCCATCGCCGTCTGGGCGGAAAAATTGAGTACCACGAGCCCGGAGAATCCCCCATCAAACAGGACGAAGCAACCGATATCCGGTTTGAGGCATGTCTTGGTAATTCGCTGCACCATGCCGGAATAGTGAATCTGGCTATGCGTCGCCGCCGTCAGAACCTTGGTTACCGAATTGCACAGGCTGATCAACAGATCTTCAGTGCCGTACTCCGCCGGAATTTTTTGTGCGTTCATGATGGCTCAATGTCCCCGTAACAAAGAAATACTGAGTATATGACAGAGCGCGGAAATCTTCGAAATATACCTTGTTCTGATTTTTCTTCTGTGCTGACAAAAGAGGTGTAAACCAATCGCCCACAAGACTTGCGGGCGAAAGACGCTGCGGGTACCATGAGCCACTATTCATGATGTGCCAGCAAGAAACACCACTATCGGCTCGTCATTTTCAAGCACATTTTAAAGTCTGCGCCAATGCTGACTGAGCCATTACAAGACCTTGACGCCTGGGTTATCTTCTTCAGCAACGAGGAGATGCCGATTCTGCGCCAGACCGCCCGCCGGCTGGAAGAAGCGCGCAACAACATTGATCGGGTCAGCGGCCGTGACATCGCCGCCATCGTGCTGCAAGACCCATTGATGGCCGTACGCGTTATCGCTTATATCCAGTCATTCAGCGGCAAGCATCTTCGCTCCGACATCACGACCATCGGCAACGCGGTGATGATGCTTGGCATCGAGCCGTTTTTCCGCAAATTCGACACGCCGCTCACCATCGAAGCCATGCTCAAGAGCGAGCCACAGGCCTTGCTCGGCGTATTGCAGGTTATCCGCCGTGTGCAGCGTGCCTCGAAATATGCCCACGACTGGGCTTTCGAGCGCCATGACATGAACGTTGAGGAGGTCGCGCTGGCCGCCCTGCTGCACGATCTCGCGGAAATCCTGTTGTGGTGTTTTGCGCCCAAACTGGCTCTCGAAATCCGCGACAAGCAACTCGCCGACAAAACACTGCGCAGCGTGGCCGTACAGGAGAAGGTTCTCGGCATCCATCTGTTTGATCTGCAATTGGCTTTGTGCGGAACCTGGCATCTGCCCGAGTTGCTCAACGCACTGATGGACGACGCCCACGCCCACCTGCCACGCGTTCAAAATGTCAGTCTGGCCGTCAACCTCGCCCGCCATTCAACCTCGGACTGGGGCGACGCCGCACTCCCCGATGATTTCGCCGCCATCGAAAAACTGCTGCACATCAGCCGCGAAACGCTGCTCTCCCGCCTGAATCTTCCGGAAGAGTTTGCCGAGAGGTATCGGGCGGGCTGATCACCGAAGGTGCGAAGAAATACACACCGGCCTGCAGGCCAATAAAAACGGGCATCTACAACAACACCTCTCGGGAAGCCAATATCCATGCGGGTCTTGAGACAACCCAAGCAATTCCCTATTCCCTTACAATCCCGGCTCATTCAAAGAGACTTTCATGCGCCAGCCCCCTGTTCTGATCCTTCTTGCCGCCCTGCTCCTGACCGGCTGCCTGACCACGCCAACCGCTCCGCCGCCTTCCGCAACGCCGGTGATCGTCGCACAGCCAGTGACTCCCAAACCAGTGACACCGAAGTCGATAAGGGTCGGCCTCGCACTGGGCGGTGGTGCCGCACGCGGATTTGCCCACATCGGTGTCATCAAGGTTCTGGAAGCGCAGGGAATCTACCCCGACATCATCGTCGGCACCAGCGCCGGCGCGGTCGTCGGTGCACTTTACGCCTCGGGAACCAATGGTTTCGACTTGCAGAAGCTGGCGTTCAAACTGGACGAATCGAAGATCAGCGACTGGTCGGTGCCGGATCGCGGCGTCCTCAAGGGCGAGGCACTGCAACAGTTCGTCAATGACGCTGTTGCCCAGCGCCCGATCGAGGCCTTGAAAAAAACCTTTGCCGTCGTGGCGACCGACCTGAATAGCGGCGAAAGCATTCTCTTCCGCACTGGCAATACCGGCATGGCCGTGCGCGCCTCAGCCACCGTGCCCGGAGTTTTCAGGCCAGTCTCAATCAATGGTCACGAATACGTTGACGGCGGCCTGTCGAGCCTGATCCCGGTGCGAAGCGTGCGGCAACTCGGTGCCGATGTGGTGATTGCCATCGACATCTCGGCTCGCCCCGGAAACCAGCCGGTCAAGGGCACACTTGATATCCTGCTGCAGACCTTCACGATCATGGGGCAGAACCTCGCCCGATTCGAACTCAAGGACGCCGATGTCGTCATTCGCCCGCAGGTCGGCAACGTCGGCTCAACGGATTTCCTGGCACGTCATGACGCCATTCTGGAGGGCGAAAAGGCCGCCCAGGCCGCACTGCCGCAAATCAGAGAGGCCATCAGGAAGGCGGCAGGCGCTTAGCAGGCGAATTGCGGACAGACAAGCGCCAATGCGAGCCCTCGAAATTCCGCTGGAGCAAGCTCAAACCCCAACAAACTCGTTGATCAATCCGATACGCAGCGCGCCGAAGAATCCGCTCCAAGTTGATGGGCCAACGCATGAAAGACCCATGCGCCATGCGGTATCCATTGCTCGCTCCAGCGCCAGGAGTGAGCAGGCTCGCTTTGTTCAGGCAGACGAAAGTCAATGTCCTGTTCATTGTCCTGCCCTGAAGTAATGCCGTTGCAGACTCCCCCAGGCGCATTCCACAAGCCCGTTGCGTAGCGCGGGCTATTGTGACCGACGCCTTGCATCATGCAGGCATCAAACGGATTGAAGCCAAAGATCCAGTCCAGGCTGGAACATGCGTAGTCCCTCAATTCGTCGCAGAAAGCGCAATCTTCGGCCAAGTA
Organism: Burkholderiales bacterium; assembly: GCA_038316625.1. Classification (GTDB taxonomy): domain Bacteria; phylum Pseudomonadota; class Gammaproteobacteria; order Burkholderiales; family Rhodocyclaceae; genus Propionivibrio. The sequence goes on from JBBQAT010000106.1 coordinate 7,016, forward strand.
GCTTGTGGCCCACTGTGCAGCAGATGCCAGCGACCCCAAGCGGGCATTTTCGCCTTGCCACCAGTAGCCGCTCTCATTGTCATGTGGAATAAAGAACTGGTTGACGCCCTTCTTGCCCGGCATTTGCACGTGCTGGCGCGGATAGCGGAAAGGATTTGAAACGTCGTGACAGGTGATGCTTATTTCTTGGCGAAAACCTGCCAATACCCCATGCAAGCAGGCATCAAAACACCGTGACTCGGGCATCACCTCCATCCAGCGTAGCAAGGCGATGTAGGGCAATCCTGCTTCCGCCGCATGAAAATAGCTCCGCGTCTTTTCATCGTTGGCCCAGAACCAGCCCTCAGCACTTTGACGCTGCAGCAAGCTACGCGCGCGTTTTTCGCCAGCCACCGCGTAGGTGAATTTTCCAGTCGCGGCAAATAGTTCGGCAGCCGCAAGCAAGGCGCAATAATCGTCGATGATGTTTTCAGCGCCGTCATCGAGATAGCGAAGGTTGTGCTGCGCCAGATGGGCGAAGGCGCGTTCGGCTGCCTCCAGATACTCGCTACGCCGATAGTGACCATCTCGGCTCGCTTGGCTGGCACGCGCGAGCGCGGCTATGGCGCTGCCTGCGCCTTGTCGGTAGCCTGACTGATAGGTGTCAAACTTGTGGCCTTGCTGCGTGGTGTAGCTGCAAATATCCCGCTGCTCCACGTCCTTGCTCCAGCGATCAAACACTGTTGCGTAGAAGTAGCCCTCTGCATCCAGCATGCGCACCAGGAAATCAGCACCGTACAGGGCTTCATCGAGTATCTTGTCTTCCAGCCACAGCGATTGACTGGACATCCGTTTATAGCCGTCCAGAAGATTCCACACAACTTGCGGGGTCTGCTGCGGATTCATGAAGTTGGCGTAAGACAGATGCGAAAGGTATTTCGAGGCGTCGCCCGAGGCATCGTACCAACCGCCATGCACATCAACGCGCTGCTCACTGCCCAGCTTGGGACGCGCATGGTCAGCCTGTTCGAACATGCCGCCACAGCGCTGCGATTTCAGGTAATGCACCAGATCTGAAATCAGTTGGCCGTCGTAAATCGTCGGTGCAATAGCAAACGTGGATGACATCAGGGGCGGGCTGACTCCGTCGACCAGCAATACAAAACGCCCGGTTTTCTGCAGCGCGCTGAAGTCCGCTTCCCAGAATTGCCAATCGCGCCATTGCGCCACCCCGCCTAACGCTTTGAGCGACGCCTGAAAGACGATTTGTCGGAGATCGGCATCGATAACGGAAAAGCCCCGTCGCGACAAACTGCCGGTATCGATACAACTGCAGCGCACCAGAGCTCGCTTGGTCGCCTGGTTCCGATAGCCCAGATGATTGTGGTGGATTTGCATCAATGGCTCACGCGGCATGGCCAAGCATTTATGCTGTCAAGGGCTTTTTCAAAAGAGCTTCCATGCTCGGGTTCAACTCATTGAAAATGGGCAGGGCGGCCGCGCCCAAAGCGGCGATATCCGTGCCGACCACGCCCATCTGAAGGCGTGGGAATGGCCGATTTGCACTACTACTCACCGAAGTATACAAGGGAGTCAGCCGGGACATCAGCTGCTCGAGAACGGGTCGTGGCAACAACCCACCCACGATAATGGTCTCGACATCCAGCATACATTCCAGAATATTGACCGCCTGGCGCAAATAAATCGCCGCCTCGTCAAACCATGCATCCAGTTTCGGATCACCTTGCTCCAACAAGCGCAGCAAATCTGTGGGAGTAGCCTGCGCAGGATTTTCCAGCCCCGTTGCTTCATAGGCGGCCAGCAACGACACATAACGCTCGAGGCAACCGTGGTTTCCGCAATAACAGGCACGCCCCCCTCTCTCGAGCACCATGTGGCCCATTTCACCCGCATTGTTGGCAAATCCATCGAAAACCTGCCCGTTCAGAAACAGCCCGGCCCCCAGGCCATCGCCGATATACAAATAGACAAAACTGCGTAGCGCACTGCCTGCGCCGTACAAACGCTCACCAATAGCCGCTGCCGTTGCATCATTGGCCACAATTACGTGCACACCCAACGCACGCGTAAGCTGTGATCCCACGGACAGGTCTTGCCATCCGGGCAACGTGGTCGGTCCCACGGCACTCAAGCCCTCTACGCCAAAGGGGCCTGGAATAGCGACCCCCATGCCCAGCAAACGCTGCCAATCGAAGTCAGCAGAGTCACGCAATACCTGAATCACTTGCCGCAAGGGAATGATTGCATCGGATGGGTTGGGGCGATCTACGGCCACCGCAACGCGCCCTACAATGGCACCCGACAGGTTGACCAGTACGGCATCGAGCTCATGCTGATTGAACTGTACACCAATCGAATACGCTCCCTCGGGGTTCACGATAAACGGCACCGCCGGTTGCCCTCGACCGATCCGTTCGGGCGGCAAGGCTAACAAGAACCCCAGCGACTCGAGTTCGCTGGTGATATTGGAGATCGTCTGCGGCGTCAAGCCGGTAAGGCGTGTAATGTCAGCCCGCGACAAGCGTTCATGCAAACGAATGGCTTCCATGACCACGCGTCGATTGTGTGATCGTGCGTTCTCAAGATTAGTGCCCGAGAGATTCATAATTTAGCAGCTCAGTGAACGCCGACTAGCCTCTATCGGCATGATGTGTTGCAAGGCGATACCATTCGCATCGAACAGATAACAGTACTCCAAAGGTAATCCCATGGTGGCCGTACTGGCTAGTGCGGGATGACCATCCGTGGCGGACAGCTTGACGCTCCAGTTGGCATCCGCCCCAGACACCCGATAGTACGCCAGTTGCTCATCCCCCAAGTGTTCGACAAGGTCGAATACGGCTTCCAGGCCGATGTCGTCTCCTGCGGCGCGCGCATGCACATGCTCCGGGCGGATTCCCAACGTCAACGGAGTACCGGGCGCATAGACACCGCCCTTCAATGGCAAAGTCAGGATCGATCCACCCGGCAGGCGTACGGACACTCCCGTAGCGTCCTGATGAACTAACTCCACGCCCACCAGATTGATTCTAGGTGACCCTAGAAAACTGGCCACGAACAAATTGGCCGGCCGGTTGTATAGCTCAAGCGGTGCCCCCACCTGTTCGACGACGCCCCCGTTAAAAACCACGATACGATCAGCCAGCGTCATGGCCTCAACCTGGTCGTGTGTAACGTAGATCATGGTAGTACCCAACTCCTTGTGCAATTTGGAAAGTTCGATGCGCATCTGAACCCGTAAAGAAGCATCGAGATTGGATAAGGGTTCGTCAAACAAAAATACCTTTGGGTCACGCACGATGGCGCGGCCGATCGCCACTCGCTGCCGTTGTCCGCCTGAAAGCGCTTTAGGTTTGCGGTCCAGCAAATGGGTAATTTGTAACACTTCTGCTGCTTTGTTCACCATGGGTGCAATTTGGGCTTTGTCTGTACCCGCCAATTTGAGGCTGAACGCCATGTTCTTATACACCGTCATGTGAGGATACAAGGCGTAGCTTTGAAAGACCATGGCCACTCCCCGCTTCGAGGCTTCAATGTCATTGGATAATTGATCACCAATGAACAGGTCCCCTTCGGTAATGTCTTCCAGTCCCGCAATCATGCGAAGCAACGTGGATTTTCCGCAACCAGACGGTCCGACAAATACGACGAACTCTCCATCATCAATAGTCAGGTCAACACCCTTGATAACGGGGGTATGTTTGTCGTAGTTCTTCTTGATGTTTTTTAACGTTACTTGCGCCATGAGTTATTCTCAATTTGGAAAGGCAAGGGGGTAAGGACAGCGAAGGGGATTTTGCTGAAACCAGCAACGGGCAGCACCCAGCAGGCCGGCATGATTACCTGCAGCGGCAAGAGCAAGCTCTGTCAACCCCTTGAAATCGGGATGCAACAAAGTATCAAGTTCCATCTGGAGTTCTTTCAGGAACACCGGACCGCGCCCGGTGATACCTCCGCCGATAATGATGCGCTGGGGGTCAAAGGCGTAAATCAAATTGACCATTCCGACAGCCAACAATTTTCGCCAGCGATCCACCACTTGCGAATACAAGGCGTTGCCCTGATCGCTAAGCGAAAACACCTGTCGCGCGTCCAGATCAGTGGCTGCACCGGCCTGCGCCGCTAAATTAGCCAGGCCACGCAACGACGCCACATCTTCCCAGCGGTACCCGTCGACAATCATGTAACCCCATTCACCAGCCGCCGCATGTGCCCCGTGATGCAGCTGCCCATTGATAACGATGCCGCCACCAATGCCGGTACCCAGAGTAAGTGCAATGTAGTTGGCAACCCCTTGAGCGGCACCTCGCCAGCCTTCTGCAACGGCCACACAATTCACGTCGTTTTCGACTACCACCGGTAATTCGAACTCGCTCTCGAACTGGCGCTTTGGCGACAGCCCCAAGTACCCAGAAATGGCATCCGCAGCGCCCCGCACGGTACCGCTTCCGGCCTCAATGATTCCCAGCGTCGAAAACGCAATTCCTCTCAGCCGTTGTTGTTCAATTAGTGGCCGCGCGATGTCCACCAGGGTGGACAACATGGATTCACCGCCTTGACTGGCCTGGGTCGCTACCTGACGCGCGTGCGTTACCGTACCGATCGAATCCACAACCCCCAGCTTGATCAGCGTTCCACCGACGTCAAAGGCCAATATCCGTTCATTCATTTTGTTGTTCGATTCATCAGCCCTTGGTGCCACCTGCGGTCAAGCCAGACACCAAAGTGCGTTGTAGAAGCAGGCCGATCAATACCGGAGGTAGTGCTGCCAGGATTCCAACGGCAGAAATCAGGCCATAGTCGGTTGCCCGACCTGCGGCAAAATCGGCGATGGCGACCGGCAGAGTCTTAGCCCGAATGTCATTAGTATACAAAAGGGCATAGAAGAACTCGTCCCATGCCAGCAAGAACGCGAACAGCGCGGTGGCACCGAGGGCGGGAAGCGCGAGCGGTAGCGTGATACGGCAGATGACGTCGAACAGATTGCCGCCATCAATACGTGCGGCCTGCTCAATCTCCAAAGGAACCTGGTCAAAGTTGTTCTTCAACATCCAGGTAGTAAAGGGCAACAAAATCGTGCAATACACGATAATCAATGAGGAGGCTTGGTTCAGCATGTTCAGGTTGCTAAGAATCAAGTACAACGGCAAGACAAATGCGACAGAGGGCAGCATATACAGGCCAACTGTGGCATACAGCACGCCCTGCCGACCTGGGTAGCGAGAAAAACTGTAGGCCGCCGGTATCGCTGCGGCCATCGAAATGACCGTCGCGCTGATCGAGACGAACAGGCTGTTTTGCAACGCGCTGAGGAAACGTTCACTGACACTCCCCACTTTATAAGTCAGCAACTTGTCGTAACGCGACCAATCGAAGTGTTCGGGCCACCACAGAAGTGGTTTGGAAGTGAGAGCAACCGAGTCGCTCACGCTCATGACAAAGAGCCAATACAGTGGTGCCAAAGTTGCGATGACAAAAACCAGCACCGCGCCGTAGAAGAGTACCGTGTGCAAATGGTTGCGCCGCTTCATGTCGAGCCCTCCTGACGGCGTAGCAAGAAGATATAGGCAGCAATCAGACAAGCAGAAAACAGCGCCATCAAAATGGCATAGGCCGCGCCGCTTCCGATGCGCAGATAGGAGAAGGCCTCCTGATATACCAAGAAACTGACTGGTTTGGTTGTATCCTCCGGCCCCCCCTTGGTCATGACATAGACGATGTCAAACACCTTGAAAGCTTCGATGACTCGCAGCACGATCGCCACGCTAAGCGGACCAACGATTCCGGGCAGGGTCACATTCAGGAAGCGCGTCCATGCGCCGGCACCGTCGAGACGAGCGGCCTCATACAGATCTTCGGGAACCGTTTGCAGAGCGGCCAGCACAATCAGTGCAATGAAGGGATAGTTCTTCCACACGTCAGCCAGAATGACCATTTCCATCGCCACGGCAGGATCACCCAACCAGGACCGATAGTCGTCCAACACCCCGATCTGGGTTAGCAACGCATTCAAGGCACCATATTCGGGCCCGTCGATCAAGCGCCACATCATCGCATTCACGATGGTGGGCAAGGCCCAAGGCAACACCAGCAAGGCTCTTGCAAACGCACGCCCCGTGAACTTCTGGTTCAGCATCAAACCCACGAGTAGCCCTAAAACCAATTCCAGACTGACCGAAGTCACGGTGAAGTAGAGTGTCCGTCCAACAGACTCCCGAAAAGCCGGGTTTTTGATCGTCTCCAAGTAATTGCCTAACCCTACCCACTGGGCTGGATCGCCACCGATCGAGACAGACGTCAAACTAAGCCAAATGGTGCGCATCAATGGCCAGGCTGTCACTCCGACCATGATCAGGAGCATGGGGGTCAACAACCCCCATGCCTGAGTGCGTGTTTTATTCACAGCACGAGCCATTTTTACTTACTTCAGCTTGGCCGCGGCCTCGGAGGCCGCTTTCATGGCCGCTTCGGCTTTGCTTGAGCCCAGCAATACGGAGTGCAGTTGCTTCTGCAGGATGGACGACAGCTCTTGGTAGGAGGGTGTTTCCGGACGTGCGGACATCACCACCAATGACTCTGCAGCGGCCGCGACGTAGTCTTCCTGCCCCTTCGTGACTGCGGGTTTGCTCAACGAGTCCTTCCAGATAGGCAAGCTCAACTTCGCAAATTTCTCCTGGGTTGCCGCTGAACTCATGTGCTGGATGTACTTCCAGGCCTCTTCCGGATTTACGCTCTTAGCTGTGATACCCAAGCCCATGGAGCCATTCACGGCGGAAGCCTTGGTCTTGTCCGCCACGCCAGGAGCCGAGATGATACCGACCTTGCCTACGACTTTGCTTTCTTTAGGGTCTTTGGCCATGTTGTACATGTAGCCCCAATTGAGTGCGAAGGCCGCATCGCCGTTGGAGAAGACCTTGCGCACGTCTTCCTCTTCGTACTCACGGGAGTTGGGGTTGGACAGCCCAGCATCCAACGAAGCCTTCATATATTGAACGGCGGCCAGTGCCCCCCCCACGTCGAAATTAGGCTTGCCATCCACAAAAAACTTACCCCCATTGGCGGCTGTCAAAGTCGTGTAGTCACAAATCATGGCTTCTTTCTGCGCCCAACTCCATACCAACGGATACTTGACGATCCCTTTGTCCTTGATTATTTTGGCCTGTTTCTCCAAATCACTCCAGGTTTTAGGGGGTGAAGAAATCCCGGCCTTTTTCAGCATCTCAGTATTGTAAAAAAGGAATTTGGTATCCAGAATCCAGGGCATACCCCAGAACTTGTCCTTGTAGCTGACTGTCGTCCACGCTCCGGGGAATACCTTGGACACGTCTCCCGGCGCAATACGTTTGGTTACATCCTGCAAAAAGCCCTTGCTGGCAAACTCGGCTGGCCACACCACATCGAACAAAACCACATCGTAGCCAGCGCCTCCTGCACCATGGGCGGCTACGATTTTGTCGTGTAATGCATCGTAAGGCACAAACTCCAGCTTGACCTTGACACCGGCATTAGCTTTTTCGAACTCACTTGTCATTGCACGAACATCGTCTTCGCTGTAAGCCGCTTGCGCCATAAACAGGGCACTCAACGTCTTTTCGGCCCGTGCCGTCAAAGACAACACAGAACCGGCGATCATCACCGCGAGCAGCATAAATTTGCGTTTTTTCATTACTTGTCTCCTGAAGTGAAGCAAATAGATAACGAAATCTTTCGATTGGCGTATTGACTGTCGAGCCTGAACCCAATGACTCTCAAGTTCAGAATTCAATTAATCACTTCAAATTGAATTAACACAAAATGTAGCACTCGGCTTTCCCTGTGTCCAGTGGTTTTTTTCTTAAAAGCGTAACGGATGGGATGGCTCGCCCCACGAGCATCTCGAAAACGATGTCGGGGAGGACAGCGCTAGCGGATCACGAGCCTTGATCGCGGCAAGAACTCTCCGGCCCCCCTGCGTCAGGATAGTTGTCCCTTTGCCTGATTTAGACTACAGGCATTGAAATGCAGGGGACGAGGAAGAGGACGACGTGAGATATCCGAAGGAACTGAAGCAGAAAGTGTTGTCGCGGATGATGGCGCCGAGGA
>JBBQAT010000107.1:0-14959 GCA_038316625.1 Burkholderiales bacterium
GTGCTGCAGAGCGCGGTGCTGAGCGTGTGCTGGCCCACCTTGGGCTGGAGAATGGCCACGCCGCGCGGGATATTCGTGAACTGCGCGGTCTTATCGAAGCTTGGCGTGATGCCCGTCGTACAGCCTGGCAGACAGCCGTCAAGGTTGTTACCACCGGCATCCTGGCTGCACTGCTGGTAGGCGCGGCCATCAAACTTAAATTGGTGGGAGGTGGCCCATGATTGAAACTCTACTCGGTGGCCTCCTGGGTGGTGCGTTTAGGCTGGCCCCTGAAATCCTCAAATGGCTGGACCGCAAAGGCGAGCGTGGACACGAACTGTCCATGCAAGACAAGGCCATCGAATTCGAGAAGATTCGTGGGGCTCAGCGCATGTCCGAAATTGGTGCCAGTGCCGATGCGGCCTGGAATACAGGTGCGATTGACGCTTTCAAGGAGGCCATCGCGGCGCAAGGCAGACCAACGGGTGTCCAATGGGCAGATGCGTTGTCAAGCAGCGTGCGGCCGGTCATAACTTATTGGCTGATGGCGTTGTATTGCGCGGCCAAAACGGTTGCATTTGTGGCGGCGCTCAACGCCGGAGCCGGGTGGGGTGCTGCAGTGCTGGCCGCCTGGACTGAGGCAGATCAGGCGCTGTGGGCTGGAGTGCTCAATTTTTGGTTTTTAGGTAGGGTTTTTGATCGGGTGCGGCCATGATCGGCGGCTGGTCTCGTAAGCGCCGTCCTCTGGCCGAGAGATTCTGGGAAAAGGTTGATGTGCGCAGTGCTGATGAATGCTGGCCGTGGCTGGCGTCAACCAAACAAGGCGGCTACGGCAAGCTCGGAAGCGGCGACGGACGCATTCTGCTGGCACATCGGGTGAGCTTGCACCTGACGAACGGGCCTGTTCCCGACGGATTGGTCGTCTGCCATCGCTGCGACAACCCCTGTTGCGTCAATCCCACCCACTTGTTCGTCGGGACGCAGGCAGAGAATCTCGGCGACATGCGTGCCAAGGGCCGCGACAATCCTCCTCGCGGTGGACAGCATCCCAAGGCGCGATTGACTGAGGAGGCTGCGCGAGCGATACGTCACGATCCACGAAGTCACCGGCAGTTGGCACGCGTTTTCCGTGTCGGCAAATCGACCATCGGAATGATCAAGGCGGGGGTTACATGGACTCACGTGTGATCCGTGTTCCGCCGCAGGCAATCGAGCTGGCCAAGCGTTTCGAAGGGTTTCATCGTGTTCCGAAAAATGATCCCCTGCGGCTTGCGCATCCTTACGTTTGTCCGGCTGGATTCTGGACGATTGGTTTTGGCCATCTCTGTAAACCAGACCATCCGCCGATCACGCTGGAGGAGGCCGAAGCCTATCTGGCGCAGGACCTCATGAAGGCGTTGAACGCCACGTTGCGCTACTGCCCAGTGCTTGCTTCCGAACCCGAGGGGCGGCTCGCGGCCATCGTGGACTTCACGTTCAACCTTGGGGCGGGGCGACTGCAGACCTCTACGCTGCGGCGACGGATCAACCAGCGAGACTGGCCGAGCGTAGCAAGCGAGTTGCGTCGGTGGGTCTACGGGGGTGGGAAAGTACTTCCCGGACTCGTTGCAAGGCGGGAGGCCGCCGTTGCCGTGCTTCTTTGTAACGCTTGAGCTGATAAATGCCTGAAAGCACTTTGCATTGCCGCCAAACAGAGCGTTCATGTCATCCATCCCAACACGGAGCATTAACCATGAGCAACCAATTCAAGCGCGCCATCATTGACGAGGTGACATCGTGCAACATTGACGCCAAGCAGCAAGATTACTTACTCGATGTATTCGAGTCGGCCATGAAGTCGGTAGCCACTACGCTGGTGCGCGAGGCCAAGTTCGACACGTCAGATTTCGCCACGGCAAAAATGCGAGACTGTCAGGGCTTTGTACTACTGATGAGCCGCGCTCTCGCGGACTCACGCACCGGTTGGCGTGGCGCGCTTCAGCGTGGAGAACAGTACCTCAATGTCATCGGCCATCTAGAGTAAAGATCGTAAGTCCACCGCCACTTTTCCGAGATTAAGTGCCATCTATAAATCCCTCATCTTCTTTGCTTTCAAGCCGGAACAGTGTTCAAGTTGTCGGCTCGATTTTTGTTTGAATAGTCCTGAATGAAAGTGGTATCGAACGGTGGCGAATCTGGCAGCATGAGCAGGCGCTTCGTGAGACAAAACGGCAGCACCCAAAGCCGCATCCCATTCGCCTTCGTAAATTCGAAGACAGGCAACGGCTCCGTGAATGTGTCCGTCTTTGGGTAGATCAATACGATGTCCCCAGTGCCGTCCAGGTAGTGGTGACCATAGGCGTAAAGCTGGTAAAAGTCGGCCTGGCTGAGCTGATACTTCTCGCGTCCGTTCTTCTTCGCCGCATCCAATAGCTTCCACTTCGTATCCAGGACCAAGCGCGTGGTTTGCTTCTGCTTTACCAACAGATCGGGCTTCAAGCGGAACCATCGCTGATCGTCGTGCGCAACGAGGTGCTGGCTACTTGCCTGTGCCTTCAGGACGAAGTCTTCGCGTAACTGCTTCGCCAAGTGCTTCTCGACATAAGCCTCGAACAACGCCTCCATAGGAAAAAGCAGTGACGGGGCATGGTGCTTTCCCATACCGGAGATTGGGCTGAGACCTTGCAGGATTAGCTTCGCCCAGTCCAGTGCAGACTCGTAGTAGCCCATGCCGCGATCTAGCCTGATCCGCTGAATGTCTACGGCGACATCTACTGACAGAGGAACATCCGCGAAGACGAAACCGAGTTCGCGTGCGACACGCTGGCTTTCCTGCGATCTGCACAGGGTGAGCACATGGCGAAGCGCCGTGTGAATCAATCGGTTCTCTGCACGGTTCTGCGAAAACTCGTCATGCTCGGTGAAAAATCGGTCTCGCCTGACCAGATTCTGGGAGATCTGCTTTGCCACCAACAACCGGCCACGAAGTGCAAAGAGGTTGTCCTGTTGCGCGACATAGTCACTGCGAAGTCCGCGCTTAACCAGCGAACCGACGGCCAACAGGAACTGCTGGATGAAAACCTCCAATAGAGGCATGCGCTCGGCGACCAAGTCCGCGTTGGCTGTCTTGATATGCCGAAACCCGGCCAGGCACTTCAACATCGCGATGAGGAGTGCGCGGGATTCCTCAGGCGATGTATTCCTTCCGGTCTTTGGCAGCACCTCGATCTGAAATCCGCATGGGGCACGAATTACACCAACATAGTTGGTGACCTGAATGGCCCGCTGGCCGTTCAGTTGGGTCGGTTTAAGCCAGCCCGGGGCACCCTCATCAGTTCTAAAGGACTGCATATCCAGCCATGTGAATACACGCCTGGGCACAGTAAGTCCGATCGCTCCGGCCTTTGCTTCGACGACCTTGTCGAACTCAAAGATCGTCAGGGAATTCATCCGGCGGTCACGGCAGGTTTGGCTGCATAGATGCCGACATATGCGTCTGGCTGATCAAGCGCGGCCGCGTTCAACTGATAGCGAGAACGAATCGCGTACTGATCCAGCTCGTGCTCACGACCGAAGAGCGCCAGCAGGTCCTCCTCGCGGCCGATTTCATGCACGAACTGATGCACATCCTTGAGCTTCTGGTTATCACCCAGGACGAGTCGAATCTTCTGCCAGTCCTCGAAAAAATATTCTTCCAGGAGCGGAATGATCTTGTTACTGAACACGGTCTTTAGCTCGTTGAACCGATCTTCATCTTTCAGGTCCTTGATACGGGTGAAGTAGGCATGCCCTACCGTGTGATCACGGTCGTACAGGGCCTCGATCCGCTTGTTCAGCATAGTCAGCAACTGCTCAATGTTGATGTCTACGCCGTTGTGGGTGACGATGGTGCCTGCCAAAACCGAGGGCTTGGGCATCGACTCAATGAACTCGAAGCGACGGCGAAGCGCGGTGTCGACCAGTGCCAATGATCGGTCTGCCGTATTCATCGTCCCGATCACATCAACGTTCGAAGGTACGCTGAAACTCTCGGCGGAGTACGGCAGCGTCACTGCGACGGGATACTTTGCGCCTTCGCGTTTGTCGACTTCCACGAGCGTGATGAGCTCGCCGAAGATCTTGCTGATATTCCCGCGATTGATCTCATCAATCACCATCGCGTACTGTCGCGACGGGTTCTTGCGCGCCCGGTCACACAGCCTCAAGAAGGCGCCTGGTTTGATTTCGTAGCGCACCTCACCATTCGACGCTGCGGCTGTATCGCTGTCCGCTGCGCGCTTCTTGCCTCGCTTGGTGATTACGGGGCGCAGGCCCTCGACAAATTCCTCATACCCAAAGGACTGATGGAAGGTGACGAACTCGTAGCGCTCGCCGTACTCGGCATCGGTGTATTCAGACACTAGCAGGGCTTGTAGGTCGAATGTCTTACCAGTACCGGGCGGGCCGTAGTAGATGACATTCTTTGGCAGCTTGTCGCTTTTGGGCTCGTCTTCAATGGCGTAGTCGTCGGGCCAGTAGCCGCTGCGTCCAGAGCGTGCACCTAGTTTGGATGGCCAACTGCCTTCGTCCTTGTCGGCGGCCTCGAAGAGCTGGACAAGCTCGCTCGTGAGATCGGTAGAGTCCAAATCATCCAGTCCGGCAAAGGCAGACCAACTCACTCGAATACCATCCTTGCGCAAGAACAGCCATCCGACGGGCCCGCCTTTGACAGCACCCTTTTCCTTGCGTCCAAAGCGCAGCTGGCTGTTTGTAGCACGGGTGAACCACCAGTCCAATCCCATTTCGTTTACTGCACGCGCCAGGCGACCGAACAGCTCTGTCGTCGTGGAAGTCCACAGTGGTTGGCGTTCGACGAAGTCTTCGTGCCCCTGGAAATGGTGCAGCAAAGCTTCCTGGTCTTGCCCTGCGGATAGGCCCAACTGGTCGGCAACATCGTCGTAGGTCAATTTGAATTTCTGGATCGACTCGACGCTCCAATCGACCAGTGCGGTGAAGTCCAGAGCGAGCCCCTCGGCAGCGGACTTGATGGCGACTATGGGGGAAGAAGTAAGTGGCCCGCGAATCTGTTCGTACTTTTTCCGCAATGCCGGGTCGTCGACCTTGATATCTACCAAGTCGACCTTGACCACAAAACCAAGGTCGGCGTCGATTCCAACCGTGTAGGCCAGCCCCTCGGGTGCATTGTTCGAAGGGTAAACTCGTCCCCAGTTGTAGGGGATGAACTTTTTTTGCCACTGATCTGTCGGCTTGCGAACAGTCTTGGTCCATCCGTTCTTGAACAGTTGTTGTTGCAGCGCCTCAGCCCAGTGCTTGGTAACGTCGTACGCCTGTCCCAGTTCCTCATAGACGCGCTGCTGCTCCGGGTTAGTCTTGTCATAGACCGTTCCCTTCCACTTGTTCAGCAGCTTGAAATGATCGTTATTGAAATAGTTCTGTGCCATCGTTTTAAATCCCCTCTACGTCCATGCCGTGTTCTGCCAGCCAAATCTTGCGCCGCTCGAAATCCGGTAAAGCGCGCTCGACCCGCTGCCAGAACTCCGGCGTGTGATGCGGTTGATGCAGGTGTGCCAGTTCATGCACCACTACATATTCGGCAATGCGCGGCGGCAACAGGATGGTCTTCCAGTGGAAGTACAGCCAGTCGCCTTTGCCGCATGAGCCCCACCGGTAGCCCAGGTCTTGCACCTTGACACCCACGGGCTGGACCTCCATGCGTGCCACATAGTCTTGTACCTTGTCCCACAGCCAAAGCTTGGCCCGGGCGCTGTACCACTGCACCAAATGGGCCCGGGCGTTCTCGACCAAGTCTCGGCGCAACATGAAGCGACCATTCAGCAGTTTCAAAGCCGCGTCCTGCTCATCCACCAATCGCAGCCGGTAGCTTCGGCCCAGGTACAGAAAACCCTCGCCATCGACGTAGCTCTTGGTCGGTACCGTCTTCTGCAGGCGATCTTTCTCTGCCAGCTTGGTGTAGATCCAGAAGCGCTTTTCTAGCACGAACCTGCGCAGACGTTCCTCTTCGACATCGGGCGGTGCCGATAGCACCAAATCACCGCTGCGATCCACGGTGATCTGCAGCGTTCTGCGTCGACTGCTGGGTTTCAGCTCGAAGGAGAGATCGTCTACGGTCAGCACGCTCATGCCCTGGTTAACCTCTCATGGTTGGCACGGGCCAATTCGAGCAGGTGATCTTTCAAGGCTGACACATCACCGGGCGCAACCAGGCGGGACGTGCGCAGCGCTCTGAAGATGCGTGCCCCCAAAGCGTCTTGTGCTGGCCGCTTGTATGGTTCCCAGAAGGTGTCGGTCAGTTCTCCTGTAATCATGTCGACCAGCTCCACAGTCAGATCGCGGATCTTCAACAACTGCTCATCACTCGGGCGCTCCGTGCCCACCACGGCCTCCAGCAGCATGCGCAGGAAAGGCACGCAGTGTTCGGGCATGTCGGGTAGGCCCGCGTCATCGCTGGATGCGCCTGCGCGCATGTCGCTGATGATTTTTTGTAGGGCGTCGATCAGGTCATCCCACTGGTCCGCCAGCGTCTTCAGGATCTCGTTGAGTCGCTCGCTGAGCTTGCGAAACAGCACCGGGTCCTCATCAAGATGCTTGCGAATGTGGGAGCGGATAGCGTGTTCCATCTCGGACGCCTTGGCGCGGTCATTCGCCTGGCGCGACAGATGCATGTCGAACTCCGCGTCGGTCAGTGCAATCGGCGGAATCTTGGGATCTACACCCAGCGAAATCACATGGTCGTCGATCAGCTTGCGAACCTTGGCGCCCACGTCCTTGCCCAGGACCGGCGTATCCTTGTAGCGGTTGCGGGCCCGGGCGTAAATGTACGAGAGGGCCTTGGCGTCCTTGGAGAAGGGCAAGCCCTCAGGACGGGGTAACACCATGTCCAGCGAACCAAGGAACTGCTTGAGTTTGACGGTGAATTCCGCCCGCAGCCGCTCGTCTGCCAGCACTTCAACGCAGGTCTCTACATCGTCCAGGGACTCAATGTCGCGGCTGCGGAAGAGGTCCACCACGCGCATGTGTCGATCGCGTAGTGCCGGTACTTCGTCTTTCAGGCTCTGCAAAGCCCCTTGGATGTCCTCGTCAGCGTAGGCCGCCAAGGCTTCTTTTAGGTGTTGGGCGACGCCGTAGTAATCCACCACGATGCCATAACGCTTACCGAACCCTGTGCGGTTCACGCGGGCAATGGCCTGGAGCAACTCGGCCTCGCGGATCGGGCGATCGAGGTACATCACACCCTCAATCGGCGCATCGAAGCCGGTTAACAGCATCGACTTTACGACCAGGAAAGCCAGCGGGTCGGTCTTCTCCGGCTTAGCGTGGAACAGCGGTTTCTTGAAACGCTTTATCCGCGTTTCGTTGGCTGCCGCGTCCGTCCACTGCTTCCAGGCCGGATCGTCGTTGTTGCCACCAGAGATCACCGCTACGAAATCGATCTTTTTCAGTGTGTCGCGGTAGCGCCATGCCTGCACGATGGCCTGCACTTTGGGCGGACGCTGACACAGCGTCTCGTCGTCGAGCGCCTTGTCTTCGGGTGACAACGCATCTGCTTCGGCCAGCAATTCAGTCCTGGCCGCTTCAAACGCGGCCACGTAACGTACCGCCGCCAAGCGGCTGTAGGCTACCACTTGCGCCTTGTAACCATTTGGCAGAATGTTGGTCACATAGTGGCGCAGCATGTCGCGTGCTTTGTCGGCGATCAGTAGCGGGGCGTCGAAGATCTGCCCTTTGGTGGCGTACTTCTGTTTGATCGCCTCCAGCTCCTCAGCGCTACGCTCGCGAAACAAGTCCTCGAACAACTCGTCCAAGCTGGCCCCGTCTTTGACCGCACCTTGCGCGGTGCGCCCCTCGTACAGCACGGGCACGGTCGCGCCGTCTTCTTCGGCCTCTTTGATCGTATAGCGGTCGATGAACTCGCCGAAGATCTCGTGGGTGCGCTTCTTGTCACCCATGATGATCGGCGTGCCGGTGAAGCCGATACGCGCGCAGTTGGGCAGGCCCGCCAGCAGGTTGGCGTGCAAGTCACCCGCCTGCGTGCGGTGCGCTTCATCGATAAGTACGAGGATGGTCTCGTCCTCGTTCAACACCTCAAATGTCTTCGTCGCAGGCTTGGCCACATACGCCGACGCAGGCTCTTTCACGCCCATCTGCCCGTTGTGCCAACCTTCCGGAATGTCATCCTCGGTCAGGCCCGGCTCACCGGCAGCATCAGGGTCGCGGTACTTCTGAATCGTGGCAAACAGCAGTCCGGGACCCTTGCGACGCACCAACTTCTGCACCGCCACCGTCGACGTGGCCAACTCCACCATCTCACCGGTCAAGGTCGCCGTCGCGCTGAGCTGGTCCTGCAGGTCTTTGCGGTCGGTCACCACCACCACCTTGAAGCGGCGCAGGGCGGCGTTCGTGCGCAGCTTGCGCACCAGGAAGACCATGGTCAGCGACTTGCCCGACCCCTGGGTATGCCAGATCACGCCACCGCGCCGGTCATGCTCGCCATCCTGCAGACGGGTTTTGCCACTCTGCAGGCGCGCAATCGCCTTGTTCACGGCGCGGAACTGCTGATAGCGACACGCCACCTTGATGGTCTGCCCGCCGACCTGCATGAACAGGGTGAAGTGGCGCACGATGTCCAACAGGTTAGCCTTGGTGAGCATGCCCGCCACCAGCCGCTGCTGCTCGGACAGTGCGGTAACCCCTATGTGGGCGGCAATGTCTTCTTCTCGCGCCGGGGTCACGGTCTTCCAGCTGGCAAAGTGCTCGAACAGGCCACCAATGGTGCCTACCCGCGCTTCGTCGAAGCTGGATGCAATCAGCAACTGGTTGGTGAAGAACAGTGGTTCGTTGCCTTCGTTGTCCTCCACTTCATAGTTGGCGTGGCGCTGGTTGCTGTAGCGGCGCAACTGGTCGATGGCCTCGGCCAACGGCTCAGGGGCGGATGGGCTCTTGCACTCGACCACCACCAACGGAATGCCATTTACCAGAAGCACCAGGTCCGGCACGATGAAAGCCTTGCCGCTGTTGTAGCCGGGCGGGCAATCTACGCGGTACTGGTTGACGACCGTGAAGCTGTTGTTCTCGGGTGTGTCCCAGTCGATGAAGCGGATGGTCTGGCCGCGCCCACCGTCCCAGCCGGGCAAGCCGTCGACCGTGATCCCCAGCAACAGCAATTCGGTTGCCGCCTGGTTGGCTTCGATGAGTTTGGGCCGCGCAATACGCGTGATCGCCGCAACCGCTTCGGAGAGCCGCCCCTCGTCCAGCCAGGGTACGAATGCCCCATCCATCTCACGCAGATTGATTTCAGACAGCTTGGCGCGCAGCACGCCTTCCTGGATGACCTCAGTGAAATTCGCGCGGCCGCTAACAGCGGGTTCATCGATGCTTCCCGAGATGTGCGTCCACCCCAGGCGTTCCAGTTGCTCTACGAACGGTTTTTCGACGTCTTTGAGTTCCCATCCCATGATCTGGCCCTTCTTCTTATTGCGCCAGCAGCGGCGTGACCCGGACGCGGCCGGTAAGGAGGTCGTCCATTGCCCCCGCCTTCTCTTCCTGGCGCTTGTGAAGCTCAAGTTGTTCGACGGCAAGCCTGTTCAACAGGGCGCGGAAGCGAGTGACGATTGCATCTTGCTCGCCTCTGGTCGACGGCATAGGCAGTTCAAAGGCCTCGACGTCCGCCTTTGTGATGTTCGGATCTTTCCGCGTGCTGGCCGCAACTCGCTTCCACCTCGGTCTTCCGTGTTGAAGTGCACGCAGCACGTACTCGGGCACAACGTCGGGGTCGTTGATCGTCACAGTGCTAATTGCCTGGTTTGTCGCCGAAGGAACGCCCAGAAGTGCCGTTCGGCCTATCTGCTCCCACCCGCCATACATCGCGATCAAGACAGAGTCCGCAGGCAGAATTGAGCACGAGCTTTCCCGGAGTGCCGCGACCGTGATGCATTCGTCTGTCTTGCGGATGACGTCTTCGTTCAGATCAAGCGTCTTCACCCAAGGTGTTCCTTCTAGGTGAAAGTAGCGGTCGGCCTTCCCGCGTGAGGGCGTACTCCCGGACCTGATTTCACCAAGCGAGGCGACAGATCGCAAATTCCAATCTTTCGGTATCCAGCCCAGCCTGGACTCCTGGTAGAGATGAGGTGCCTGCTCATGGCAGGGGCGCAGTTCGCCATTGGCACCCAAGCCCCGCGTCAGCAAGTCATTAAGCAAGCCCTCTTTGAGCTGCTTCAGCTTCTCGACAATGGCCTTGGTCTGATGGATTGTTGTGTCGAGGGTGTCCAGCAACTGGGCGATCTTCAGCTTCTCGCCGGGCGATGGGCTGGGCACCTTGATTGAGCCAAATTCCGTGCCTGAGATTTCCAAGAAGGTGGTTCCGGATGCACGACGGACCAACTCGGGCTTTACCTTCTCGAAGAGGTGGTAGTAGTAGCTGGCTTCCTCAGGCTTTTTGAAGACAATCGACTTAAAGCCCTGGTTCGTCGCCATGGGTACCGCATTGATCACGCGGGCACCCAGCGTTGCGCGTGTTGTCACCAGTAGCGACCCGGTGGGCAACAGATTCGCGCCGCTCCCGGCCAGGCCAGACGGGCTAATGTGATCTTGCGTATCGTGAAGCAGCTTACTGGCCTCACCGCTGACTTCGCCAGGCGTGACCCAAGGAATTGAGCCTCGCCAAAATGATGGCACATCTCGTGACGGCGTGCCACCACCAAAGACGGCACCAAGCTGGGTGATTTCTTGTTGCTCCCAATCGGCTGGCAGTTGACGGAGAAAGGCTTCGTACAGATGACGTGGCGCTCTTTTGAAGGGTTCAGACATATTTCAGCCCCTTCAAAAACGCCTGCAGCTGCTTGGCCGCATGATCGCGGTCGTGCTCGATCTCAGTGAGCGTGACCTTGTACTTGTCCCACCAGTTTTCAAACGCCGCCACAATTTGCTGACGTTGGTTAGTGATGTAGCGCTCGACGATGCGCTTCATGTCGTCGTGCAGGATGGTGAGCAGAAGCGTAGCGGCTTCCTTGGGCGGAAGCCCATCTACAGCATGGTTCAGATGATCGGCGAATAGCTTCTTGTGGTCCGCCAACTCTTTCTTCACATCTCTGAGGGTGTTGCGCAGTTCGTCGAACACGGCAATTTGGTCCAGGATGGGCTGCAGGGTCGCTTCGATGGCTTGTAGCTTCTGTGCCCGAGCAAGCAGTTCGGCATCCTGTTTGGCAATCTCGGCCTGCAGAGTGGCGATTTCTGTCGCATTGGCTTGCTGGGCCTTGGGCTTGTCGAGTTTTTTGAGGGCGGTGGCGATGGCTTTCTTCTCTTTTTCGATTGCCTTCACTACCCGAGTAATCTCTTTGATCTTGGCCTCAAGGTCCTTTTTCTGGGCCTTGAGCTGCGCCTCGTCCATGGCGTCGTCGTCTTCCGTCTCGGCAGCTTCACCATCCTCGCCGTTCTCTTCGTCGCTGGCCTCGCTGGCCTTTATCTGCGCTTCAAGCTCGATCTTTTTGGCCTCCAGCGCCTCGATCTCATCCACGAAACTACCCATCAGGAATTTGACCAACTTGTGTTCCAGCGGACTTTCCTTCTTGGCCTTGTCTTCCAGCGCAGTGACGATGCTGGTGCGCCAGGCATCGACCACGCCATGCGAGCCGCGCGCCATCAGTGTGAGGAAGTCATACTTGGTCTGGTTCCAGAAACCGGCCACGATGCCACGCACCTGAAAGGGATCGAGCAGCCCAATCTGTTCCAGCGAGGTGCTGAAGCTGGCCAGCAGCTCGTTGCGTAGCGCCACAAAGCTTTGTGCTCCGGCCAGATCGGTAATGCGCTGACTGTGGGCCGCCCACCAAGCCTCGAAGGCGGCGCGGATGGCGGCCTCCTTGGCGTGCAGCCCGGCGTTCGATTCGATGGCAGGTTTGAGCTCGGTCTTCGCGGTAAACGTGGGTTTGAAGTCGTAGTAAGTGCCGTCCCGCTCGACGAAGATGTCCATCGGGTTCAGGCCGTGCGAGTCGAACAGGGCCTTCTTGCCGGGGTGCGCCACTTCGGCTTTGGGGACACCACCCAGCAAATGGGCGCGCACGTCATGCGGCTCGGGTTGTGGGGCGTTGTCGGCATAGCGGCGGATGTTAAGGTTGTAGCCGTTGGCCTTGAGCGTGGCGGTGTCCACAATGGCCGAGAAGCCCGGCTCCTCTTTGTAGGCCTCAAAGGTGGTGACGATCTTCTCGATGTGCTCGGGCATCAGAAAGTTCTGCGCTCGCCCTTGCAAGAACTCGCGGTCGGCGTTGATGAATAGCACTTTGCCCTGGCGCTCCTTCGGCTTGCCGCTGACTCGCTCAGCGCCGTTTTGCACGCGCTGGCGCAGCACTAGGATGCATGCTGGGATGCCCGTGCCATAGAATAGGAAGGGCGCCACACCGATGACGGCTTCCAACAGATCGTCCTCGATCATTCCGGCACGGATGGTTCGCTCCTCACCACCCCGGAAAAGCACTCCATGCGGCATGACGGTAGCAATCTGCCCGCCATCGGCCAGCACCGCCACCATATGCTGCAGGAACATCAGGTCGGCCTTCTTGGCCCCAAGAGGTACCTCGCCATAATTGAAGCGCTCGTCGCGCTTTTCGGGCGCCCACACAGACTGGCCACTTTGATCTTTGTCAGTTGTTCCCCACGGAATGGAGAATGGCGGATTGGTGAGGATGCGATCAAAGCGCATCAACTCTCCTCCCTTCACGTGCTGCGGTTTGGCCAGGGTGTCATCGTTGTGCAGGTCAGCGCTGCTGATGCCGTGCAGCAGCATGTTCATTTTGGCGATGGACCACACGGTGCCGTTGGCCTCTTGGCCGTACAGGTTGGCCTTGCGGCCCTCCTGACCTTGCTCGTCGATATATTCCTTGGCAGAGATCAACATGCCACCGGAGCCACAGCAGGGATCGTAGATGCGGTGTTGCAATTCTGGCTTGATCAGACGCACCATCATGCTCACGACCGTGCGCGGCGTATAGAACTCGCCGCCTTTCTTGCCAGCGGAGTCCGCAAAGTCACCAATCAGGAATTCGTAGGCAGCACCCAGCAAATCAGGGAACTCGAAATCTTCATTGCGCAAGCGGTGCAGGCTGAAATGCGTGATCAGCGAGCGCAGCTTGATGTCGGGAATCTTGCTTTGGCCCACCTTGCGGGTGAAGTTGATGTGCTCAAGCACGTCGTAGAGGCTGGTGTTGCCGGTTTCAAGCCCGGCCAGCGCCTTGTTCAAGAAGTCACCGACGTTTTGGTGTGCATTGTTCAGCAGGTATTCGTATCGCGACTGCGGCGGTACCCAAAACGAGCCATCTTCGGTGTACCAGTCTTTCTGGTTGGCGCTTTCGATGGCCTCGGCTTCGGTCAAACCTGCCGCCATTTCATCCTTGATGTTCTTTTCGTAGTGCTGGTCGAATACGTCGGAGCAGCGCTTGAGGAACAGCATCCCGAAGATGTACTCCTTGAACTCAGAGGCATCCATTTTGCCGCGCAGGATATCGGCGGCTTTGAAGAGATGACGTTCTAGCTGTGGCAGGGTTAAAGGCATGAAGGGATTCCAGTCAAATTTGGTTGTTCTGTGTCGGCGCGGCTCATCAGTCAGCCTTGCCTATGGCGTTTTGTGAGCCTGGCGATCGATACCCTGGTGCCAGCTTTGCGTTCTCTACGCCATACAGGGCGAGCGGGTCACTCAGCCAGAGGCGATATTGTTCTTCTGTCAAGCTGTGGTCTGGAGACGCATCGACGCTCCATCGCAGTAGCATGTAGCCAGCTACTGCCGCACGAACGCGCATCCGTATCGAACCATCCTTCATCCCGTAATCCATTTTGATGATTTCAGGATGACTCAGCCGTGGGTGGGGTACAAAGTCCAACTCCACAATCCGCGTCCACTGAATGTCGTTGTCCGGCCGCTCGCTCGCCTTGGGTTCTTCATCGAGCAAGGTCGGAACTTCAATGCGGGTGACGACGAAGTCCCGGAACTCGCTGCTCTTGCGATCAAACGCCCGAACATGCCAGCGCAAGCCGGTGTCGACCAAAGCAAATGGCACGATTACCCGCTCCGACCCGCCGCTGCTCATTGAGTGGTAGCGGATTGCCACAGGGCGTTTGGCGTGAATGGCTCGGCAAATCGGAGCCAGTACTTCCATCTTTGGGCTGCCCAAGACCGCAGGCGATTCACAAGGTAGCAGAGGTTGAGAATCTCCACTAACGCCATCGCCAAAACCCAATGCTAGTGTCGACAAGACACGCTGAGATGTATGTTCAAAGATCGGCGCGAAGTCCTTGCCAATGCGATAGATCTTTCCGCTGCCGTCGAACTCGATGTTGTGTGGCGCGATCTCTCTATAGAGTGCCAGATCCCGTGTCGCACCGGCAGGGGCGACGCCAAAGCGGTTAGCCAGATCAGGGCGGCCAATTTCGCCCACAAAATAAAGGCGAAAGTCGATGTAGGCCAGTCGTTCTCGCTGGCCATGACTCAAACTTTCAGCCCTTTGGGGATGCTTATGTACCATGGCCTAATCTTAAGTTGGCTACTATGAAGCCGTAAAACAGCCATTGTATAGGCTAAAAATACAACGTTAACATCATCAATTTGATGATATATTGAGTGCAATCCTGTTTTCGAATGTGTTTGAGTGAATGTGATTTCCTTGGGTGACTTTGCCACGATATAGATTGGCGGGCGACAGGTTGATAGCGAATAAAACTGCTAGGGGGTACCGTGCCATACCAATTGCGGCGCATCGTCGCCATCAATATCAAAAATTCCATCACACGACTTCCTACTGGTCGTGTCGCAGAGCTTGATCCACGTGGTGGAGTTCTGGCTATCGGCGAAAACGGAGTCGGTAAGACAACTTTTTTGCGCCTTTTACCTGTTTTCTACGGAGCGACCACCTCTCAAATTCTGCGTGGAAGTGGACGTGATTCACTAATTGCCTACCTGCTGCCGGATCCGAGCAGCTGCGTGGTCTATGAATACGAGCGC
>JBBQAT010000108.1:0-14941 GCA_038316625.1 Burkholderiales bacterium
CGGTGTCGGCGGACTAATCGGCGTCATTTTCCTCGGCATTTTTGCATCCAAGGCATGGAACCCGGCCGGCGCTGATGGCCTGTTGCTCGGCGGCACCGATTTCTTTGGCAAGCAAGTCGCCGCCGTCTTGATTTCGAGCATATGGGCCTTCGCATTCACCTACGGCATGCTCTGGATCATCGACAAAATCACGCCGGTGCGCGTTGATGCAGAGCAAGAAGAAGAAGGACTCGACGGTGGTCTGCATGGCGAGCATGCCTACCAGGAAGGCAGCTTGTAACGCAGCGTCGTTGACTTAAGGCATCAAGCAAAAACCTCGTAGGTCGGGTTAGCGCAGCGTTACCCGACGATTGACCAGCGATGCGTCGGGTTACGCTGCGCTAACCCGACCTACAGGGTTCTCAAAGACAAACGCTCATGCCCTGGCGATCATCGCTCCGGCGATGCGGGTGCCGCTTGCCAGCTTTCGGCAGGCACGACAACGTTATTGCGCGACTGAAGGACAAAGTGCGGCGACATGATCTGCACGCCGAAGGCATTGAATTGATCCTGGATATTGGCGTGCAGTGCGGAGAGCACCGGCACCCGTTCGAGCGGCTTGTCCATATGGGCAAACAGCTCATATTCGACGTAAAAATCCGCCAGAGCGCGCTGGTAAACAAAAGGCCGTGTGACCATCCGCAAGCCCGGCGTCTTCTCGGCCGCTGCGATCAGCAGCGCATGTACCTGTCGCCACGGCGTGTCGTAACCAATCGTCACTTTGGTCGACAACACACCAACCTCGCTGACCACGCCCACGGTATCACCGACATCGACAAAGTCCCCGACCGAGAGTGCCCGTGAATAAACCAGAACCAGCCCGCTCATCAACTGATTGACGATACCCGCTGAGCCCAGCGTAAGCATGAAGCCGAACATCACCGACAGCCCCCTGAAGGCGTCGCTGTGGGACAGCGGAAACAAGGACAGAAAGAACAGAAACAGCACCTTGATTATGAAATCTCATTCGAGCCACTAGCCCGCAACCCAATGAATACGCGCGTCTTCAGAGCCAATGCCTATGGAACCAATGTTCATGCGGGTTTCAGGACATCATGCTCCAGAGAACCCTGTAGGAGCCCAGTTCCACTGGGCGATTGCCGCTCATCGCGCAGTAGAACTGCGCTCCTACCAACCCTAAGCTGTCCCGCCGACGGTCAGCCCATCAATGCGCAAGGTCGGCTGGCCGACGCCGACGGGAACGCTCTGCCCATCCTTGCCGCAGGTACCAACGCCCGGATCGAGGCGCATGTCGTTGCCGATCATCGACACCTGATTCATCGCGTCCGGTCCACTGCCGATCAGCGTCGCGCCCTTGACCGGGGTGGTCACCTTGCCGTCTTCGATCAGGTAGGCCTCGGACATCGAGAAGACGAATTTGCCGTTGGTGATGTCGACCTGACCACCGCCGAAATTGACGGCATAAATCCCCTTCTTCACCGATTTGATGATCTCGTCGACGCTCTTGTCACCCGCCATCATCATGGTGTTGGTCATGCGCGGCAGCGGCAGGTGCGCGAAGGATTCCCGACGCCCGTTTCCAGTCGGTGCCACGCCCATCAGGCGCGCGTTCAGGCTGTCCTGCATGTAAGCCTTGAGGATGCCGTCCTCGATCAGCACGTTGCGTTGCGTCGGGTTGCCCTCGTCATCGATATTGAGCGAACCGCGACGGTCGGCGATGGTGCCGTCATCAACCACGGTCACGCCTTTTGACGCCACGCGCTTCCCGATCCGGCCAGAGAAAGTCGAGCTGCCCTTGCGGTTGAAATCGCCTTCCAAGCCGTGGCCAACCGCCTCGTGCAACAAAATACCGGGCCAGCCGGAACCGAGAACGACGGTCATCGTCCCTGCCGGCGCTGGCTGTGCATCAAGATTGACCACCGCCTGATGCACCGCCTGGTGCGCGTACTCGCGCAAGAGATCGTCGGTGAAGTAGCTGTAATCCGTGCGCCCGCCACCGCCGGACGAACCCTGCTCGCGCTTGCCGCCCTCGCCTTCGACGATGACGGTGATCGACACGCGCACCAGCGGCCGGATATCCGCCGCCAACCGGCCATCGCTGCCAGCCACCAGCACGACTTCGTACTCGCCGGCAATATGCGCCATGACTTGGGTTACGCGCGAATCGGCGGCACGCGCGTAGGTTTCCAGCCGTTCGAGCAGTTTCACTTTGGCCGTCGCATCCAGCGACGCCAGCGGATCAAGCGGCACATAGAGCGTGTGACCGACGCGCTTCTTCAGAGCCGGGACCTTTCGCTGCTGCCCGGCCGCCGCAATGGCGCGCACGGCCGATGCCGCATCGCCTAGCGCCTGCGAGCTGATATCGTCGGAGTAAGCAAACGCCGTCTTTTCCCCCGAGATGGCGCGCAGACCCACCCCTTCATCAATGTTGAAGCTGCCGGATTTAACGATTCCCTCCTCCAGACTCCATGCCTCGGAGCGGCTGTACTGGAAATACAGATCCGCGTAATCAACGTCATGCGCCATGATTTTGCCGAAGACCTTGGTCAGGTCGGCAACGTCCAAGCCATAGGGCGTAAGCAGGGTTTTCTTGGCCTGCACGAGCAGGGATTGGGCTTTTGCGGTCATTGGTTTTCCGATTCTTGCGGATTCAAAATTTAAACTCTTTCAACGCAGAGAGCGCAGAGACGCAGAGGACGCAGAGAAAAACCAAATTCCAAAAAAGAAGTTCTCTGCGATCTCTGCGTCTCTGCGCTCTCTGCGTTGAAAGCGGTTTCCATACTCACATCACCCGATGCCCGAGCGCCGGCAAACTGGCGCGGACATCGGCAATCCGGGCGTGATCGATCTCGCCGATCACGACGCCCGGCCCTTTCAGCTTGCGGTCGAGGATTTCGCCCCAGGGATCGATCAGCATACTGTTGCCGTGCGTCTCGCGGCCGTTCTCGTGCTTGCCGCCCTGGCCGATGGCCAGCACGTAACACTGGTTCTCGATGGCGCGGGCGCGCAGCAGGATTTCCCAGTGCGCGCGCCCCGTGGTTTCGGTAAATGCCGCGGGAATGACCAGCAGATCAACCCCACCCAGCGCGCGGTAGAGTTCCGGGAAGCGCATGTCGTAACAGATGGTCAGCCCGACACGCCCGAAGGGCGTATTGAAGGCCACCGGCTCACTGCCCGGTTCGATAGTCGCACTCTCGTTGTAGCGCTCCTTGCCCTTCTGGAAGCCAAACAGGTGGATCTTGTCGTAGCGCACCACACGCTCGCCTTGCGGACCATAGACCAGGCTCGAGTTGAGTACCTTGTCCGGCGCCTTGGCGATCAGGGGCATCGAACCGCCGACCAGCCAGATTCCGTGCTGACGCGCCGTAGCAGAAAGAAAATCCTGGATCGGGCCGACGCCATCCGCTTCGCGCACCCGCACCTTGTCGCCGTCGTTCATGCCCATGATCGGGAAATACTCGGGCAGCGCGACGAGCGTCGCGCCCTGCGCGGCGGCGTCGGCAATCAACGCTGCCGCCGTACGCAAATTTTCTTCAACGCGCGGCGTCGACACCATCTGCACGGCAGCAACCCGTGCGTTGATCAATCCGGTCGAGGACTCACTGAGCGGGAGATTCATTGGCAGCTCCTGTTGAATTGGGAATCGTCGGCAAGCGCGGCGAGTTTGCTACCGGCACCTCCCGACTTGAGACTTTCTCGACCTTGGGATCATCCCAGGTACCGGTCACCAGATAATTGAATCCGAATATCTGGTTGAGCGGGTTCTGCAATACCTTGTGCGCAACCCAGGTTGCCACCCCGGCAATCGGATTGATCAGCGCAATGCCGAGTGCCGCCGTGCCCCCCAGTTCGGGCTGCACATTGACGTTGAGCTTCTGTGTTTCATGCTTCAGATCAACTTCGCCACGCATGATGACGCGCGCCGACGGCCCATCGATCTGCAGACGATCCGTGCGCATCAGGCCATTCTGAATCGCCAGCTTGCTGCTCATGCTGTCAAAGGAAAAGCCCTCGCTGAACACATCCTTGAAGTCAAGCGAGATCCGCCGTGGCAGCCCTTGCAGACTGATCAGGCCGAGCAGTTTGCCAGCCGCCCCCGGGTCAAGCTTCACGAATTGCCCTTTGCCCGCCTCCAGGTTCATTTCCCCGCTCAAGGACTCAAAATCCAGATCGACCGGAGCACCGTTCCACGCCAGCTTGCCGCCCAGCTTGGCCGTGCCGGCACGCACCGCACCGGGATAACCCAGGCGTTCGAGAAGCTTGCCGACATCGCTGCTGTCAACACTGAAATCGAGTTGAGTACGGCTCTTCCCGCCACCGATCTGCCATTGGCCGCTACCTGAAAGATTGCCAAAGGGATTGCCGGCCTGAATCTTGTTCAGCCGCCAGATGCCGCTTTCGTTGCGCGCCTGCACTTCGAGGCGGCCAAAACGGCGGGCACCCACTGAAAACTCATCGGCAACGATGTCGAGCGCTGGCAACTCCTTGGTCGCCTCGGCCGCGCTGGTATCGGCCCCCCCGGTCGACGGCTCCATCGTCAGATGCTTCAGGCGGGCGGTCAGTTTGCCCAGACCTTCCTTGTCCCATTGGATATCGCCGCTGGCCTGACGCGAATTCAAGCGGACCTTCCACTGCGCAGGCGTCGACGCGGCAGTCACGTCAACGTCGTTATAGTTCCGGCCAAGCAGCAGCAGTTGCTCGGCCTTGAGACTGATCGAATCGACCGGTGAAGCCGCAGGCGCAGCATTACCCGCCGTCTTGTTTCCCGGCGTCTGTAACACCCGTCGCCAGGCATCAAGATCGACGTTCTTCGCCGTCACCCCCAGCGTCACGCCACTTTCGGGCATCGTTAGCGGCCGACCGACCGCAATCGAACCGCGCTCCACAGCAAAGCCATCACTCTTTTTGCGGCGCTGAAGCTGCAGCGAAAGTACGCTGCCGAGCGAGGCGCTGATCTGATCTCGCGCCACCGAGTCCGTCGCGCTTCCCCGGCTGGCCGACGCAGCCGGCAGCAGCACTTTTTCGAAACGAAGCGGCAATACATCGTCCGCCTTCTTGCCGAGCGGTGCCGGAAAAGCCGAGGCCAAACCCACCAGCGTCGATTCAACGACCAGATCGGCGTTCCGCTTGTTGATGCGCACCTCGCCACGGTACGACGTTGTTCCCGAAAGATTGTCCAGCAGCGGCGAATCCGCCTGTTTGCGCAACTGGGCGACGTTGGCCGAGCCATTTGCGGTAATCAGCACCTTGCCGTCCTTCTGCAAGCCGCCCTTGATCTTGAGCGGCCCGCCAAACAGGGTTCCGTTGATCTCCGGCACGCGCAGGTCGCTACCGGAGAACTGCACACTGCCATTCACCTGCCGGATCGGCGGCAAGGCGGCATCAACCGTCACCTCGTTGTTCTGGAACTGATAGGTGCCGGTAATCTTCGAATCGCCCAGCTTCGCTTCATCGAGCGGAATCGTCAGCCCAATATCAAGATGCCCGTTGCCGACAGCCCCCATGTCCTCGGTAAAATGATCAATTCGCTCGGCCACCGGACTTTGCTCGATGAACTTGAGGAACTCGGCGGTTGGCCCATCGGCTTGCCCCTTGACGATCAGGGTCGAAATCGGCGCGTCGAAATTCGGGATTTCAGCACGCGTCTTGGAGAGTTTTGCGCCGAGAAGGGTCCCGCGCTGAGCATCGACAATCATGCCATTGCCCTCGAAACGCAGGTCACCGTTGATACCGTCGATGCGCGGCCAGCCCTTGCCGTAGTCAAGCACAACGTCCCGCGCCTTGACCGTCACCAGAAACTGCCCCTTGCGCTTGTCGAGGAAAGGAAAATCCGCCAGATTGCCCTTGAGGATCAGCTTTGCCTCGCTGGACGTGCCCGATAGCAGTGAATCGCGCAACCAGTCGCGCGCGCCCTTGCCCACCGCATGCGGCATGTAGCGCCATACCGCGCGCGCATCACCACGCGTCAGCGCCGCCGTCAGATCGATGTTACCCGGCCCGTCACCCGTGTTGCTATAGCTACCCTGCGCCGACCCGGCCGCCTCCGGGCCGGCAAACTCGACGCGCGATAGTTCGGCCTGCAATTCGCCCTTGTCGAGCTTCCATTTAGCTTGGGCATTCAGCGAATCAAGCGCAACCAGCGGAACGGGAAAAACACTGGGCAGATCAAACGTCGATTTCTGCGACCGGAGCATGGCACTCCCGGTCTTTTCATCAGCCTCAAGCGTTCCGCTCAAACCGGAAAACCCCGGAAAATAGCCTTGCGCCTTGAGCGCCAGTTTATCGAACGCGGTTTTGAGTGAATAGGTTTGCAGGCGGCTGGCATCGCCCTTCCATTTTGCACTCAGCCCGTTCACGAGTCCCTGCGGGGCGTAATCATTCAACAGTTTTCGCGATTGCGCATCGAGCGGGAAGTGCCCGGCCAGACTGGCCAGCGCGCCAAGGTCAAGCCGGCTGGCCGTGGCACTGCCGACGAAGGTCTTGCCATCGGGCTGCGGCTGCCAATCGACGCGAAAATCCGTCGGTTCGATACGTATCCCCTCGCGAGGATCAATATTCGGTACCGGAAGGGCATGCGTCGCCAGCCCGATCTGCCGGCCGTTCGCCTCGAACCCGGTCGCTGTGAACCGGGTGCTCAGCCGCCCGGCCATCGATTCGATTTCAAGTGCCGGAAGGTCCTTGGCAAAGCGCAGACTCACGTCCTGCAGCGCCACATCCGCCGTAATATCGCGCAGACCTCCATCTACAATGCCGGCCCAGGTGCGCAAGGCACCGCGGCCATGAGGAAGGTCCACCGGATAGTCCACCCACTGCCGCCACCCCGCCAGATCCGTATAGTCGATCTCGGCATACGCCTGCCCCGACCAGGTGGCCAACTGCTCGATATCCGTTCCCTGGAAATCGCCCCGCACGTCGATTCTCGACGCCAGGCTTTCCGGCGGAAGCGCCGTCAAACCAAAGCGATGGCGTGCCCCATCGTTGTCGAGCGCCAGGTTCAAGTCCTCAAGGACCAATGCCGGCGCACTGCGTAGCTCGTCTTCCCAGACCAAGGTCGCTCCACGGATACGAATGCGCCGTTGTTCCAGAATCCAGTCGGAAACATTGGTATTCCCTTGCCTCTGACTGAGTGGAATCCCGGCAACAAATAGATGACCCGCGCCATCACGACGCAAATTGAGTGTCGGCTCATCGATACGCAGCAAACGCAACTGGAGTTTCCCGGTCGGCACCGACCACCAGGACAGAATCGCCTCGATGCGCGAAAAGGCCAACGCCGGCCGGCCTTCTGCGTCAGCGACACGGACATCAAGCAAGGTCAGGTCCGGATTGATGCCTTCCCAATTGGCCTCGATGCGCCCGATGCTGACTGCTTGCCCAAGCGCCTGACTCGACAGGCGCTCGATATCGCCGCGATAGCTTTCGACATGGGGCAAAACAGCATAGCGAAGCGCCAGGACCAGCACGACAAAGCCAAAGTAGACCAGCCAGAAGCTCCACACCAGAGCACGCCACAAACCACGCAACGCACGGTTCCCCACGAGAGGTGCCAGAAAGAACCCGCGTTGGCAAAACGCCGCACGCAGCCTGTCCCCGCGCATCATGTACCGGTCACCTGCAGAAGACTTTGCCAATTATCAGAAAGCGTCACTAGAATGGCGAACTACTCGAAATTGATTGAAGCCCCAATTGTAACGGCTTTGCCCGAGCGAGCGACGCCGAACAGCCAACCCAGGGTACGTTTGAAAATGTTGGTCGCTGCAAAATTTTGTTCTGAACCTCCTCGACCGCTACCGGTTTTTGTAGGAGCGCAGTTTATTTGCGCGATGGGCGGTTGTGCTCCACCGCTGCAATCGCCCAGTGAAACTGGGCTCCTACACGATTGCCACCGTGCTGTTGGCTCGTTCAGGCAAGCAACACGTTCAAACGCACCCGCTAGTCCTCCGCCCGCGCCGGCACCAGGAAAACATGACTGACACCCCCGAAAACCCAAATCCGCCGGAATGGCAGAGGGCTCTGACTCACAGCCGCTACCTGCGCCAGTTGCTTGAAGCCCGCCCGGACGTTGGCCTCTGGCTTGCGGATCTTGGCGACCGCCGTTTGGACAGCGGCTTGATGCACGAGTTTCTGCTGGCCGAAGCGCCTGCCGACGAAGAGAGCCTCAAGCGCGTGTTGCGCCGTCTACGCCAGCGCATCATGGCGGCACTCATCGTGCGCGACATCGGCGGCCAGGCATCCCTCGCCGACGTCGTCGAAACCATGACGCAACTCGCTGACGTAACGACCAACTTTGCGCTCGATTTCCTGCATCGCCAACTCACTGCGCAATTCGGCGAACCGCTGGATGATCAGGGGCGTCCGCAACGCCTGCTGGTGGTCGGCATGGGCAAACTTGGCGGACGCGAGCTCAACGTCTCCTCCGACGTCGACTACATCTTCATTTACCCCGAAGACGGCGAAACTGCCGGAGGCCGCAAGATCGAGGCCTACGACTTTTTCACGCGTCTCGGCAAGCGCCTGATCGCCACGCTCGGTGACATCACCGGCGACGGTCAGGTTTTCCGTGTCGACATGCGCCTGCGCCCGAACGGCGATTCAGGGCCGCTCGTCTGCTCGATCGTCTCGCTTGAAAACTACTTCATCACGCAGGGACGCGAATGGGAGCGTTACGCGTGGATCAAGGCGCGCGTGATGAACGAAGGCGACAACCGCCAAGAGGAATGGCGCTCCGCACTGGAAAAAATCTCGCGCCCCTTCATCTTCCGCAAATACCTCGACTTCGGCTCGATCAATGCCATGCGCGACCTGCATGCCCAGATTCGCCGCGAAGTCGCGCGCAAGGACATGGTCGACCACATCAAGCTCGGGCCGGGCGGCATCCGCGAAATCGAGTTCATGGCGCAGGTTTTCCAGCTCATTCGCGGCGGTCGCGACCCGGCGCTGCAGATTCACCCGACACTCAAGGTGCTTCCGCTACTCGTCGAGCGCCGATTGCTGCCAGCCGAGAGCGTGCATGAACTGGTCGACGCCTATGAATTCCTGCGTCGTCTCGAACACCGCCTGCAATACGTCAACGACGCGCAGACCCATAGGCTGCCGACCACGGAGGACGAGCGGGGTCTGATCGCCACCTCGATGGACTTTGCCGACTGGCCGGCGCTGCTGGCCGTGCTCAATGCCCACCGTCAGCGCGTCGCCAAACACTTCGAGGAGATATTTTCCGACCCGGAAGAAGGCACCCATGCCCTGGCCGCGCTGTGGTTCGAACAAAGTGAAGACGATGACGCCCTTGAAGCCGTCTCGGAGCTCGGCTTCCGCCAGCCGAAAGCCATGCTCGAACGCCTGAAGAGCTTCCGCCTGAGCGCCAAGTACCAGCAGTTGCCGGCACAGATCCGCGAGCGCCTCGACACCCTCGGCCCACGCCTGATCGAAGCGGCAGCAGCCACGCCAACGCCGGATGCCACCTGGCAACGCGGTCTCGATTTCTTCGAGACGATCAGCCGACGCGGTGCCTATCTGGCCCTTCTGCAGCAGTACCCGCAAACGCTGACCAAGGTCGCCGAAATCATCGGTAGTTCCGCTTGGGCGGCGTCCTACCTGACACGCCACCCGATCCTGCTTGATGAAGTGCTCGACCCAAGGCTCTATGAAGTCGCCACCAACTGGCAGAGTTTTATTGATGAACTGAATATCCGGCTGGCCGATCACCTCGGCGACACCGAGCGCGAAATGGACATCCTGCGCGAAGCACATCACGCGCAGGTCTTCCGCCTCCTGGCGCAGGATATCGCCGGCCTGCAAACCGTCGAACGCCTGGCTGATCACCTCACCGAACTGGCCGACATCGTCGTGCGCACCACGCTCGACCTGTGCTGGAGCAAGCTCAAGGATCGTCATCCGCACCCGGAACGCCCACCGAAATTTACCGTAATCGCTTATGGCAAGCTGGGCGGCAAGGAACTCGGCTATGGGTCGGACCTCGACCTCGTCTTCCTGCATAACGACCCCGAACCCGACGTCGGCGTGATCTATGCCCGCCTGGTCCAGCGCATGAGCACCTGGATGTCCAGCCAGACCTCGGCAGGCATACTGTTCGAAACCGATCTCCGCCTGCGCCCGAATGGCGACGCCGGCCTGCTCGTTAGCTCAATCGAATCTTTCCGCGAATACCAGCTGGAAAAAGCCTGGTCCTGGGAGCATCAGGCACTCACCCGCGCCCGTTTCTGCGCCGGTGATCCCCGGTTGGGTGCGCAATTCGAGGCCATGCGCGTCGAAATCCTGCGCCAGCGACGCGACCTCGCCAAGCTCAGGGAAGACGTCCTCGCCATGCGCCAGCGCATGCTCGACAGCCACGCCTCGAACAGCGAGGAGCAATTCGATATCAAGCAAGACCCCGGCGGCCTGATCGACGTCGAATTCATCGTCCAATACCTGGTGCTCGGCCATGCCCACACCTACGAACGCCTGTGTGGCAACCTCGGCAACATCGCCCTGCTCGGCATCGCCGCCGAACTCGGCCTCATCCCGCAAGACCTGGCCGACCCGGTACGCATCACTTACCGCGAGTACCGCCGCATGCAGCACGCCTTCCGCCTCAATGGCATCAGCGGCGCCCGCGTCGAACGCGATGTCTACGCGCGCCGTATTGAAACGGTGAAAGCCCTGTGGGCGTTTGTTTTTGAATGATCCAAAGCTGACAATCGCGCAGTAAAACTGCGCTCCTACACCCCCAGCGACGCTTCACGCTTTTCATAGGAGACCGGCTTCGCCGGGCGATTGCACCTCAGCGAGATCCCTGAAGCCAGAAATCCGCCTGCTACGCATTCACCACGGCAAGACCACGGTGGGGAAACAGGGGACAGACCACGGTTTTTCGCGCATACTAGATCAAATCCCCCGATTCCGGTTCCTTCTCTACTTTCCTGGGCCGCCCGGATCGACCCGGCAAAGCGCGTCGTCCAAGAGCCAGAGCGATTTGCTCGCCGAAGCGAGCATTGCCAAGCGCGAAATTTCCGTTGGTCGCCTTCCGGATCGCATCGACCAGACCTGGTTCCAGTTCATGGCGGAACAGTTCGCGATAAGCCTCGCGGCGCGTCTCCGGAGTGATGCCCAGCCCCTGATACAGCAGATGCTGCGTAATCAGTGGCGATTCCTCGCCTTGGGCATTGACGCGATAACTTGACCACCGATAGTCCGCTGGATGCGTCACCATCACCGCCCGCACCGGATTGAGTTCGATATAACGCTGGCAGGCCAGCAGATACGACGCCTCCTGAGTCAGACAGGAGCGGAAGCGGCCTTCCCAAAGCGAACCGGAGCGGCGATACGTCCGGTTTGCATACTGCACATAGCGCTGCCCCAGCGCCTTCATCAACGCCCCCACCCCATCGCCGCCGTCCGCCGAAATCAGCAGATGCACATGATTGGTCATCAGCACGTAAGCGTGCACCCGGCAGCCGGTTTTGCTCGCGTATTCGGTGAGCCAATCAAGATAGAACCGGTAATCCTCGTCCGCATAAAAACACGCTTGGCGGTTATTTCCCCGCTGAATCACGTGCATTGGCACGTTAGGAAGAGTTAGTCGGGCACGGCGGGGCATGTGAAACTCCTGAGACGAGCGGGGATTCCGTCACTCTATCAAAACAACCGTGGTCTGTCCCCTATTTTCTTTTTTTCCTTTTCCTTTTCTCGCTAAAATGAAACGGGCGCCGAAGCGCCCGTTTTGCATCCTAGCTGACCGAGGTCAGATTAGAACTGGTGGCGGACACCAACCTTGAACAGTTTTTGATAGCCGGCATAGACCATGCGTGCATCTTCGTCCTGGCTAACAACGCCATACGATGCATACACGTTGGTGCGCTTGCTCATCACGTGATGGAAGCTCACGCCATAACCATTAGCACTTTCCGACGTCGAACCATTGGCGAAGTCATACTTGACGCGCGAGTAGCTCAGAGCGAGTTGATCATTTGGCGTGATGCTTACCCCACCGTTGATACGGAATGCTTTCTTGGTCCAGTTATTCGAGCTAAGAACGGTGTATCCGGAACCGGATGCTGCCAGCACCAAACCTTCGTTCTTGGTACGGTCAAAACCGGCACCCAGCTGGAACATACCGAAGTCATAGCCGGCACTCAACAAGAATTCGTTAGCCTTGGCAGTATCGAGGCTCTTGCGGTCATAGGACAAACCAGCCTTGAGTGGACCATTCACATAGGTCGCTTGCAACCCATATGAACGAGCATTCACATTACCGTTGCCATTTTCATCATCAAGACCAGCACCAACAGCCCCACGATTCGTATCGTTGGACGACAACGCAGCTTTGAAACCGAACCCACTGAAGTTCGGTGACACGTACTGAACCGCGTTGTACGTCGTGTCCGAGGTCAGCAGGCCATGCACGCTATTGCCATAGCCCATGCCCTTGACTTCGGAGTAACCGTTGATATCGTCATGCACATTTCCGAAGGTACCAGCACGGATGGCACCCCATGAGGTACTACCGATTTGCAACCACTGCTTGTTGACCTCAACAATATTGCGGCGATCTGTATCGATACGAATCTGTTGATAGGCATCAACTGTCAGACCGTTACCAAGATCCTCTTTAGCATTCCACCAAAGACGTGAAGCATCCCAGCCGCCGTCGTCAATAGCGTTACGCTGATTAACAGTCGTCGTTGTGTGATCCGTGCTGTTCATGAAGCCAACATCAACCGTACCGCCGAAGGTAACTGAATTTTGCGCGAATGCAGCACCCGAAAGCAAACCAGCCACAGCCAGTGCGAGAACTTTCTTTTGCATGATTGAATCTCCTCTAGATTTATATACCTGACGTTATAACAACGCCCCAAATTCCGTACCCCTCATGAATGAGAAGTTGAATGGATGATCGCAAACACCAAGCGCCCGGGCAATCGATAAGTGGCAATTCACGTCAGCCGCAATTCGTTATGTTGTCAATTTACAACAAGAAGCGACCAGCCATCGGCAACAGGTTCGCTGGCCTTACCACGAAGCGTTCGCTGGGAACCCGCCTTAGCCCGACGCCCGACAAGACGAAACATGAAGTAAAAAAGCAAAACGGGCGCCGAAGCGCCCGTCTTTTCTGCTAACTGACCGGAATCAGATTAGAACTGGTGACGCATACCAACTTTGAACATGCTCTCGTAACCAACATACCCAGCGGTATCATCGTTTTGGTCAACCTTGCCGTAGCTTGCGTAAACATTGGTACGCTTGCTCAGCATATGCGAATAGCTCGCGCCAAAACCGTTAGCCTTACCGACCAGATCATCACCCTTATATTTCAAACGCATGTAGCTCAGAGAAACCTGATCGTTCGGGGTAATAGCGAAACCACCGTTGACGCGCCATGCTGTGCGCGTGTAGTCTGCGCCATAAACCGAAGCGGCAGTGTAGTTCTTTTCACGATCATAACCAGCTCCGACCGAGAACTGCCCGAAGGTATAGCCACCCGACAACATCCACTCGACTTGCTTGTAACCCTCTTGGGAAACAGTATCAAGCGACACAGACTGAGCGCCAGTCGCTGCTGCACGTTTTTGATACGATGCGCCCAGCTTCAGGCCGTTGGCCACGTAGGTACCGTTGACGCCATAAGCACGAATGTTCAGGTTGCTGTTGCCGGGAGCGTCGTCAGCATTTTTATCATTCGTTGCGTAGTTGACCTTGGCCTGGAAGCCACCCATGTTCGGGGAGACATAGCCGACGACGTTGTAGTTGGTGCCGTTGGAGATCATGTCAAAAACACCGTTGCCCCAGCCCATGCCGGTCTCGGAGAAGCCATTGATGTCATCCGACACGGAGCCGTAGTTACCGGCGCGGATCGCGCCCCAGGACTTGCCGGCCAGCGTTAGCACGGAACTGTCGATACCAACCGAACCACGATAGTCAGCCGCGATGCGGATTTCTTGCTTGGCGCTCACGGAGAGGCCATTGCCCAGATCTTCCGTTGCCGTCCAGAACAGACGCGAACCGTCTTGACCACCTTGGTCGATGGCGCTACGAGCCGAAACAGCGCTATCAGTGTGGCTGGACTTGTACGAATAGCCCATATCGACGATACCGCCGAAAACGACGGACGATTGTGCGAAAGCAGTACCGGAAGCCAGAGCGGCAACGGCCAGAGCGATATATTTCTTTTGCATTTGTGAATCTCCTCTAGGGTTAAGGTCGGCGGCGTTGTGACACGACACCAAGCTGTACCTCTCATAAATGAGAAGCTGGACGAATAGTGGCAAAGGAGACGGGCACTGACAAGCTTGAGGCGGCGATTGCGAGCGTTGTTTCACGATTTTGTTGCGCAATTGCAACAGAAATGTCGCACAGGGGCAGTCGCTCGCCGCTTGGCTCGGCTGGAAATTTCGCCCATTGGGTGCCGTTGATCGGTTGTCTTTTGCTCAAGCTCTTTTCGCGCAGTAGAACTGCGCTCCTACAAAGACGTGCCTCGCTTAGGAGGTGAGCAAAAATAGCTTGAACACGACGAACCCTGTAGGTCGGGTTAGCCCAAAGGGCGTCCCACAGGGATTTCCTTCGGTCATAACCCGACGGATCGCCGGTCAATCGTCGGGTTACGCTACGCTAACCCGACCGACGAGGTTTCGATTGCACGCTCAACTTGTTTTTGCCTGATGCCTTAGTCTTCAAGCAATCAGGGGTGGGGCGAACCAAAATGACGGCCAAGGCGCACGGGTTCTCAGACAGAAGCGAAACCGTGGGATGTTCGATAAAGCCTATTTTTATCAATCAACCTAAAAAACTCAGTTGAATTACGAAAAGCGGCCCATCCTTCGACAGGCTCTCAACGAACAGCTTTTTTATTGCGCAAAAACAACAACTTAAAAAGACAAAAAATACCAAAGCCAGAGCAACGATGGCCGCCAAACAGCGCCTCTGTTCCTTGCCAACGCCTTTCGAC
>JBBQAT010000109.1:0-14734 GCA_038316625.1 Burkholderiales bacterium
CTGGCCGTTGCCCAAGAAGTCATCGAAGTCAGCAAGCAGACGACCAAGCCGATTCTTGCCTGCTGGATGGGTGAAGAGCAGGTCATCGAGGGACGTACGGCGCTCGAAAACGCTGGCATACCCGCCTTCCGCATGCCGGAAACGGCGATCGAACTCTACTACCACATCTCGACGTACTACCGAAATCAGAAGCTGTTGCTGCAAACCCCGGAAGCCGCGTCACAGGTCACCCCGCAGGAAACCGAGGGGGCCAAGATGCTGATTGATGCGGTTCTACAAGAGCACCGCAAAGTGCTTTCCGAGATGGAATCGAAGGCCGTCCTGCGTGCTTTCCGCATTCCGGTGGCGCAAACCATGGTCGCGCGCACGCCGACCGAATCCTTGTTGCTGGCCGAGCAGATCGGTTTCCCGGTGGCCATGAAGGTCGATTCACCGGACATCGTGCGCAAAAGCGATGCTGGCGGCGTACGGCTCAACATAACCACGGCGCAGGCAGTCCGCAGCGCGTATCACGACATTCTCGAAACAGTTCAGAAAAAGCACCCGAACGCACGCATTAACGGCGTTTCCATTGAGCCTTACCTGGCGCGTCCCAATGGCCGCGAATTGATGATTGGCGTCGTCCGCGACCCGACCTTCGGCCCAATCATCACCTTTGGTTCCGGCGGTACCGAAGTCGAAATTTTCAGCGACCGCGCTGTTGCCCTGCCACCGCTCAACCACTTCCTGGCGCAGGATCTGATCCGTTCGACACGCGCCGCCAAGCTGCTCGGCGAATTCCGAGGCATGCCACCGATCAACATGGATGCGCTCGAAAAAGTGCTGCTGAACATCTCGGAGATGATCTGCGAATTGCCCTGGCTGCAGGAACTCGACCTCAATCCACTGATTGTTGACGAAAACGGGGCCATCGCCGCCGACGCACGCATTGTCATCGACTACGCGGCAACCAATGGCGACCGCTATTCGCACATGTCGATCCACCCCTATCCCGCACATCTGATCCAGGAGTGGGAACAACCAGACGGCACGATCATCACCATCCGCCCGATCCGTCCGGAAGATGCCGACATCGAGCAGGAGTTCGTCAAAAACATGTCTGAAGAGAGCAAGTACTCACGCTTCATGGACACCCTGCGCGAACTCACCCAATCGATGCTGGTGCGCTTCACGCAGATCGACTACGACCGTGAGATGGCGCTGATCGCCACCTTTGAACGCGAAGACGGCAAGCTGGTGCAAATTGGCGTAGCGCGCTATGTCACCAATCCTGACGGGGAAACCGTCGAATTCGCCCTGGCCGTCGCCGACGACTGGCAAAAGCACGGCGTTGGTCGAAAATTGATGTCTGCGCTGATCGACTGTGCGCGCCAGAAAGGCTATCGCGCCATCGTCGGCGATGTGCTGGCGATGAATTCCAAGATGTTCCGCCTGATGGCCAGCCTCGGCTTCACCATCCACCCGCACCACGAAGACCCGGCAGTCAAACGGGTGGTGTGCTCACTGCACTCGCTGTAATCCGGCACAAAACGCGAGTACAAAAAAACGGCCAGACATCAATCTGGCCGTTTCTATTTGCAGAGGGTGATTTCAGGGCTGGTCGAAGTTCACATCATAGGGATAGGAACGCTTCGCTTCCTTCCCTTCCTTGAATGCCTTTTGCTCGATGGGATCGATCTTCCGGTCCCACAGCAGGGCGCGGCCGACGAGCTGGTCTTCAGCCCACTCCGGATGTTTGGCCATCATTTCACGCATGAATATCGTATGTTCTGATTCGTACAACGCCATTTGATGCTCTCCCGACTTTGGTGACCGCGAACGCCGCAGTGCCGCGATTATACCCTTCAGCGTTCAGTGATAAGCAATCGGCCGCGCCGCACCAACGCAGTAATCGTCGAGCAGCGAATCGATCGATTCTTCGTCGCGGTCTTCGTACGGGATGCTGTCAATGGCCTCGCGCAAACCGAGCGCTACGGACCCGTGCACAAAAAGGCTGCGGCTACCCTGCTTATCGACCAGTTCAAAACCCTGCTGAACCGGGTAAGCCACAATGGCATAGTTCTCGCTGTTATAGACAACATTCATGGCAACTCCTTTCTATGTTGTTTCGCAAGCGCATGAAGACTCGGCGTCTTTAGCGCTGCAAAACGAAGCAACTCTGGTTAAGGAGGAAGATGCGTCCGTTTTGGTCTATTTCAAGACAGCGGAGAACACTGTCTGTAACTAAGACTTGTGGGGGGCAAACTAAGTTCAAACAGGATTCAGGCACGGACATCTCGCCCGACGCGTAACGCCGACAAAACGGCCATCCCCTGAAACAGCGCCACGCCGATCCACAGGACGCTGAAATGCCCGCCGTCCATGATGGGTCCGAAGATTAGTGGTGCCGTTGCCAGGCCGATGTCCAGACCAGAGTAGACAAAACCGTAGACCCGGCCATATGACGCTTCGCCCAGCCCCTGCGTGGCCGACTTTCGGATCAGCAAGTCACGCGACGGCCCAGCGATGCCGATACCGAAACCCATCATGGCCATCAGCGGGAGAACCGCCCAACTGGCGACCAACCCACTGGCCTGTATCAGGCTGATCAGCGCACCGAAGGAAATGCAGGCGGCGATAATCTGATCCTGGGCACGCCGGGAGGCCAGAAACCCGCCGACAACAATACCCACGGCACCGCCGAGCAGATACGCCGACAGACACGACGCGGC
This sequence comes from Burkholderiales bacterium, assembly GCA_038316625.1. Lineage (GTDB taxonomy): Bacteria > Pseudomonadota > Gammaproteobacteria > Burkholderiales > Rhodocyclaceae > Propionivibrio. The sequence continues at coordinate 2,712 of JBBQAT010000109.1, forward strand.
GGCCGCCAGCGACAAGCCATGCATCGCCTTCAGGGCCGCCGCCGAAAAGTTCTGCAAGGCGCCAAAAGCCGCTGTCGTCAGGAAAAAGAAGGTGAAACACAGCAACACCGCCGGCGAACGCAATACGGCCATCGTCGACACCTCCTCGCCGCCTGACGCTTTCTTCGGCATCCCGGCCGAACTCCCTTCGTCGTCAAGCCGGGTGCGCATCGCGTAAAGCAGACCAAAAGCGACGAGGGCAACCGCCCCCGCAGAAAAAGCGGCAGCACGCCAATCGGCATACGAGGCCACCGCCGTCATCAGCAGCGGCGTCGCTGCCCAGCCAAGATTGCCCGACAAACCGTGGACTGAAAAAGCGTGGCCAAGGCGCGGCTTGGAGACCCGCCGGTTAAGCAGCGTGAAATCGGCCGGATGAAATACGCTGTTGCCAGCACCGGCCACGGCCGCTGCGAGTATCAGCATCGCATAGTTTTGCGCCACGCCAAGCAGTACTCCGGAACAAGCAAGCAACAGAACGCCACCATACAGAACAGGCTTCGAGCCGATACGATCCACCACCAGCCCTGCCGCCGCCTGCCCGATTCCGGAAACGACGAAAAATACCGTCATCAAGGCACCGGCCTGTGTAAAACTCAGATCGAACGCCGGCATCAACCAGGGGAAGAGCAGCGGTATGACCAGATGGAAGAAGTGCGACACGGCATGGGCAAAGCCCACTAGCGCAATTACGGCCACATCGCTACGGACAGGCAAGGTTTCGGTCGAGGCGGTCATTCGGGACTCCGTTGGACGAGTCGCCATTCTACGCCCACACCCCCTGCCAACTGAACGGGAAACCAGAAGCCACGTCCTAGTGGTGGCCTCTGATGACCTTCAATAGGCCATTACCGGATGACCCACCCGGAGAGCCGCATGAATATTGGGCCCTGCGGCATACCACTTCAAAACACCCGTCTTTATTGCCTCGCAGGCCGATGCAAGTAATCGCCCGTGATCACGCCTTCTCGAAACGCATCACGCCACTCTGGCATACCACGCGGATCGTATCGCCCGCCGCGAAACGTCCTTCCAGAATCGACTTGGCGAGCGGATTTTCGAGCTGCGACTGGATGGCACGCTTTAGCGGACGCGCACCGAATACCGGGTCGAAGCCGGCGGCAGCGACTTCGGAAAGCGCGCTGTCGTCGATCTCGATCTTCATTTCGAGCTGTGCCAGCCGTTTTTCCAGGTAGCCGAGTTGAATCCTGGCAATCGACTTGATGTGCTTCTCGTCGAGCGCGTGGAAGACGACCACCTCGTCGATGCGGTTGATGAACTCCGGACGGAAATAGGTCTTCACTTCACCCATCACCGCCAGCTTGATCACCTGATAATCGTCGCCGGACATCTGCTGGATCATCTGCGAACCAAGGTTCGAGGTCATCACGATCACCGTGTTCTTGAAGTCGACGGTGCGTCCTTGTCCGTCGGTCATGCGGCCGTCGTCAAGCACTTGCAGCAGGACGTTAAAAACGTCCGGATGCGCTTTCTCGATTTCATCGAGCAGGATCACACTGTACGGCTTGCGGCGCACGGCTTCGGTCAGGTGGCCGCCCTCCTCGTAACCCACATAGCCAGGCGGTGCGCCGATCAAGCGCGACACGGAGTGCTTTTCCATGAATTCGCTCATGTCGATGCGGATCATGTGCTCCTCGGAATCAAACAGGAAGCCGGCTAGCGCCTTGCACAGCTCGGTCTTGCCAACGCCCGTCGGGCCAAGGAAGAGGAATGAACCGTAGGGACGGTTCGGATCGGCCAAACCGGCACGCGAGCGGCGAATGGCGTCTGACACCAGGCGCACCGCCTCATCCTGACCTACCACCCGCTGATGCAGCCGATCTTCCATCTGCAACAGTTTCTCGCGCTCGCCCTGCATCATCTTGGACACCGGGATTCCGGTCGCACGCGATACCACTTCGGCAATTTCCTCAATGCCGACTTGGGTGCGCAAGAGTTTGTTTTTCTGCTCACCGTCGCCCGCTTTCTCGGCTACCTTCAGTTGCGCCTCAAGCTGCGGCAGTTTCCCGTATTGCAACTCGGCCACCTTGTCGAGTTTTCCTTCGCGCTGCAGACGGACGATGTCGGCCTTGAGCTTGTCGATTTCTTCCTTGATGTGTGCGCTGCCCTGCACCTGCGCCTTCTCGGCCTTCCAGACTTCTTCCAGGTCGTTGTATTCGCGCTCCAGCCGGAACAGCTCGTCCTCGATCAACTGCATGCGCTTCTTCGACGCCTCGTCCTTCTCCTTGCGCACCGCCTCGCCCTCGATCTTGAGCTGGATCATGCGACGATCCAGTTTATCCATGACCTCGGGACGCGAGTCGATCTCCATGCGGATACGCGCGGCCGCTTCGTCGATCAGATCAATCGCCTTGTCCGGCAGAAAACGGTCAGTGATGTAGCGATGGCTTAATTCGGCGGCCGCGACAATCGCCGGGTCGGTAATCGCCACGCCGTGATGCAACTCATACCGATCCCGCAAGCCGCGGAGAATGGCGACGGTGCTTTCCACGCTCGGCTCATCGACCAGCACCTTCTGGAAGCGACGCTCCAGTGCAGCATCCTTCTCAACGTACTTGCGATACTCGTCGAGCGTCGTTGCACCAACGCAATGCAGCTCCCCACGTGCCAGCGCCGGCTTGAGCATGTTACCGGCATCCATCGCGCCCTCGGCCTTGCCGGCACCCACCATGGTGTGCAGTTCGTCGATGAAAACGATGATGCGCCCTTCATCCTGTGCAATTTCCTTGAGCACGGCTTTCAGCCGCTCCTCGAACTCGCCGCGGTACTTGGCCCCGGCAATTAATGCAGCCATATCGAGGCTCAATACCTTCTTGCCCTTGAGCGTTTCCGGCACTTCGTTATTGATAATGCGCTGCGCCAGGCCTTCAACGATAGCCGTCTTGCCGACACCAGGCTCGCCGATCAGCACCGGGTTGTTCTTGGTGCGCCGCTGCAGGATCTGGATGGTGCGGCGGATTTCGTCGTCGCGCCCGATCACCGGGTCGAGCTTGCCCTGGCGAGCGAGTTCTGTGAGGTCGATGCAGTATTTCTTCAGCGACTCGCGCTGCCCTTCGGCTTCCTGATTGTCGACGCCCTGCCCGCCCCTTACCGAGGCAATCGCCAGTTCGAGCGCCTTGCGGTTCAGGCCATGCTGTTTAGCGAGGCGGCCCGTTTCGCCCTTGTCTTCGCATACCGCGAGCAAGAACATTTCACTGGCAATGAACTGATCATCGCGCTTCTGCGCTTCCTTGTCGGTGAGATTGAGCAGATTCGTCAAATCACGGCCAATCTGCACTTCACCGCCATGTCCTTCGACTCTTGGCAGGCGATCAATAGCCTGATCGACCGCCGACTTAAGCGCCTGCACATTGGCTCCGGCTTGCGCCAGCAGTGAGGATGTCGCGCCATCGTCCTGCTGTAGAAGAGCAAGCAACAGGTGCTGCGGCTCGATCATCTGGTTGTCGTGCCCAATCGCCAGGCTCTGTGCATCGGACAAAGCCTGCTGGAACTTGGTAGTCAGTTTATCAAGGCGCATGGTAGCTCCCCTTCAGAATATCTGGATGACACACAGATGGGGGAGCCTCACCGGATTTCAAGTGAGGAGCCGCGTTCAAATCAGGGCGTTGGCTGATTCCCTAACGCATGGTCCCGATACCAGGCAATGAACCCTTCCAGAGGCAAAGCCGGGGAATACAGGAAACCTTGCAGCCATTCACACCCCATATCGGAAAGGAGATCCGCGATTCCGCGAGATTCAACGCCTTCGGCAACAACCTGCAACCCAAGGCGATGTGAGAGGCGAATGATCGACTCGGTAATCTCCTGATCACGCGTCGATACGTCAATATGGCGGATAAAACTCTGATCTACCTTGACCTCCTGGACCGGCAGATTCTTCAGATTACTCATGCCGGAAAAACCGGTCCCGAAGTCGTCGATCGAAATACTGGTCCCGAGTTCACGTAAACGCTGCAGGACATCGATGACGCCGCCTGTTTCCTGAACCATGCTGGTTTCGGTGATTTCAAGCCGGATCGCCGTCGGTGAAACGTTCCAGGTATCAAGAGCCTGTGCAAGCAAATCGGGCACTTCCGGGTCAAGCAGGTCGTTGGCAGAAAGGTTGACCGACAACCGGATGTCAATACCGGCTAACGCCAGTTTGTGACTGATTTGCCCGGCGGTGTTGAATAGCCAGCGATTGAAGCGGTGGCGATAGCCAAGCCGTTCAATTGCCGCAAGCAATTCTGGAGGGGGGACCCATTCCCCATTGGCCCGCCACCAGCGCAGCAAGGCTTCGGCACCAACGCAGCAACTACTCTTTGCTTCGATCTGCGGTTGCAGGTAGAGCTGCAAACCCCGTTCACCGGAAAACGCTGATCTCAACTCGTGGTCAAACTTTTTCAGGCGATCATCGAGCTCTTCCATGCCTGGGTCGTAGAGAGCACTGTCAAGCCCGCTCATCTCAGCATGCAGGCTGGCGATTCGTGCTGATTGCACAAGGTGCAGGGCATCCTCGCCATCGTCCGGATGAAGAGCCGCTCCACACGAGATTGGCAATCGCAGGGAAATGCCGTCCACGTTCAGCCCGGGCTCATCAAACAGATTGCGCAGTCTGAGCATCGCCATGGTCAGTGTGGCACTGCTGCGCAATCCCGGGAGGACAATCAGCCATTCCAGGCTGCTGATACTGAACAGATGGTCGTTCTCCCGCAGCTTTTCGCGCAGGCGATGCGTAATTTCGTGGCGCAGGCGAAGGGCTGATTCCGGTGAAAGGCGGTAGTAGGCGGTATCGGGATGGACAATGAAGGCGATGACCCCCAAACCGTGCGCCTCTGCGCGATGGGCCAGCAGAGGTATTTCTGACAGCGCCACCGACAAGCCAGGGAGCAGCGCATGCGACAGCAAATTTGAAATCTGGTCAGGATTCATTGATGGGCACATCTTGCGAACAACACTTGACGCTCCCTGCCCTTGAAGAAAAAGGCACGATGGCAAGGATTCGAGTTACAAAAAACCATATCCGTCATTCGAGGAAGAATTCGGTCGGATCAATACCATAGGCGTTCGACGGCAATGCGCACTTGATTCGATAGGGTTCGCCCAGTGGAGTCGAAGGTTCGAGAATCAAATCCAGGTTACGTGGACGACGTTTTAGCGATTTATCCTCTGCCAGCAAAACCAGCAGGCGCGGTTTCATTCTCCGAACCTGGTTCTGCTGAATGACCACGGCCACCTCGCCCGTATTAAGCTCGACCAGCGTTCCAATCGGATACAAGCCGACACACTGGACGAACTGATCGACAACCGCCTCGCGAAACTTTACGCCGCGCATCCTGGAAAGCATCTCAAGCGCTTTCTGGCTCGACACGGCGTCGCTGAATACCCGGTGGCGCGTCATCGCGCAGTAGGTATCGATCAGCCCGGCGAGTTCGGCATGCAAGGTAAGGTGCTCGCCGCCCAGACTACGCGGGTAACCACTACCGTCATAACGCTCGTGATGCGTTGCGATAACGCTCAACACACCGCTCGAAAAGGCGTGCTGGCCGACCAGCAACTCGAGTGAACTGGCGACGTGCGATTGAACCTCGACATACTCTTCATCAGTCAGCGCAGACGCCTTGCCCAGAATTTCAGGATCAATCTGCATCTTTCCGATATCCTGCATCAGGCCAGCCTGACCCAGTTCCTCAATGGCCGTGCGTCCCAGACCCAGAAAACGGCCAAAGACCATCAAGTGCACGGAGACATCCACCGCGTGGTCGTAGGAGTATTGATCGGTAATCTTCAGTTTTGTTAGCCAGAGCATGGCATCCGGGTTTCGTTCAACCCCGGCCGCCATTTCGTCGACCAATCCGCACACCCGCGCCAGATCAAGATTTCCGTCAGAGTCGGTTCCCTCGCGAATAGATTCGAGTGTCCGATGCACATCATCGATAATCGGTGCCGAGTAGAGCAGTTCCGCTTCCAGCCCACTTTCGCTGACCGAAGGTCGCGTCCTCGGCGAAGACGACAGCGGACGTCGCTCGCGCACCCGGCGTGCAACAGTCAGAAACTCGCCGTCGGCAGAGGCAGCGCCAGACGTGCCATCAACAACCAAGGTGGTTTCCGTAGCCCGTGGCCGGCGAATTTCGCGCTCACGCACGACGGCCGCATATTGATCGCCAACGGAACGACGCCGGTCGATATAGACGATTCTGCATAACTGCTGCAAGAGGGTGATCTGCTCTTCATCCTCGATCAGAAAACCCTGAAGAAGAAAAGGAGTACCCAGCCACGGCCGGTCAAGGTCAGTGACGTAAACGCCCAGTTTGAGGAATTCAACTTCAATCGCCTCAAAGGCAGAATTAGTATTACTTAACATACCCGGATTTCTCGAACACTAATGCCGATACTTAAGAATTTTATTCTAGTGCACACAGGTCGACATATCTTGCCATTTGTCATGGTAATGGACTGTTTGCGCCTGAAATAACCGCAAACAGCACGACTGAACTTCATCTACAGATTTTTTGCTCGCCCTGACAGCTCACCGCAAACACGGCCGCGAAACCACCGCCCGGGGTACGAAAATTGGTTGTTTGTCCCTGATAGAGGCGCGCCGAGACGAGTTGCACCTTACCCTGATAAACGTAATTGCGCAGATCAAGTTTGAGGTCCTGTTCAACGCCATCAACCAGCAGACGCCGTTCCGATGGCTTTACCAGTGCCTGGGCAATATAGCCGCCGCGCGAGATTTCAGCGAAGACTCGCTTGGTGAGTTTGTCACCGCGATAGGTAGCCTTGCTACCATAGCCGGCCGCCGGCTTGAAAAACCACTGCTTGCGGGTCGACCAGAAGATCTCGGCGTTCTCAGCCAAAACCTCTTCCGTACGCGGAATGCCCGCCATCAGCAATTGCCTGTCCGCTTCGCAAACTCCGATCTCCGCCAACCAGGATTCATCGGTCAGCGCCACCAGGTTACGCTTGTCGGCGTAAAGTGCATGTGCCTGCGGGTGAGGCGTGAGCACGACCGCATCAGCCAGATAGGCGGCGCGTAAAGGCGAATTCTGCGCTTGCTCCAGAGAAAAATCCGTAAGGCGGTTGTAGACCAGATCGACAACCTGCCCACCGCAAAGCAGATGTTCCCCGTCAAACGATAGTTCATCGGGGGCAACGACCACCGCCGGAATCCCGCTGGACTCAAACAACTGTCTGAACAACTCAAACTCGGGTGCCAGGAACTGGCCAGCCGGGGCCTCATCGACAATGGCAATCTGGGCCAACGGCCGGTCGCCGCGCGCCAGCAGCCACTCTTCCCGGAACATGGCGACAAAATCCGACTCAACCACACCCTCCGCCGCAGATCTTGAGGCCAACGGGGCGCAACAGGCGCGCTGGGCGCGCAGCAATTTGGCATTGAGCAGCCCACCACCCGCATTGGTGTTGATCTCGATCAGGCGCGGTCCATCGGCGCCGAGATGAAAGTCGTAGCCGAGAAAGACACCGGCTGCGCGCGGCGAATAGCGTGCGATTTCCGGTGCATGGTCAAAGACTCGGTTACGCCACGGAGCCAGCGCGACCACTCGCTCGATTGCAGCAACCAGATCAGCCATGAATTGCAAATGCGCTTCGGCGACAAAAACAGTGGTGTCAGAAAAAAGGTGCGGACGCGTCGCCAGCAATTCAACATGTGAAATCCCGCCCTCGCTTTCCAGCGCGTGACGCAAGCGTTCATGATCCACGGAACTGCAAACGCAACCGCGATTGAGGAAAGCCGCCGCATCGCGGCAGTCATTTGGCAGCGCAACGCCTGATAGAGGGGATGAAGGAGAGTTCATTTTTCCTGAAAAAACGCCAGTACGTCATCAAGCTCACGGGTCCGCTTCATCGGTGGAAGACTGCGCCAGATGCGTTTGCCGTAGGGTTTGGAAATGAGTCGCGGGTCGCAGATCATCAGCACGCCGCGATCCGTTTCATCGCGGATCAGGCGTCCGGCCCCCTGTTTGACGTTGATTACAGCGCGCGGCAACTGATAGTCCATGAAAGCGTTTCGCCCCTCGTTTTTCATGCGCTCTATACGCGCAGAGAGTACCGGATCATCAGGTGGGGCGAAAGGCAATTTATCGATGACAACGAGTGATAAGGCCTCACCGCGCACATCAACGCCTTCCCAGAAGCTCTGGCTGCCGACCAGAATGGCATTGCCGAGTCGGCGGAAGCGTTCCAGCAGCTCATTCTTGCTGCCCTCGCCCTGAATCAGCAGCGGAAATTCCAGCCCGGCGTGCTCAAGCTGTTCGGTCAGTAGTTCATGCGTTCGACGCATGGCGCGCAAGGACGTGCAAAGAAAGAATGCCCGCCCGCCACTGGCCTTCAAAACGGGGAACGCGGCCTTGACCACAGCTTCGGTATAGGCGAAATTGTTCGGATCGGGCAGATTCGAGGGCGCGTAGAGCAGCGCCTGGCGTTCGTAATCGAAGGGACTGTCCCAGAACGCCGATTCAGCCTGCTCGAGTCCCATCTCGCCGCAGTAATGTCCGAAATCGCGCTGCACGGCCAACGTCGCAGAGGTAAAGATCCAGGCGCGCGGATGGCCGCTCATCTGCTTCTGCATGATTTTGGCGATGACCAGCGGCGTGGCGTTGAGTTGCAGCGACAGCGTATAGGTTTCGCCCCAACGCACGTAGTCGGCGTCGGCGCCCTTCTGCCAGCGAAGCAACTGGGCAACCAGCTCGCCGGCTCGGCGCCAGCAGTTTTCCAGGCCTTCCGAACGCTGCGCCTGCGTTTCGAGCAAAACTGCCAGCGCATCAAGCTCGCGCAGCAGCCCGACCACACCGTTGTCGAAGCCCATGCGTTCCTGGAGCTGAGCCAGCGAGAAACGCGCAGCTTCGACGGGTAAGGTCAGGCGCAAATCCTTCGCCGCTTTCTCGACCACGCCACACAGTTTGGGCAAGTCAAGACAATCGCGCGCGGAAGCAAGGCCTTCCGTATGTGCATCTCGCGTCAAGTCGACAACCTGCGCCGTCGAAACGTTATCGCCGAAAAACAGGCTGGCGGTTTCCGGCAATTGGTGGGCTTCGTCGAAAATAACGGTATTGCAGGCGGGCAACAGTTCAGCCGTGCCTTCGTCGCGCAGCATCACATCGGCAAAAAACAGGTGGTGATTGACCACCACCAGATCAGCGGCCAGCGCTTCACGGCGCGCCGCCAGAACAAAGCATTCCTTGTTACTCGGGCAATCCTGGCCGAGGCAATTCTCACGCGTCGAGGTCACCATTCCCCACACGGCGGAGTTTTCCGGCACATCGCCGCAGTCAGCCTTGTCGCCCGTTTTCGTCTTCTTGGCAAAACGCGCAATACGCGACGCATGGCTTGCATCCTCGCGCGTGATGAAACGTCCATCCGCCAGCGAACGCTCCAGATGGTAGTGGCAAACGTAGTTGGCGCGCCCCTTGAGCAGCGCCACTTTGACCGGTGACCCGAGCGCCTTGCACACCGTCGGGATGTCGCGCGAGAAAAGCTGATCCTGGAGATTCTTGGTCCCGGTTGAGACGATCACCTTGCCACCGGAGAGCAAGGCCGGAACGAGATAGGCATACGTTTTGCCGGTTCCTGTACCGGCTTCGGCAACGAGCACGCTATTGGTAGCCATCGCGGCGGCGATGCGCTCGGCCATTTCGAGCTGTTGTGCGCGCAAGCGATAGCCCGGAATGCTGGATGCCAGCAAACCATCGGGGGAGAAAACATCGGAAAGAGAAATAGTCATGCGAGGATTGCCGGAACCAGAGCGAATGTTAACAGAAGAACTTGCTCAGCCCACGGCAGCGCAAGGCATTGGCGCGGAATTCAAGCTCAATGCGAAAGAAATGCTGCGCTTTGTTGAAATGGGGCGGCCCGCAAGCCGCCCCGGAAAACTCATTGTGCGCTAGGCTCGCGCGGCAGCACCAGATTGAGCAACACGGCGAGCACGCCGCACAGGCTGATGCCCTGCAGAGAGAAACTGCCGATGGTCACACCGAGCCCGCCGATACCGGTAACCAGCGTTACTGAGACAATGCACAGGTTACGCGCATTGGCGAGATCGACTTTTCCGTCCATGATGGTCTTGAGACCGATACCGGCAATGGAACCGAAGAGCAGCATCATGATGCCGCCCATGACCGGCATCGGAATGGTCTGCAGGAAGGCACCAAACTTGCCTACGAAGGCCATCAGGATGGCAAAACACGCCGCATAAGTCATTACCACGGGGTTGTAGTTCTTGGTCAGCATCACTGCGCCGGTGACTTCGCCGTAGGTGGTGACCGGCGGACCGCCGAACAGGCCGGCGATATTGACGGCCAGGCCATCGCCAAGCAACGTACGGTGCAGACCAGGCGACTCGGTGAAATCCTTGCCGGTGACGGAACCGATGGCGAGGATACCGCCGACGTGTTCGACAATCGGCGCGATGGCCACAGGGATCATGAACAGGATGGCCGCCAGATTGAATTCAGGCTTGCCGAAGTTGGGCACAGCAATCCACGCCGCCTCGGTCACCTTGGAAAAATCGACAACGCCCATGAAGATCGAAACGATGTAACCGACCGCGACACCGACCAGAATCGGCACCAGCTTGAGCAGTTTCTTCGCACGAATCGCTGTCAGCATTGTTGCCAGCAGCGAAATGGTCGCAATCGACAGCGCCATGCCGTAAGGCACGACCTGCTGATCGCCCGCCTTGCCAGTCGCCATGCTCACCGCTACCTGTGCCAGGCCGAGACCGATCACCATCACCACCGGACCGATCACGACCGGCGGCAGCAGACGGTGAATGAAACCAACGCCGCGCCATTTAACCAGGCCAGCGGCGACGTAATAGAAAAAGCTCGCCGAGGCCAGGGCGCCGAAAGTGGCGGGCATGCCCCAAGTTTGTACCGAGTAAATTACCGGGCCAATGAAGGCAAAACTTGATCCGAGGTAGATCGGCACCTGGCGCTTCGTGCACACCTGAAACACGAGTGTACCGACACCGGCACCCAACAATGCCAAGCTGGGATTGAGACCGGTGAGCAACGGCACCAGCACAGTCGCGCCAAAGGCGACAAAAAGAATCTGGGCACCCGATAGTGCGGTGCGCCAGACCGGTTCATTCACTGTAGTCATACTGCTCCCTTTTTTATTTGGTTCCGAAAATCTTGTCGCCCGCATCGCCAAGGCCGGGGATGATGTAACCGATTTCGTTGAGGTGGCTATCAATTGCTGCCGTGTAGATGTCGACGTCTGGATGCGCGGCCTCCACCGCCTTGATACCTTCCGGTGCAGCGACCAATACCAGCGCACGAACCTGCTTGCAGCCATTGCGCTTGAGCATGTCGATGGTGGCGATCAGCGAACCTCCGGTGGCCAGCATCGGATCAATGATCAGCGCCATGCGTTCATCGAGCTGGCCGACGAAACGCTCAAAATAGGGTTCTGGCATCAATGTTTCGTGATTGCGCGCAATCCCAACCACGCTCACCTTGGCGCTTGGAATCAGGTCCAGCACACCGTCGAGCATGCCGAGACCCGCACGCAGAATCGGCACAACCGAAACTTTTTTGCCCTTGATCTGGTCGATTTCGACCGGGCCTGCCCAGCCCTGAATGACGCAACGCTCCATCTCGAAATCGCTACAGGCCTCGTAAGTCAGTAAACGAGCTAGCTCAGCGGTCAATTCACGGAACTTCTTGGTACTGATGTCGACCTCGCGGAGAAGACCGATTTTATGCTTGACGAGCGGATGGCAAACTTCGATAACCGACATGGCATTCTCCGAATGTTTGGGGGGAAATGGCAAACCTTGCAAGGTTAACTGATTCGAGCAGAAAGCGCATCTCTTAAAACAATCGGTGTCAAGGCAAAGTAGAAATGTCCGCTGATTGGGCAAGATAGAAATGTCCGGTGAGCTGTTTTGGGTTTGATTCAAAGGCCGGCCAATTGGCCGGCCTTTGAATCGGGCTTGAAGGGTCGGTGCCAGGGGTGATCGG